>NZ_BAAIYG010000018.1:0-92107 GCF_057543335.1 Brevibacillus sp. YAE8
AAAGACCAAGGTAGACTTAATAGAGTGATGTTGGCAAGTGCCTATTTATTTTTCCGCCTTGTAAAACGCAGGCTAGCTCTGCATTTTTACGCTGCGATTTTCTGTACTTTTATTATGCGATATACACCAGGTACGCTGAGAAGGCTCTTACATCCCCGACGTAGGATTCAATCGTTTTCGGCGCGATCCCGTTCTCCACAAGATACTCTGTGAATTGCTGAATCACGTCCATCTTTTTAGCACCTCCTGACATGCAAAAAGACCCTAGGGCTAATCGTTAGCCTTCGGGTCTACGCGTTTGATCCGGCGAACTTGCGAAACGCACGACACATCTCGCCTTCGTCATCTCCCCACGCCTGTCTGATGTCCTCCGGGTCGAGAATGCGAAAATGTCCGGTGAGCCTGTTCCGCTGCAGCTTCCACCCGTTTCTCCTGTCCAGGGTGTCCCAGAGCACTTTGCCGCCCGCCGTTTTGGTTGGCAGGTTTGGAAACAGCATGTGCGAACACCTCCTTTCCCTTTCTTTGAACGCAAAAAGACCCTGCATCCTTTGCTTGGACACAGGGCCGATCGGTTCTGGAACGTTTTTGAGCCTCGTACAGCGTCAGCGGTGGCAGATGCGGCACCTTCTGCCGCTGCTTTGGATACAGACGCTACTTGCGGAACATGGAGGGGAAGGCTAGTGAAGTTGCTGCTTTAGTTTTTGAATTTCATCTGGAGAAAGTTCCGTGTACCTTGCAATTTTGTCGATTGGTTCCCCATCTGCTAACATATTCAATGCCATTTTGATTGCCTTTTGCCGCTCGCCTTCCGCTTTTGCTCCCTTAATCATGTTGAGCTCATCCTTCAGCGCCTTCTCCCGCAACTCGTACAACCTGCGAGCCTCGGCATCCTGGCTCAGAAATTCAAGGACGTTGACCGCCTTGCGAATCGTCGGTTCGCTCATCGCCAATTCCTCCAGTTTCTTTTTGCTCTCGGCTTTAAAAAATAGCATCCACTTGACCAACATATCGCTGGTTTCCTGGTGCACTCCTGATACCTTGGGCAATTCGAGAAAGTGGATCTCCAGATCGTCGGTTAACACAAATCCTTTCTCATCCTCCCGCAGCCGAAACACACTGTGGTAGTTCTCTGTCGGAAGGTACTCAAAGTCTATGATGCTGATCGTGACCGTTTTTTTGAGGTTCCGGTACGGTTCACCTTCGGCCAGCTGTCCCTCGTACATCTTTGCCCAATAGTACAGGGAGCGCTTCTCCATGTCGTACTTGTTGTGAAGCTGCACTTCGATGTTGATCTGTTCGCCCGTCTTCGTTTTCGCTCTCACATCGAGGATGGAAGCCTTGTCTCCGACCTGATCGGCGTTGATGTGCGGATCAACCAGGATGATTTCCTTCAGCTCTTTACCTTCCTCCGGTTTCAGCGTGGCATTGAGAAACGATAGCAACAGATCTTTGTTTTCCTCGGTGCCAAAGATTCGTTTGAACACAAAATCGACGATTGGATTCATCCGCTTGGTCACGCCATCACTCTCCCTTCCCCGTCCTTTGTCTGTATTACCATTATACCACCGGAGCGCGGTTCAGACACTCCTGCACAAACCTCCTTTCTGTTCTATCTAAGGGAATATTAAATGTCTGAAATTGGGTTTGAATCGGTTTTTGGTGATGAGGAAAGGGATGGGGGACAGCGAGGGCCGGAAAGTGGGAAACCGACTAGACTGGCTGCAGTTTTTATATTAATCAGCGGGGGTTTCAGGCAAAAAGGTTCGCACGCTTGTTCGCTCGTATGCAAGCGATACCGCCGATCTTTGAACGACAGGATTTTTCAGTGAGCTTAGGTAGAGTTTTGCAGCGAGTTATGTTGTGTCCAGCAAAAACGGGAATGAAGAGGGAAAGCCGTAGCGAGAATACATGAAAGCTGCTACGAGAGCAAGTGAAAGCCGCAACGAGAACAAGCGAAAACAGTATCGAAAACAAAGCACAAGCCCTGTACAAGCCCCACGAAACCCTCCCCCCACCCCCACATACATATTTTTCAAGTCAATATAAATAGACGCTAATCACCGCATGTATTATACTTTTTTGTATATAAATGACTCAGTAAATAAATGTAAAATTATCCATCTGATTCTTCATTTTTTCACTCGACAGGAATGATGCCCACTTGCAAAGTGATTATCTCAATAAAAAAGCAAAGCTGCTTTTCGCAGGCGTGTCGATGCTGGCTGTGTCTGGCTGCCTCTATTTCTTCATGTTGGAAAAGCAGGTGCCGTCGCCGACGGAGAAGTTTATTGTCGAGCACATGACCAATCCGAACGGGACGCTGGCTACTTATCTGCTGGACGCTCCTGCGGAGACGGCGGACATCGTGGCCGGGAGAGAGGCGTTGGCGGAATCGCTTGGCCTCTGGATGCAGTATGCGCTGGCGAGGGACGATCAGAAGCTGTTTGACAGCAGCTATCAGGTGTTGCATCGGTACTTTCTCTCGCCGCAAACGTATTTGTACTGGAAGCTGTCAGCAGATGGTCAGTCGCATGTGACGACGAACGCGCTTGGGGATGATTTGCGGATCGTGGACGCGCTGTGGCAGGCGACTGACAAATGGGGAAAAGAAGCGTACAACAAGACAGCAAACGCTGTAACAGAAACCTTGCTTGCCTCGTCTATACAAAACGGATATCTCGTTGACTTCCATGACTTCGCAAAAAAGGAGTCTCCACACACGCTCAGCCTCGCCTACGTCGACATGTCTGCCCTCAAAAGGATGGCCGATCACGGGATGATCGACGCGGATATGTACAACCGCTACCGGGACCTTATGCGGAATATGCCAGAGGACGGATTGTTTTATCCTAAAATATTCCACGTAGAGAAACAAGTGTACAGCTATGATGACTCGATCAATTTGATCGACCAACTGATCGTCGCGCTGCATCGGGCGGAGATCGGGGAGAGGTCGGAGGCGCTGGTCGGCTTTTTGAAAAAGGAATTTGCGCAGCGTAAGCAATTGCCTGGGCGCTACGACCGTTTAAGCAGGACGCCTGCCGTCTCCTACGAATCTCCGGCGGTCTATGGGCTTGCTATTTTGCTTGCTCTGAAGCAGGACGACCCGGACTGGGCCCGCGAGCTGTATGAGCGGATGGTCAAGCTGCGCAGCGAGGATGCCCGTTATGTTGGCGGATATGTTTTTAACGACAACACGCACATCTTCGACAATCTGTTTCCGCTTTTGGCAGAGGAGGCGATGCGAAGCTACCTGGACTGATGGGAGCGGAAAAATCTATGAAAGGAGCTGAATCATGAACAACAATTCTCCGACGCGCAAGATGGAGATCGGGTATGCCATCCTGTTCCTGCTCACGGCATTCCAGGAAGCGCTGGTTTACGTGCAAGTCTATTGGAAGCAAGCGTACACCTTGACCGAGTTTGTTCTCAGCATGGCGATCCTGCTGGCGCTTTTGCTTGGCTTTACGGTGCCGATGGGGGTATCGGTCGTTCTCATATTCGTCTATATGGTCAGCTATATGGTCTGGCTGGCTACCTACGCGGAATCCAGTGTCATCGTTTACGCCTGGATGCTGGTGATTCCGGCGAATGTGCTGGTTGCGGCATTTATCAGGTCGTATTTGATTCGCAGCAAACGCATTGTGGAACGGCTAGAGGAGCTGAAGGAGATCAATCCGATTATTGATCTCGACACGACGCTGGGCAACAAAGAGGCTCTGGCGGAGACGGTAGTCAAGCAGTCCAATCTGGCCAAACGCTATGAGGATAAATACAGCTTTTGCATGGCGATGTTCAAAATCGAGTTTTTGCCGCTCGTCCAGGAAGCGCTCGGCTCGGAGCGGTATGCGCAGTTGTTGCTGGAATTGTCGAATACGATTCAAAAGCAGATTCGCTTCGAAGATTACAAGTTTTCGCTCGATGAAGGGCGGTTTGTCATTTTGTTGCCGATGACGAACAAAGACTATTTGCAACGGCTGACGGGCCGGATTAAAAACGCGATGATGGACGTGTCGTTTACCGATAAAAAAGGGCGGCCGCTGGAGCTGGTCATTCGCTCGGGAGCGCTTGTGTTCCAAAAAGACCAGTTTAGCCAGTATGAACAAATCGACAACGTGATCGCGGCGCTCGAACGGAACGCAGAGCTGGATCTGATCGGTGAATACATTTAAGCATGGCTAGCAAGCTAGGAGGGGAAAGGGGGGCTTCCGATGTCGTACACGAGCTGGTTTATCCCCTTGTGCATAGCGGTCAGCGTTATTTTTACCGTAGCCATTCTTTTTCTGACGGTCGCTACTTTCGTTTTTCGCGACAGAGTGAGCAAAAAATACGATCGGAGGAAAATCAGTGGCTGAACTGTTGTTGCTGCTCGCGATTATCAGTATTTGGATCGCGGTGTTTGAGTCGGCTGTCATTATGCTGGGGGCAATCCGCTTTGTTTTTCGGCAAAGTAAAAAGGAATTGGTGATTCCGGCGAATATGGAATCATATCCTACCGTGACGGTATTGGTGCCGGCGCATAACGAGGAGCTGGTCATTTCCGCGACAGTGGAGCATATTTTGCAGTTGAACTATCCGGTCGAGAAGCTGCAGGTGATCGTCATCGCCGACAACTGTACGGACCGCACGGCAGAGATGGTGCGGGCGGTGCACGCCAGACCGGAATTTGCGCAACATCATTTGCAGGTGATGGAGCGGACGGGCACCGGGGGGAAATCCGGCGCGTTGAATGACGCGTTGCGGCTGGCTACTGGCGAATGGCTTTGCATTTACGATGCCGATGCTGCACCGGAGAAAAACGCGTTGGCTTTTTTAATGCAAAAGGCGATGGAGCAGCCAGAGCGGTACGGAGCGGTGTTCGGTCGCAACAAGGCGCGCAATCGCGACCAAAATTTTCTCACCCAATGCATTAACTTGGAATTGGTCACTATGCATCGCGTCTACCATACGGGGCTGTGGGAGCTTTTTCAGCTTGGCTCGATTCCGGGGACGAATTTCATCGTCAAGCGCTCGCTGATCGAGGAGGTTGGCGGCTGGGACGAGGAGTCGCTGACGGAGGATACGGCGATTTCCTTTGAAATATTGAAGCGGGGGCAACTGATCGCGCTCGCGCCGCGGGCAGAGGCCTACCAGCAGGAGCCGGAGAAGCTCGGCGTCTACATCAAGCAGCGCAAGCGGTGGGCGATGGGCAACTATCAGTCCATTTTCGGGAACATCACGCATTTGTTCGACGGGACGAGCTGGCGGATCAAGCTGAAGCTTTTGTATTACGCAGCCAGCTACTTCTGGTTCATGGTAGCCATTATCGTTTCGGATATTATTTTTGTGACCAATCTCGTCTACAAAATCATTTCCTTGTTTCATCCCGAAGTGGTTTCGCCGTTCCAGTTTGCCGAAGACATCTACGTCTATCTGGTAGTCGCCTGGGCGCTGATGTATTACTTGTACGTGCTGCAAATCAACCTCGCGCTGGCCTCGGACATCGGCCAGAGCACGACGAGAAACTTCGTCTTGTCCTGCCTCTCGTATTTCACGTATGCGCAGTTGTTTATTATCATCTCTGTCCAAGCGTTTTTCGGGTTGTTGATGGACAAGGTGACGAGAAGAAAAAGAAAGTGGTACAAGACGCAGCGCTTCACATGAGTGAGCGCGCTCGCTTGTTTGCACAGAGTCTGTCGGCGGAGGGCAGGCTCTTTCTTGTTTCTTCCGATCTTTCCAGTCGATGGGCTGACCGTTATGTGAATCTGTTATAATACGAGTACAGATTGTTTGAGGAAAAAATAAACGGGCTCGCTGGAGACGGAAACGGGTGGAGAGAGCAGTGAAATACGACGTGATTTTCTTTGATGTGGACGATACGCTGATGGATTTTGACTTATCGGAAAAAAATGCGTTGGACAAAGCTTTTCGCGAGTTTGGGTGGCCAGAAGGCATGACCGATTACGAAGCGGCCTACCGCGAGATTAACAAAGGCTTGTGGCGCGAGCTGGAGCAGGGCGGCATTACGCTCGCGGAGCTTGGGGTGGAGCGATTCAAGCGGCTGTTTGCGGCTCATGAGCTTTCCGGGGATGCGGAAGCGTTTAACCGGCTTTACCTTGCGAATCTGGGGCAGGAAGTGCATCTGCTGCCAGGAGCGGTAGACGTATGCAGCCGTCTCGCCGACTGTAGGCTGGCGATCATCACAAACGGGTTTGCCGAGGTGCAGACGTCGCGAATCCGATTGTCTCCGCTGCAAGACGCATTCGAACAGATCATCATTTCCCAGGAGGCCGGGTTCCAGAAGCCCGACCAAAGAATTTTCGATTATGCGTTTTCCCGGCTGGCGCTAACGGATAAGAAAAAAGTCCTAATGGTAGGCGATTCGTTAACGTCCGATATTCAAGGAGGACACAACTACGGGATTGATACATGCTGGTACAATCCGCACGGCAAGGAAAACCATCTGGGGATCACGCCGACGTATGAAATCCGCGACCTGACAAATTTGCTGGGAGTTGTCGGCAGCAGCGTCGAGAAAATCATTCACATATAAGTTCATTCTTTTTTTCTTATATATACGAATGTTCGGGCGGTATAATAATCCTATTACTTATGATCTAATTGTTTCTGGAGGAATTACCATGGATCATACAACAGATCTTCTGCAGCGTATCGAGACCATGCGTAAAGAGTTGTCTGAGTTGGTCTTGGAAAAAGGTAGTTTTCTGCATCCGACTGTGATCGATATGTCGCAACAATTGGACGAGTACATTGTGAAATATCAAAAATGCCTCCAGTTACACACATAAAGCAGGAAGAAGTTATCCACACTCTGTGGATAAACTTGTTACTAATTGTCTGAATAGTTCTATTTTATTAGGTCTGCCCCAGTTTTGAGCCAGCTTTTTTAGCGTTGCTCAAAAGCTAGGCAGCTTCATTCGCACTCGCTCCTTTTTTTCGCGTGGCCGCAATCAGCAGCAGCAGGAGCGGCAGCACGACTTGCATCAAGAAGCCGTAGTAGGGGAGCGAAGTCATGTCGAAACGCAGATATTTTTCCTTTTTCAAGCATGAATGTTCACCTCTGGCTAAACGTAGTACCCGTCGATTATTTTTCCATCCATTTTTCCAAAGGCTTGAACAGTGTATTCAGCCATGTAATCGGTCCTGCCATATTGGGCAAATCGAATTGAGCCAGCACAACAAGAGCGAGAAAAAAGCGATTTTGTCTCTCAGCGGTTTCTGTCTCAGGGCAGGCAGTTCAAAGAGGACAATCAAAATCACAAGCACCGTAACGCCTATTGTGACGCCCCATCTCACTTATGTCTCACCTCATCTTCCGGTATGCCGCCTGGAACCGTGACCAAACCGGGACGGCGGATAAACGCCTCGATGTCCGTTGTTACTTTTACCTTGGGGAAAATGACATCCCACTGGTCTTTCGCTTCCTTCCATTCCTGCTGGTATTCCCGGTAAAACTCTGTGGCGAAGTCAAAAATGTCTGCTTTCATTTCGTGCTGCACCTGATGGAGAGCCAGCTCGATGCGAGCGTTGATATCTTCCTGGAATACCTTTTCCACGAGTTTGACCAGCTCGGGACTGCTCATGTTCAGATTGGAGCGAAATCCCGAGAAACAGGTAGCGCAGCCAGCGAATCGCCGAACCGATGACGAAGCGCTGGTAATAATCCTCCGCCGCTTGAAACAGGGCGTAAAAGGTGATCGGCGCAATGAGGACAAACGGTGTCCCGTCGATCAAAATGACAACTCTGCCCTCCAGCAAGGCCGAACAGGCTGTGTCTGGCCGTTCGGTATCTTTTAATTGCGGAAAGGGCGAGGCGGGGTTGTCCTCAATCATTTCTTCTATATATCCGCTCTCCAAAACTCCGTCGATCTTGATCCGTTTTAGCCGGGCGGTCACTTCTTCGACAAGAGTGTAGTCGACAAGTCCCTCCATATAGGCACTTGCTCGGCCATCCTTCCGAGATCGGGAAAATCGCTTTCTGTCACGTGCATGAGCGGCATCAGCACCTGCTGGTCGACGTCCTGGGCGGTGCAGAGGCCGCTGATGAACACGAGATACGCCTTGGACGTCTTGCCGATAAAAAAAGGGCGGAACACGACGTCAGAGCATTTGTGTATAGTTGTTACTCCACAGTTTGCCCAATTATGAATTTTTTAATCTGTTGTCAGCGGAATTGTCAGTATTTTTCAACGATTTTACAAAAAAGAACCAACTGAAACGGTCAGTTGGCTCAAAAGATATTCCCCAAGTTATTTGTTTAGACACTTCTATTTTATCAACAACGAATTATAATGTAAACTTTCTCACCAAATGGAAGTTTAATCGGGGAGAAGAGGCACCCTTCCATTCCTTGACATCCCTAATGCCTACAGGTATCCTTACAAATATTACCCGTCTCTGACGCAGACAGGTCAGCCGGCTGGCTGCCACACCGTGCATTCTCGATCAAAAGGCCGTAACAGGCGGGAGAATGCCAAGTTTTCTATGTTGCAAAAGGATGTCACTATGCTATAGTGAATGACGAACGCAAACTCTATATAGATGTAGAGAAAAGTTGGGAGCGGTGCTATGTTATCCTTCTTGAAGAATTTAATGGGGAAGACACCTACCACCAAAGAGGTGCGAGAGCAGGTTCAGGAGGAATCCATTTTGTCCGCTTCTGATACCGAACAGTCTCATCAGGAAGCACAAAAGCAAAAAGAGGCATCTGCCGGCGTCGTAACAACGCTGTCCTTGCATGAATCGTGGGAAGCGAAGCTGAGTACGCAGGAGAAATACGCGCTTTCCTTTATGGCTCAGGAGCTGGAACCGCTGCCGGAAGGGAATATCTCCCTCGCAGGAACAGCGCTTGTTCCGCATGATGATGGAATCGAAGTGACGGCGTTTATCCGCAACAGCTCGGACCGTCCGATCCGCCTGAAGGAAATGACGCTGGTGGTATTGTTCGGGGATCAGCAGTTGTTTACCCGCCAAGCGTTTGACTTGAGCGAGATAGGGGAAATTCCGCCGCGATCAGCCAGACCGTGGTCGTTTGTATTTTCACGCGAGCACTTCCTGGAGGTAAACGTACTTTTGGCTAACTGGAAGGTCGCATTCGAGATGGCGCAGAAAAAAATGGTGCTGCCGCAACAGTTGGAGCTGGAAGAGTCGTGGATCAAGGCGCTGTCGGATGCGCAGAAAAACTCCTTGATCGAACTGGCGAAAAATCTCCCTGCCTTAAAAGAGGGAGAAGTGAATATCCAGAGTGTGCAAATTCGTCGCTCCCCGGAAGGAGCCCTTCACGTCATGCTGTTGATCCGCAACGGCTCTACGCAGTCGCTCTCCTTTGAAAAGCTGCCGCTCGCTCTCTACGATGCGACAGGGGCAAAGGTGGCAGAAGGAATGTTTGAGCTTGGCAGTTTGACCGTGAATGCCAATACGAGCAAGCCGTGGCTGTTTATTTACCCTCCGGAAAGTATTTTGGTGGAGCAGCCGGACCTGTCGCGCTGGAAAGTGAGTGTTCCGCAGCAAGCGTAGAGAGTCTGGTTTGCATGGGCGATGGGGAAATGTATATCATGAGGAGAGAGAAACTTCGTTCGGGCCCGGACGTGTGAGGAGGTAACACATGTTTTCTTTTGTGAAAAATTTGTTTGGAAAACAGCAGGGTGACAAGGCCCTGGAGGATTTGAAAAAAGAGATTCAGGAAGAGTCTGCGATTGACATTGCGGAGTTGAAAGATACGGAAGTAGAAGTGGAAAACCAGCCCGCAGCGAGCACTTCCGGCAAGCCTGACAGAGTGCGCACAGAGCTGTCCCTGCATCCGATGTGGGAGCAGGAGCTGGATGCGGAGAAAAAATATACGCTGCGATTCTTGCAAGCAGAACTGCCTGAGATGGCACGAGGCTTGATTAGCGTAACGGGCTTCAGCATGATTCCCCAGCCGAACGGCATGACCGTGACGATGTTTTTCCGCAATGCGACAGATAAGCCTGTGCGCTTCAAAAACATCGGTCTGGCTATTTACTTGGACGACAAGCCGTTCGCGCGGATGAGAGTCGACCTGTCTGATATGGGCGCTATTCCTCCGCATACAAGCCGTCCGTGGGAAGTGCTGTTCCCGGAAGAGAGCTACCTGCACGACAACTTCATGTTCAGCCGCTGGAAAGTCGTGATGAAAGCAGGAAAAAGATCGCACATCTGGCCAAGTACGCTGGAGCTGGACCCGGAAATGGAAAGACGCATGACACAGCGTCAAAAAGACCGTCTGGAGTCGCTCGCGTACTCTTTGCCGCCGATTCCGGTCAACTCGGTGCAAATTACCGGGTTTGATATCGGGAAAACGAAAGAAGGGCAACTGGTTGCCGCATTGCTGTTCCGCAACGGCCTGTCTACGGATTATCGTCCTGACAAGCTGAAAATCACGATTTCCGATACGGACGGCGATGTCGTGGCGAGAGGCGTTGTGGATGCCAGCAAGATTCGCGTGAAGCCGGGGAACAGCCGTCCGTGGCTGATCGTGTTCCCGCCGGAGTTCGTGAAAAAACCGGATGCCAATCTGCGCAGATGGGTTCTTGACGTAGAATAGGCGCAAGAGCTCTCGATCGCAGAAATCAGGAGGAGGTTGACATATGAGTTGGTTATTGGAGAACTGGTTTGGCTCCAAGGAAAGCCTGGAGCAAGTACGTGAAGATATTCATGAGCATTTGCATAAAGAGTTTTACCTGGGGGTGTCGGGGATCGACAACCCGCAGCAATCGGCGAACCGGGTTGAGGCCAAAGAGCTGTTTCTGACGATGAACGGTCCTTGGGACAATCAACTGGAGGAGGCGGAGCAGGAGCTGCTGCAGTACGTCCACGATGAGCTGCCTCCGGTCGTTCGCGACGAGGTCGGCATTATTCCGTTCTACACACAGGTGACAGATGAAGGCTACCTGGTGCTGACGTACATTCGCAACGCGACAAACCGCAACGTGCTGTTGCAAAAGCTGCCGCTGACCCTCGTGACTGCTGACGGCGAAGAGGTGGCGAGAAAGACGTTTGACTTGATGGCAAACGGTCCTGTGGGCCACATGGCCAGCCGTCCGATGGAATTTATGTTCCGCTGGGAAGAGTTCGACCGCATTCCTGAGAAGGAAGTGCCGCTGACTCTGACCTATAAAAAGCCGGAAAAACGCCGCATCGAGGAGACCCAGGAGCTGAATATGGGCCTGAGTGCGGACGAACAAAGCCACTATACGCAAAAAGCGGCGGAGGAAGCTCCGGTGGAAAAAGGAAAGGTAGATTTGCAGGTCCTCGATATCAAGCCTACCGATGATAACGGCCTGAAGGTTGTCGTCGTATTCCGCAACGGACTGGAGAAGCGCCTGGAGTTTACCGAGGTGCCGATCATCGTTCACGACAAGGAAGGCGATGCGGTTGCCCGCGTCAGCTACACGCTCGAAAACATGAAGGTGGAAGCAAACAGTCAGCGCATCTGGGCGTTTGATATCCCGTCTTCTTCGATTAAAAAAGCAGAAGTAAACCTGGACGAACTGAGTGCCTACATTCCGCAGGCGCGTCAACGCAAAAAAGAAAAAGCATATGTAGAGCCTGCTACCGAAGACAACAAAGGCCTGCTGCAGTAATGGATGAACCCTTTTTGCCAATGGTGAAAAGGGTTTTTCTCCTGCCATAACGTTCCAAATCTTGGGGAAACAGGGTTGCTTTTCGCCCTTTTTATCCGCTATGCTAGGACGAGAAGCATAATACTTGAATACCTTTTTGAACGTACTGAAATTGATAAGCGCGAACATTTATTCATTTCGATACGTTAAGAAAACCTTCCACGACAGCGCATGCCCCTTTGTTTGAGCGGGCGGCGATAGAGGTTTTCTTGCTGCGCTAGTTGCAGGGGAAAGTAAGGAAGGACTGTGTTTATGAAAAAATCGATTCAAATAGCCGTGTCAGTTGCGATGCTGCTCACGCTTGTACCGCTGGGCGTGCGGCCTGCACTCGCTGCCGCGCCTGCTTCCAATGACAGCTATCTGAGCAATCAGTTGCACATCAGCCAGATCAAGGCCGACAAGGCGTGGCCTGTAGTCAACAGCAACCAGGCGATTACGATTGCCGTGCTCGATTCCGGAGCGGACTACAATCACCCTGACTTGAAGGGGAATCTGCTGCCGGGTGTCAATCTGGTCAACCCGGGGAAATCGGCGCAGGATGACAACGGGCACGGGACAGAAGTCATCGGGGTTCTCGCTGCAAAAGGCAACAACGGGATCGGGGTATCAGGGGTAGTCTGGAACGCCCGGATTTTGCCGATCAAAATTTTGAACAAAGATGCAGTGACGAATGTGGACATGATTGCGAAGGGGATCAATACAGCGCTCGACAGGGGAGCCAAAGTTATCCTGATGTCGTTCAGCAGCCTGTCCTATTCCCGCTCCTTGAAAGAGGCCATTGACCGTGCGGAGAGAAGCGGAGCCGTCCTCGTCGCTGCCAGCGGAAACGAAGCAAGCCGCGTCGCCTATCCGGCTGCCTACCCGACAGTCGTTGCGGTTGGGGCCGTGAATGGGAAAAACCAGGCGATTTATCAATCGAACACGGGGCCAGAGTTAAACATTGTGGCGCCGGGGCTTAACGTATATACGACGAAGCTGGGCGGAAAGTACGGATCGTTTTCCGGTACGTCAGCGGCAGCGCCTCAAGTAGCGGGAGCGGCGGCCCTGATTTTGGCCCGCTATCCAAAGCTGACGGCGCTGGATGTGAGGCAAATGCTTTACCAGACAGCTACAGACCTCGGCGAGAGCGGCTGGGACCGGCAAACAGGCTACGGATTGCTGGACGTGAACAAGGCAGTGCGCAGCGCGCTCTCCGGCGACTTTTTGGAGCCGAACAACTCTTTGCAGCGAGCCAAAGCATTCCCTATCGAACAGCAAATACGCGGCAACCTGGGGCCAAACGACACGGTAGACTGGTTTAAAATGGATGTGCCGTATGACGGAAAAGTCAGCTTTACGGCGACGATTAACTCCGGGGTATCCTCCGCCATGGCGGCTACCTTTTACCCGGAAAACCGAACGCCGATTACGCAGTATTTTGGAAACGGGGATACCGTTACCGTCCCGGCAAAAGCGGGCAGGATGAACATCAAGCTGATGCGAAACGGCGGCGTCAACTCGTTTGCCTACGTGCTGACGAGCAAGTTCACGATCAACCCGGACCGCAATGAGCCAAACGATACGATGGCGACGGCAAGGCCGCTGGTAGGCAACCAGATCAGCGTCACGGGCAACTTCCACCAGGAGGGCGACCAGGACTGGTTCTCCTACTACGTCCGCGAATACGGGCATATGGATGTGACGGTGACTCCCGACAACAAGCGGGTGGACCTGGTGCTTGCCATAGGAAAGCAGGAAACCGGAAAAAATACGGTTTGGGACCCGCTCTACGACAACGTCGACCGCGATAATCCGTCGGAGCGTGCGAGCAAGGAAGTCTCCCCGGGAAAATACTACATTCGGGTCAGCGAGTATCAGCAAAATGCGGTGAACGGCGAATATCGCCTGGATCTCGGGTTCACCCCGCTGAAAAAAGATTTGAACGAGCCGAATGATACGTACAGCAGGGCGTCGCCGCTAGCCGCTGGAGGGGTCATGACCGGAACGATTCCGACGGCTTCGGATGCAGATTGGTTTCAATTTACGCTCAATACAGACTCGTACGTCACGATTCGAGCCCCGTTTATTCCGGTATCCAGCGGTTTTCGCATCGCTCTTTACAGCGAGAAAAACATGAACTACGCGCTCGCTTCGACAAACGAAGTGGCTGAGTTGTCCGATCGGGGCAGCGAGATTTTCAGCCTGCGGTTGCCAAAAGGCAAGTATTACGTGCGCCTGAACAGCGGCATTCCGTTCAAGTACGATGCGTACAAATTGACAGTCACGCAGCAGCCCCTCGTCTCGGGGTATCGGGATATTTCCGACCATTGGGCGCGCACAGAGATCGCCAGGCTGAGCTCCAAAGGAATTGTCCAAGGCTTCGGCGATGCGACGTTCAAGCCTAACGAGGCAGTAACTCGTGCGCAGTTTGCCACAATGCTGCTGCAGGCGATGCGCGCAACCGGCTCGAAGGTAGCCAGCGCGTATTCCGGACGGGAAGTGTTTTCTGATTTGCCAAAAAAGCACTGGGCGTACAACACCCTTGGAGTGGCTTATCAGCTCGGAGTCTTGAAGGGGTATCCAAACAGTCAGATCAAGCCTGACCAAGCTGTTTCGCGGGCGGAAATGGCCGCGATGATCGCCAGGGCGAAGGGCGTGGCTCTGAACAGCAGCAGCGCACCGAGCTATCGCGATGTTCCGGCCAGCCATTGGGCAGCACCGGCGATCGGCGCTTTGACGGCAAGAAACTGGCTAAACGGATACGGTTCGCTCTTCAAGCCACAGGGCAGCGCTACGCGGGCCGAGGTTGTTGTATTAATCGCCAAATCGTATCAAGTGTAAGAAAAAATTTCCGCTTTGCGTTCGACAGACGCATGGCATGGCTATATCGTCCTTGTGAAAACGCGGCTTCGATCACCTCAGACGCTTCCCGCAGGCGATTCCAACAGCGTTTTGTACAGGGCGATTTCGGCCAAAGAGGTGCTCTGGCAAAAGTCTATTGACACCACCTCAAAAAACAATTATTCTATAATCCGTAATGGATACTCTTATCCAGAGCAGGCGGAGGGACTGGCCCTATGAAGCCCGGCAACCGTCTGGAGCGGTGCTAACCAGCAGGACGGAAATCTGTTCTGGCCGATAAGAGGATGAAGGAAGCTAAAAGCGCTCAAACCTTTTCCTCCAAAAGATGGAAAAGGTTTTTTATTTGCGTTTACGTCGATAAAATCCTGACTCGGCTACCAAACTATTTGTATGAGGTCAAAGGAGGTATTTTCTCATGGCTTTGCAAAAAGGTCGTCGTCTGTTCACATCTGAGTCTGTAACCGAAGGACATCCGGATAAAATTTGTGACCAAATTTCCGACTCCATCCTGGACGCCATTTTGGCCAAGGATCCAAACGCTCGCGTAGCTTGCGAAACTTCCGTAACTACCGGGCTGGTTCTCGTAGCCGGTGAAATCACCACCAACACGTACGTGGACATCCAAAAGCTGGTGCGCGAAACGATCCGTGAGATCGGTTATGATCGTGCGAAGTTCGGCTTTGACGCTGACACTTGCGGCGTAATCACTGCGATCGGCGAGCAATCCGCTGACATCGCTCTCGGCGTAGACCAGGCTTTGGAAGCGCGCGAAGGCAAAATGACCGACGCTGAGATCGAAGCGATCGGTGCAGGTGACCAAGGTCTGATGTTCGGCTTTGCTTGCAACGAAACACCTGAGCTGATGCCGCTGCCGATCAGCATGTCCCACAAGCTGGCTCGCCGCTTGACTGAAGTTCGCAAAAACGGCACACTCGCCTACCTGCGTCCTGACGGCAAAACGCAAGTAACGGTTGAGTACGATGGGGACAAGCCAGTTCGCATCGACACCATCGTGATTTCGACTCAACACGCTCCTGAGACTACCTTGGAGCAAATCAAGCAAGACCTCATCGAACAAGTTATCAAACCAGTTGTTCCGGCTGAGCTGCTGGACGCTGACACCAAATACTTCATCAACCCGACTGGCCGCTTCGTAATCGGCGGACCTCAAGGGGACGCTGGTCTGACTGGCCGCAAAATCATCGTAGACACTTACGGTGGCTACGCTCGTCACGGCGGCGGCGCGTTCTCCGGTAAAGATCCGACAAAAGTAGACCGCTCCGGCGCTTACGCTGCTCGTTACGTAGCGAAAAACATTGTGGCTGCTGGCCTGGCTGACAAATGCGAAGTGCAAGTGGCTTACGCAATCGGTGTAGCGCAGCCTGTATCCATCGCTGTTGATACTTTTGGTACAGGAACCGTTTCCGAAGAAGATCTGGTGAAACTGGTGCGCAAACACTTCGACCTGCGTCCGGCTGGCATCATCAAGCAGCTCGACCTGCGTCGCCCTATCTACAAACAAACAGCGGCTTATGGCCACTTTGGACGCAATGACCTGAATGTTCCTTGGGAGCAAACAGACAAAGCAGAAGTTCTGAAGCAAGAAGCTGCGCAACTGGCAAAATAAGAACGACAAAGAAAGAGCCTGGTAAAGCTACTGGGCTCTTTTTTTATTACGGGGAAAATTTTCCAGTTATTGGTGGGCTTTAAGCGAAGGGGAAATGTAGGACTGTGTCGAATCTCCTAGTGAGGAAGTAGAGGAGGGGTTTCTTTGCCGAACAAAAGGCTCTTCCTGACCGTATTTGTTATTTCTTTATTGCTGGTTATGTCTGCATTGGGGATTGGTGAATTTTACCAATCAAAAAAGAATGCCCAAAAAGTGCAACCTTTTCCCCAAGTAGATACGTCTATAAGCATAAGCGAGGCGGAAATTGCTGAGCCAAACGTCACGCAGAACGAAAAAGCAACGGTAAAGCCGAAAAAGTGGTATAACAATCAGGTAGTCGTCCTGACGTATCACCATGTCACGGATGCATCAGGCCAGCGCTACGTCATTTCGCCTGAGCAATTTGCAAAACATATGTCGTTTTTGCACGAAAACGACTTGCAGCCGATCTCGTTGGATGAGTTTTTGCATTTTGTGGATACAGGGAGCTTGCCGACCGAAAATGCTGTCCTGATTACCTTTGACGACGGCTATGAGAGTTATTACACGAAGGCTTTTCCCACCTTACGTACATACGGCTACCCGTCAGTGAACTTCGTGATCGCAGGGCGCTTGCGAGATGTAGCCGATCGAAAACGGGAGAACATGACGACGCCACTTACGCGTCAACAAGTCATGGAAATGCTTCACTCTGGGCTGGCTGATATCGGTTCGCATACGTACAGCCTGCACGAAGAGGAAGCGCGGAATGAATGGGGAGAGATGGGGCCAGAGACGGCTCCCGTCTATTTGCAGGATTTACAACGACTGGAAAATGAGAAAGAATACAGGGATCGGCTCTACGTTGATTTCAGTATGTCTCGTGCAGGCTTGAACAAATGGATGGGCCGGGAGATAAAAACGATTTCATTGCCTTTTGGCTACACGAATCCCATCGTACTGGAGACAGCGCGACAGGCAGGCTACGGATATGTCTTTACTTCTACACCCGGTTTTGTCAAAAGGGGAGTAGATCCGTTCGCCATTCCACGAAATGATGTGGGCCTGCGAGATGTAGATGAGGTCAAACTCCATCAGTTGTTCACGAAAGCGAAAAAAGAGTTCGAAGGAGAGCAATCATGAACAAAGTGATCGACATCAGCGTGCTGGATGGGGTGATTAAGAGAACCATTGAAACTGTGGAAACGAGTAAAACCCAAATTTTTGATATAGCCGAAAGTGCCAGACAGCAAGGCAACTCGTTGAAGTTTGACTTGCACGAGCTTCGGCAGGAAATCTCGAAGGTCATCCAAAAGGTCGATGCGCTGGAGCTGGCCTATCGAAAGTCGCGCAACAGGCTCGTTCAGGTAAGCCGCAACTTCCACATGTACACGGAAGACGACATTCGCATCGCCTACGAGGAAGCGAGCCGGATACAGGTGGAGCTGTCCATCTACCGCGAGCGGGAAAACAACCTGAAGCGCCGTCGCAACGACCTGGAGCGACAGTTGCGAACGCTGGAGGAAACGATCGACCGCGCCGAGAAGCTCGTTTCCCAGATGAGTGTCGTGCTCGGCTACTTGACTGGCGACCTGAGCAAGATCGGAGAAGCGCTGGAATCGGCCAAACAGACTCAATTGATGGGGCTGAAGATCATCCAGGCCCAGGAAGAGGAGCGCAAGCGTGTCGCACGCGAGATTCACGACGGACCGGCCCAATCGATGGCAAACGTCGTGCTGCGCTCTGAAATCGTGGAGCGGATGCTGAAAAACGAGCGCATTCTGGAAGCGCAAATGGAGCTTCACGAGCTGAAGGAAATGGTTCGCCTGAGCCTGGCTGACGTAAGACGGATTATTTTTGACCTTCGCCCAATGGCTCTTGATGACCTCGGACTGGTGCCCACTCTGCAAAAATATATCCAGACGTGCGAAGAACGTATCCGTGCTTCCATTGATCTGGTAGTATTTGGTGTGGAGCCACCGCTGCGCAGCTCTGTCAAAGCTGCGATTTTCCGCCTCGTTCAAGAATGCTTGAACAACGTGGAAAAGCACGCTGGAGCTTCTTCGGTACAAGTGAAGCTGGAGTTTCTGCAGGAGTCGCTAAGTCTCGTCGTCAAAGACGATGGAGTCGGATTCGATCTGGAAAAGCGCATGGCAAACGGCAACTCCTTTGGGCTTTTGGGAATGCGTGAGCGCGTGCAACTGCTGGAAGGCAGTGTGGATCTGCAATCAACTCCTGGCGAAGGAACAAAGGTAATTTTCCAAATACCGTTAAAAATATGAACCGATACAGATTATGTACACAGGGGGATGAAACATGGATAAAAGACAGCAAGAGCTCCGCATCGTGATTGTGGACGACCACCAATTGTTCCGCGAGGGCGTTAAGCGTATTTTGGAAATGGAAGAGGACTTCAAGGTCGTCGGCGAAGGGGCGGACGGCGGAGAGGCTGCTCTGCTTGCGGAGGAGCACAAACCAGACGTTCTGCTGATGGATATCAACATGCCGAACATCAATGGCGTCTCTGCTGCGGAAAATGTCATTTCCGTGAGTCCCTCCACGCGAGTTATCATGCTCTCGATCCACGACGACGAGGGCTATGTATATCGCACGCTGCGTTCCGGCGCGTCCGGCTACCTGCTGAAAGAGATGGGCACCAGCGATCTGGTGGATGCCGTACGCGTGGTAGCCAGCGGCGGCGCTTACATACACCCGAAGGTGACGGGCAAGCTGATTGAGGAATTCCGTCGCCTGAGCGAAAATGAGGGTACGGCAGAGCGCAGCTTCTCTGTTGATGAATCGCAAACGATCGATCCAAAAGTGATCGAATCGCTGACCCGCCGCGAGCGGGAAGTGCTGCAGTTGATGGCGGAAGGAAAAAGCAACCGGGCTATCGGAGAATTTTTGTTCATCAGCGAAAAGACAGTGAAAAACCACGTCAGCAGCATTTTGCAAAAGCTGAATGTCCAGGACCGCACACAGGCGGTTGTCATTTCGATTAAAAACGGCTGGGTGAAGCTGTAAGGCGAGGCTGCGCGTCCGGTTGGCACCCTGTTCAAGCCATTCGGCATACCTTTGTATAGGAGGGGGTATGACCGTGATGGAAGAACTGGTTGTATGGCTATTGGCGGCTTTTGGCTGCTCCTCACTGCTGGTGATGGTAGCTGAGCGATGGACCAGTCGGATGAACAGCATGACCGAACTCCCGCAAGAGCACTACCGTTTGTTGGTACACAATTCGGAGCAGGTGCTGGAGCGTGCCGTAAGAAAGCTTTTGTTTCGCTCATACTGGAGTGGCAAGCCTATCCGGATTACCTTGATAGAAGAAGGGTCTACGGACGATACGCCCCGGATGCTGGCGATTTTAACGCGAGAGCCGTACGGCTGCGGCTTTGGCGCGGCAGACGGCCAGCCTGAGCTGGCGACGGGAGCGATCGTGATTGACTTGCGGGAGAAGCGGGAAGGAGCCTGATTTTTTCGGGCAATTGAATAAACGTACAGGGCTGTCGAGCAAATCGGCGGCCTTTTTGTGTTCGCTGCAAAAAAAAATTTGCCGGCCTGCCTTGTCTTTTTGCACAATGGTGGCAGAAAACACAAGCGGAAATGGGGGAGGCAAATGCGCGAGTACTTGCTGTATATCAAATGCGGCACAGAAGCAGTGGCGCCAGTCCAAACGTATGTGACGCCGAGCTTTTCTGTCGATCGGGCTTTTTGGCAGGAGAGGGAGGGCTGTGTGCTGCATGTGATCGGCAAGACGTCGTCGCTTGCCTTGGCCTTTTCCTTGCGTGAAAAAATAAACGAACGGTTGCGCAAGCGCGTGGGAGAGCGGAGCAAGCTGACAGATGCGCTGGTCGCGGAGCTGCGGGGGCTGGCTGTGGCGAAGGTCAGGGAGGCGAGCGCGCTATACGGGCGGGAAGTGGAGAGAAGGCAGGCAGGGCACAGGAGCCGGGAGCATCAGCCACACCCGCGCCAATCCGTGCAGCATGAAGCGTGGTTTGCGTGGGAGGCGATAGCGTGCAGCGTGGAAGTGAGGCAAGCGGGCGAGCGGGATGAACAGCTTTTCAGTCGCGAGTCTGCTCATTGTGTGAGCGAGAGGGTGGATGTTTCTGGAAGAACTGCCTCTCCGTTTTTGCAACATCGGCTCGCGGATACGTCTGTCCATTGCAGCAGGAGAAGTTCTCGATCTCCATCTCAGGCTCATGAGGCAAGGCAGCCATTCCTATCTCGGGATAATGGGCTGCAAGCTATACCCTATCCCGCTAAGCCAGCAGACAGAAACGACATTGCCTTGAGAGAACTGCTGGATGGCCGCGCTCTTTTCTGGGATGAAGTCGAGACGCTTTTGCAGAAACGCGGAGTGGAAGTGGACGATCTTGCCGCTGTATTGCACAGGTACGTGCTGACTGGCAGAGCGCGGTGGCTTCCCGGAGTGCGAATGGACATGTGCAGCAACTGGCGGCAGAGTCGCTTTGTACTGACGTGCGAGCGATGCGGAAGCGCGGGGCGCGAGGTTGAGCTGACCTACTGCCATACGTGCGGGCAAGGCTGCGCATACTGTACGACGTGCCTTGGGATGGGCAGGAGCAAGTGCTGCACGCCGTATATTTTGCTTGCGGCAGGCGGTTCTCTGCCTGTCGGGAGCAACAAGGGCACAGGCCAGGAGCCTTCGCGGCTGGAGTGGACAGGCAGCTACTCGGACGACCAGGCGAGAGCTGCTGAGCGCGCTCGGCGTTTTGTAGCGAATCCGCGCCCCGGTCTTTCCGAGTTTTTGATTTGGGCCGTGTGCGGAGCAGGCAAAACCGAGCTGCTGTTTCCTTCCGTAGCAGAGGGACTTGCGGCGGGAGGCCGCGTGCTGATTGCTACCCCGCGCAAAGACGTAGTGCTGGAACTGGCTCCTCGCATTCAACGGGTGTTCCCCCACGCGCGGGTGATTGCCGTCCACGGTGCCAGCGCTGAAAAATGGGAGGAGAGCGACATTACGATCGCGACGACCCATCAGGTTTTGCGCTATTATCGCCGCTTTCTGTTGGTCGTACTCGACGAGGCCGATGCGTTTCCGTACCACAATAATCCCGTCCTCTACCGGGCGCTGGCCAGAGCTGTACACCAAGCGGGGAAGCTGCTTTATTTAAGCGCGACCCCACCCCGCTATTTGCAAAAACGACTCGTTTCAAACGATCGTTCAACTCGGCATGGCACGGCGGCCAACCCGCTTTTTTCTGCCACCCACGTCCTTTTGCCGGGTCGCTATCACGGCTTTCCCCTGCCCGTTCCCGAGGTTCTAACGGTCCGCGGACTGCACAAGCGCGTTCGGGCGAATCGAGCAGTGCCTGCATTGACAGATGCGGTGCAGCGTTCGCTGGAGGCAGGACGGCAAGTTTTTGTCTTCGTTCCGCGCATAGATGACGTGGAGGTAGTGCTCGCCTATTTGCAAAAGTGGCTGCCGTCTCGTGCCGAGCTGATGGCAGGTGTCCATGCTGCGGACCTGATGCGCGAGGAAAAGGTGCTCGGCTTTCGGCAAAAGCGCTACACCCTCATGGTGACGACGACGATTTTGGAGCGGGGGGTAACGATTCCACAGAGCGATGTCGTTGTCGTCGGCGCGGAGGCCGCTGTCTTTGACGAAGCTTCTCTGGTGCAGATTGCTGGCCGCGTGGGCCGAGCGTTCGACGATCCGGCAGGCGCCGTGTTGTTTTTGCAGACAGAACGCGCTTTGGCACCCAAGCTGGCGGTCAGGCAAATTACGCGGATGAATCAACTGGCGAGCAGGCTTGCAAAAAGAAGGGGGCACTCATGAGGGGGAGTACATGTGTCAGTTGCGGCGGGCGTGTAAATACGCCCAAAAGAGAAGGCGTTGTCCGCGTGCGTGCAAGCTGGCTATCCCGTCCCGTCAGCTATCCGGCGATCTATCGCTTGCTGCACGACCTCCCGGCCTGCGCAAGCTGTATTGAAGCGTTGCCGTTCATCGGGGAGCAGTTTTGCCGACAGTGCGGGCGGGACATGCGAGCGGAGCCGTACAGCAGCGAGGGCCGCTGCCGCGACTGTGTCAGGGAAGTGGACGAGCCCCTGAAGGAAAATCGCAGCCTGCTCCGGTACGAGCAAGACGGCAAAAGTCTGCTCAGCCTGTTCAAATACCGCGGAGATGAGCGCCTGGCTGGCTATTACGGAACGCTTTTGGCAATCGCGGCCTTTCGCTTTTACACTCCGTCCCGTTTTGCCTGCATCACCACTGTCCCGCTTCATGCCAGGCGGCTGCAGGAGCGCGGATTCAACCAGGTGGACTTGCTGGCAGCCTATTTGGGGAGTGCAACCGGGATTCCGGTGAGGCCCCTGCTCACACGCATAAAAGAGACGGAGAAGCTGAGCAAGCAGGGGGGACGCGCATCCCGGCAGGAAAGCATGCGAGAGGCTTTTGCGTGGAATGAGGGGGCGGTGCTTCCTGGGTTTGCCCGTGGCCGTTCTGATAGCCGGGGCGCCGATCATAGGAATCTGACCAGCATACTTGCAGCCGGGATTCATTTCTTGTTTGGCAATTGGTTCAGCCTGCGTTCTTCCATCTCGCATACTTCTCATGAAGCCAAAAGTGGCGAGAGAGATTCGCAAGCCAATCCCGTTCCGAAACTGGACAACCGCAACAGAGCTGCGCACGCCAATTTCGCTGCGAACCTGGACAGCCACGACAGAGCGACGTACGCCAATGCCGCCCCGAACTCGAATAGCGGCGACAGAGCAGCCTATGCCAATTTCAATCCGAACCCGAACAGCCACGACAGAGCTACACAACCCAATACCGCTCCGCTCCCAAATAACCGCATCCCCCTACCCGCCACTCCCCCGAAAATCCTTCTCATCGACGATATTTACACAACCGGATCGACTCTCCGCTCCTGCGCAAGAACATTGCGAGCACATTTGGGGACAGTTTGTGAAATTTATTCCTTGACAATATACAGATAGCCAGTTTGGAAAAATTACGATATCATGGAAGCATACAGCAGTCGGGAACCAAATGAACTTTCTGGATGTTGAAGGGGTTGTTTTTATGTCTCTGGGCAAGCTGGCAAACTGCTCGCGGTGTGATGCTTTATTTGTACAAACAGTTCGTGACATTTGCCCCAAATGCTATCAAGAGGTGGAGCAGGAATATGAAAAATGCGCCCGGTTTTTGCGCAAGCGCGAAAATCGCGGAGCCAATATTCACCAGGTGAGCGAAGCCACAGGGGTGAGCGTGAAGCAAATTACGAGGTTTATCAAGGAAGGGCGCATTTCTGTAGATGGTAACCCGAACCTTGGTTACCCATGTGAGATTTGCGGGATTTTAATCCGCACTGGCAACATGTGTGACGCCTGCATGAAGGGCTTGAAGCACGAGATATCGCAGCAGCTTGAAGTGGATCAGCGCTTGGAGCAGGAGGCGCGTGCACGTCAGGCGGAAGCGGCCGTCTATCGAAGAAAGCAGAATCGTGACGAATAGTTTTGCGCAAAAAAACTAATCGTCAAACAGGAAATTGCCGATGATACTACTAAGAGGTATCATCGGTTTTTCTTTTTATTAGGGGACCCGTTCCCGCGAAAATGTCCGGTGGTTTGAGAGGATGGTAATCAGATGCGGATTAATGAACCAAACCGTGTCGGGATGATTAATGCTTACAACAAGACGGCCAACAACCAGGTAAGCAAAAGCGGAAAAATCCCGATGGGCAAGGATGAGGTCAACATTTCCACGGAAGCGCTGGAAATGCAGCGCCAGATCGAAGACGCGAACGCGCCACAGCGCCGCGAAAAAGTGGAGCAGTTGAAAAAGCAAGTCGAGGAAGGCACGTATCGCGTCCCAAGCGAGCGGATTGCCGATAAACTACTGTCTTTTTGGAAAAAGCGATAAACCAGTTCTCTAGGGGAAGACGAGGAGAAACGCGAACATGGATAGACTCTACGATCTGCTCGACAACTTGATCCAGTTGCACAAAGCCTTGTACACCTTGGCCACACAGAAAAAAGATGTGCTGGTGAAAGGAAATGTGGATGAGCTGGTGGTGATTACCCGCCAGGAACAAAAGCTAATCAAGGGCGTCACAGCAGCAGAAGCAGCCCGCCAAAGTCTGGTACAGGAATTGACCGTCCAAAAAGGCCTGGCGCTCCAGGAAGGCACACTGGCTGAATTGATCAAGTTGACGACCAGTGCGGAAGAGAAGACGCGGCTTGCGTCCTATCGCGACGAGCTTGTGCGGATTGTCACCGAACTGCGTGAGGCAAACGAGCTGAATCAGCAGTTGCTGGAGCAATCCCTTTCTTTTGTAAACATGACGCTCGACCTGATTACGGACACGCCGGAGGACGACTTCATCTACGGCCACCCGAGCACGGACACATACCGCCAGGCGAGCCGAACATTTTTCAACAAAAAAGCGTAAAGAGGTGCTGAGATGCGCTCGACTTTTCATGGAATCGAAGTAAGCAAACGCGGCCTGTTCGCCCAGCAGTCCGCCTTGAATACGACCGGACACAACATCGCGAACGCGAATACGGAAGGGTACACGCGGCAGCGGGCGAACATGCAGGCGACCCCGGGCATTCCGTATCCGGGACTCAGCAACAGCACAGAGCCGGGCTTGCTCGGAACAGGTGTCAACGTTGTCAGCTTGCAGCGGATTCGCGAAGAATTTCTCGATGTGCAACTGCGCACGGAGAACAAGCACTACGGATATTGGGAAGCGAAAAGAGACGTTTTGCAAAAGGTCGAGGGCATTATGAACGAGCCTTCCGATACCGGGATGCAAAAAGTGATGGATGAGCTGTGGAAATCGTGGCAAGACCTGTCGCAAAATCCCGAAAGCCTGTCCGCTCGTGCGGTCGTTCGTCAACGGGCCATTGCCGTGACAGAGACGTTTGCCGCCCTGAATACATCACTGACCGAATTGCAGCGTGATTTGGACAATGTCGTGGCGACCAAGGTCATTGACATCAACTCCATTGCGCAGCAACTGGCGAACCTGAACAGACAGATCGGGGATGTGGTGCCGCACGGCTATCAGCCAAATGATTTGTACGACCAGCGCGATGTGCTGCTGGACAAGCTCGCGAAGCTGACCGATGTCAAGGTGACCAATCTGAACAGCGGCATGATTCAGGTAACGATTGACGGGCAGGAACTGGTGAACGGCCGGACAGCGGTGACGATGGCGGTGGAGAAGGATGCCACGACCGGTTTCAATAATATTACGCTGGGCGGAGCACCGTTTATACCGCAGTCGGGCGGTTTGCTCGGAACGTTTGAGGCGCGCGGCATCCCTGGTACGGATGCGAATGGCCAGCCAACCATGCAAGGCCCGGTGCCTGACATGATCCGAAAGCTGAACCTGCTTGCAGAAAATATCGCGACAGAAGTAAACAAGTTGCATTCCACGGGAATGAACTTGACTGACATTGAAAACAGAAAGACTAACCCGACGGCAGATTTGGAGAAGCTGGACTTTTTCGTGAAAAAGAATGACGCCTTGCCGCTTACTGCAGCGAATATACAGGTCAACCCGAAAATTTTGGCCAGCCTGAATTCTATCGCGGCGGCGCAGGTAGAAGACCCAAATACGGGATCGGGAACTTCCTTTTACGGCGACGGACGCAATGCGCTCGCAATCGCCAGCATCAAGTTCAAGCCGTTGCAACTGTTGACAGGCTCATCCGGACAAATCGAGTCCACGACCTTGGACGACTTTTATCGTTACACGATTGCCCAGCTTGGGGTAGACAGCCAGGAAGCGACTCGTATGGAAAAGAACTCGGAACTTCTGGTCGGGCAAGTCGATACGAACCGCCAATCCGTTTCGGGCGTCTCTATCGACGAAGAAATGTCCGAAATGGTGAAATACCAGCATGCTTACAACGCTTCTGCCAGGGTCATGACCAGCATGGATGAGATTTTGGACAAAGTGATTAACGGGATGGGACGTGTGGGCCTCTAGTCTAGCCTGCGCGTGAACATCTGAAAGGAGCATTTTCATGGCCGTTCGAGTAACCCAGACCATGTTAAACAATAATATGATGAGAAACTTGTCCAACTCCATGGGCAGAATGGACAAGCTCCAGGAACAGCTCTCTTCCGGAATGAAATTTTCCCGCCCTTCTGATGATCCGGTGGCGGCGAGCCGGGCGATGTTTTACCGCTCTTCCTTGATTGAGAATGAGCAGTTCCAGCGCAACGTGAACGAAGCGCAGTCTTGGATGGAGTTGTCTGACAAGTCGTTGGAAGAGGCCGGGACGATTTTGCAGCGCGTGCGTGAGTTGGCCGTAGCATCAGGCAACGGTGGGCTTGGGGCAGATTCCTTGCAAGCGATGGGAAAAGAAATCGCAGAAATTCGAGATCATTTAGGTAACATTGTCAACCAGACGGTGGGGGGACGTTACATTTTTGCAGGAACGGATACGCTAACCCCACCATATGACAAGGCCAGTGATACTTTAACGTTTACAAACAGAAATGAAATTCTGCTGGAGGTAAACAAAGGAATCCATTTGCCCATTAATGTCATCGGAGCCGATGTGTTCGATTTCAAAGGAACAGACGGCAATAACGTCTTTGATCTCTTGAAAAAGATTGTAGCTGATTTGAACGACGGCAAGCCTGTTAACACAGAGCTTGGAAACATTGACCAACAAATCGACAAGCTGCTTGCGGAGCGAGCCACGCTTGGTGCGCGGACCAACCGGATCGAACTGATAAAAGGCAGATTGGAAAATGAAGAAATTAGCGTGACCTCGCTCATGTCGCAAAACGAAGATGCCGATGTGGCGCAGGTCATTACCAACCTGAAGATGCAGGAAAACGTCCACCGCGCGGCGTTGGGGGCAGGCTCGCGAATCATTCAGCCAACATTGCTCGATTTCCTGCGCTAATAAAATAGGGGAGACGATCAAAAAATGAGACTCCCGCAAATCCAGATTCGCCAAACTTACGCGCAACTAGGGCTGAAAATTACAAAGCCCGTTCAGGAAATTCGCCAGCCGCAGGCCGAACTGAATTTGCGTCAGGAGCCTGCCATTTTGGATATCAAGCAGGCGAAAGGACAGCTATCCATTGATACCAGTGAGGCGCGGGAGAACCTGGACCTGCGCAGCTCGGCACAGCGAACGAGAAACAATGCAGACTACGGACGCCAGAAAGTGCTGGAGGCGATTGCCCAGATCAGTATGGAAGGCGACCGTTTAGCTGCCATCGAGAACAAAGGGGCAAACCCGATCGTCGATATTTCCTTTGAAGAAAGCATTATTTATCAGAGCAGGGAGATCATTGCGGAAGGCTCGATTATCGGAGACGGTATTGAGATCAGGTACGATCTCCAGCCGGCCCAGATCAACGTACAGGTGCGCGGCAAGAAAATGGACCCGGTTATCCATCGGCCTGTTCACAATTATACGCCGGGAAAAGTGGAAGGCTACATGAGACAATGGAATCGTGTCGAGTTTGATGTGGTAGGATTGTATGTAGATCAAAAGATGTGAGGCAGGAGAGAAGATCATGACACAATCCCAGGCGATACAGAGCATGGAGCTGTCTTTTCCGGATGGAGTTCCCGGTTTTCCGCAGCTTTCGCGCTTTCAGATGACGCAGGAAGAAGCGGGACAGCCGTTCTTTAGCTTGAAATCTTTGGAAGACGAGCAGGTAGGCTTCTGGATGATAGACCCGTTTCCGTTTTTTCCTCAGTATGAGTTTACTTTGGCTGAAGCCGTGAAAAAACAACTGCAAATCGAGGAAGGAACGCCACTGTCCGTCCGCACCGTCATCACTGTCCGCAATGAAGGCGATGTCACCGTAAATTTGAAGGCGCCTATCATCATCAACGAGGAAAAGGCTTTGGCCAAGCAAGTGATCTTGAACGACGAAAACTACGGAATCCGCCAGCCGCTCTTTCAGCGGCCCAAAGCGGCCAGTGAGTAGGTGAACTATGCTTGTCTTGTCGAGAAAAAAGAACGAGTCGGTGATGATTGGCGACCAGATTGAAATCAAGATCATTGCGATCGAGGGCGACGTGGTGAAAATCGGCATCGAAGCGCCGAGGGAAATAGACGTATATCGCCAGGAAATCTATCTGGCGATTAAAGAAGAAAACCGTCTGGCTTCGCAGACGAAGATCGATCTGTCGAGCCTGACGAAAATGTTTGGAGCCAAATCTGATGCGCTATAGCGTGTCAGATTTTTTTGTGCAGGTATACTTGGTGTGTAAAATATGTTCACGATGGAATACTCGATCCAGACGAGCGGAATTTCTAATCGACAATCATATTCTGCGAAGGATGTTTGCCTTCCGTGTTAATGATTAATGAAATTTCTTTTGTCTTGTTTTCTCCTGCATTCCAACTTTTCAAAGTATCAAACGTATAATCTTTTGTATCTGGTAGAACGGCTTTCAGTGTAGTTTCATTTTCCCAGCTTATCGAAAGAATGGGAACAGAAAAATCAGAACTTGTTAACTTGATGAATTCGTCAGTGTTTTTAAGTTCAGCTAACGTAAACGAATCTAACTCAATCATCATCACGCTGTGCCTCATAACATCCGTACCCTCGTTTCTCCCTAATAAGAGTGCTAGATAGTTATCATCAGGGGAGAATGTGTGTTCCATAAAAATGCTTCCTGAATGCAGGGGAAGGCTTTTTATGTGATTGTTCTTTATTTGCAGGAAAGTATGATCGCAAAGTTTCATTCCGCAACCATACCTGATGTCGCTATAGATTATTCCCGACGCAGATGTAAATGTTGTGGTTTCTATGCGCTTTAGTTCATTTGCTCTTTCCTTTGAGTCAAACTGATCCAGGTACTTTTTTACTGAATCTATTTTTGAAATGGGAATCGCCACTGTTTTTGAGTCAAGACGAACGGTTAGCGCCTCTGGCTGTTGGTCTCTATGTTGATTCTGCGTATTAATCGAATCAGGGGACTTATTTGTTGAAGGTTGGCCGCAACCTGCTACAAGGAGTATTGTTAAAATAACCCAAATGCATATGGAATACCTTTTTTTCATATAAAACTCTCCTCTTAGATTGTATTTTTGATTTCAATTCATTCTTTATCTTATGTCATTTTATGTAAAAGAAAAGGGGGATTGAAAAAACAATGAGTATTCCGATGTAACTGGACATTTTGATGGACAGGGCTTGGCATCTTCATTGGCAAAATCGTCCCGCAGTTTTTTTGCAAAAAAAGTAGAAAAAAGACTAAACAAGGATGAATCTCCCACCGATAATAAAACTGTAGGGGAAAAACGGCCTAAGCGCGCGATTGGGTTCGGCTTTTCCGAAACATTACCCAAACCTTCCGCAGGGACGTGGAGGGCACACTCAAGGAGGAAAATATTCATGCGTATTAACCACAATATCGCATCTCTGAACACTTACCGTCAGTTGACTGGTAACCAAGCTGCAACAAACAAAAACATCGAGAAACTGTCTTCCGGTCTCCGCATCAACCGTGCTGGTGATGACGCGGCTGGTCTGGCAATCTCTGAAAAAATGCGCTCCCAAGTTCGCGGTTTGGACATGGCTTCCAAAAACGCGCAAGATGGTATCTCTCTGATCCAAACGGCTGAGGGTGCCCTGAACGAAACGCACAGCATCCTGCAACGTATGCGCGAACTGGCTAACCAATCTGCAAACGGAACGAACACAGACGCTGACCGCGCAGCTCTGCAAGATGAAATGAACCAATTGACTTCCGAGATCAACCGTATTGGTAACACTACTGAGTTCAACACTCAGAAACTGTTGAATGGTGGAATGGGCTCTAGCGATGCAGCAAAGGTAACTAAAGCTACGAGTGCTACTGTTAAACTTGGAACAATTACTGCTGGTACTACTTTAGCAGGCACTTGGATTAAAGTTGATGGTACCACATTTGATTTGAGTGGTATTGTTACAACTGGTAATGATGCTGCTACTGCTACTGCACTTGGAAATGTAACAGCTGGTGGAGTAAAATTGTCCGATCTGGTTGATATCAAAAAAGGTGCAACCGGATTGGAATTTACCGCTAAATCAACTGGGACAACCAGCACCATCGAGTGGAGCACTGCTGCTGACGCTGCTATCGGTTTGGGAGCGGCTACAGCTAAGTCTACTGGTACTCCGACCACGATTGAGCGCCATGGTTTGGAAGCTGCTACTGCATTGACTGCTGCACCTACACCTACTACTATCACGAAAGATTCTTCTCTTAAAATTACTGTAGGCACAGATAGCGCAGTAGAGGTAGTTCTTAATGATGGTGCTGCTGATAAGGTTTACAAGACCGATGATTCAGATGCCAATGTTGCAAAAGCAGCTATGGATGATCTGGTTAAAGATCTGAACGCTGCTTTGCAAAAGGCTGGATTGGATGGTAAAGTTTCTGCTTCTTTGTCTGCAGATAACAAAATTCAACTCATTTCTGAAACTGGTAAAGACATCAGTGTAACTAATGGAACTGGTACTCCAATTGCAGCTCTGGGTGGTGGTCTCGCTACTATCGGTAACGTAGACCAAGTAGTTGGACCTGGTGCACAAGGTTCGGGATTCACTACTAAGTTCCAAATCGGTGCTAACAAAGGTCAATCCATGTCCTTGGATATTAGCGACATGCGTTCCGCTGCACTGGGTATCACTGGTAATGCTGGTCAAAAAGGCTTCACAAAAACAAATTCCGTGACTAACGGTACTAATGACATCAAATCCGAAGCAGCTTTGAACATTTCTACAAAAGAAGATGCTTCCAATGCAATCGAAGTTCTCGATAAAGCAATCAACAAAGTTTCTAGCGAACGCGCGAAACTGGGTGCTGTTCAAAACCGTCTGGAGCACACCATCAACAACCTGGGTACTGCTTCCGAGAACCTGACAGCCGCTGAATCCCGTATCCGCGACGTAGATATGGCGAAAGAAATGATGGAACAAACCAAGAACAACATTCTTGCACAAGCTGCACAAGCTATGTTGGCTCAATCGAATAGCCAGCCGCAAGGAGTTCTCCAACTCCTTAGGTAGTCTATTCCAGGGCGTCTCATGGAGTAATCGATGAGAGCATGACTGGGTGAATTGCTGGAATTTCCTCTAGAGCCTTTGATCCCACAACGCAATCGGAAACGGTAATCGTGACGGGTGAAAAAATCAAAGGATTGGATAATCAGCAGCCAAGCTCCTGTCTCGAAAGAGTGGAGAAGGTTCAACGACTAGGACATACCGCCTACAGCGCAATGCCATGGTGATGAAGTCCGTAGGGCAGTAGGATAACTGCTCGAAGTGCCCAGCCCCGAACAGGTAAAGCTGAGGGTGAAGATATAGTCTGTTCTGTTACTGAAAGGTACAGTGGCAAAGCAAGCCAACCAACAACCGCAAGGCGTTCTGCAATTGCTCCGTTAATAACGGCAAACACCCTGGTCTTCGATCAGGGTGTTTCTTTTTGTGCAAGATGAATTTCTCTTGCTTTTTGAATCACTGACCAATATGTCCTGTTGAGGGCTGTGGCTATTTCAGACCACGTCATTCCTTTTTGATGAAGCTCTAGTAAGCAGTTTATTTCTTCTTCCGAATAGTTCCGCTTTCTCTCGGACGAGGTTAGGCGTACTTGCACATTGGAGCCTGTCTTGTTTCTTTGCTCGAGTTTAAGTCTTTCATGTAAACATGTTTTGTATTTCATGCTGGGAAGGTCATCTGTAACAGGTTGAATGATTCGGAGAAAATGTTGAACCTCATGTTCTTTGTTCAATTTTAGGATAAAACCATGGCCATCTGGACGGGAAGCAACTACAAAGTTGGTGTCAAACGTATTATTGATATGGCTTTTCAACATTTCGTTCTCATCATGAGTAAAGCACTGCGTGTAGATTACAATTGTTGGATGGAGAACTAGCATCGAGGGAGTTTTTCTTTTAGAGAGAATAAGAGAACCGTCGTCTAAGTATAAGGTGGCAAGAAACAGCGGATGGGTCATCTGAGCAAGCAATTTCGGAGGAATGATTTTTACGCCATCTGGAAAGAAGTAGGCATACAGCTCTGAAAACAACGGGTGAGAATAAGAGTAGAGATGGTTCGAGTTTGTAATATGGAAGCCGAGGGTCGATAGCTTTTCTTGTTTCCATTCGCGATAGGCGCGCTGTTTTTCGGAGAAATGTTCTTTGTAGGCGTAGTGTTGGCTTCGGGGACCGCGTGACAACGTACCATCACCTAACAGACTGCCGTAGATGATAGACAACTGTTCAATAGATGGCGAGAGAGGCTTAATCCGTTTACGGTAATACTCTTGTTGAGCCTGTTTCACTTTTTCTCTTTTTTTATCCAGAAATTCTTTGTTTTTTCGCAAACCCATTTTGGTTGCGAGCCTGCGAACCTGATGAACGGAAATGCATGCCTTCTCGGCAATGCGTTCATTTTCTAAAAATGCGTAATTTTCTTTGACGACCTGACTAATGTATTCGATCCGCGACAATTACACTCACCTACCCGGTAGGAATGTACGTTCTCTTTCAGGATACCACATTACCGAATTGTTTTCTTCCTTAAATCTCCCGCTATTTTTTCCGATACATACAATAAGGAGAAACCGGAATGGAGGTTAATACATGGACGTATCTATCAATAGTCAATCAGGATTAGGGACGAAGGCAGCGGGAGTGCCTGTACAGGCAGCGTCTGCAGGTGTACCAGCGGCAAAGGAAAGCAAACCGGAGGCAGAGACAGCCACTCAGCAGTACTCTGAAAAAGAACTCGGAAAAGCGGTAGACGACCTGAACAAATGGATGCAGCAAACGCAAAGCACGCATCTGCAGTTTCGTCTGCACGAGCAACTCAAAGAATATTATGTGGAAATCGTCAACGACTCGACTAAAGAAGTCATTCGCCAGGTTCCTTCCAAAAAAATTATGGACATAGCGGCCAAAATGCAAGAAATGATCGGGTTGTTGGTTGACGAGAAACGATAGAGAAGGAGGGATTGACATGGTCAGTCCAATTCGTTTGTCTGGTCTCGTTTCCGGACTGGATACGGACAGCATGGTCAAGGAATTGATGAAAGCCCAGCGCGCACCTTTAAACAAGATGCTGCAGAAAAAGCAATTGGAAACATGGAAGCGCGACGCTTACCGCGAAATGAACGCACTGCTGTTGGATTTCCGCCTGAACACAGTAAGCGACATGCGTTTGCAAGGTCCATACCTGAAAAAAAAGCTCGTATCAGATAATGAAGGTGCGGCTTCGATCAAGCAAGTAGGAATGCCTAATTTGCCTACCTACAAAGTGACGGTAAACACCCTGGCTACAGAAGCCGAGCCAGCTAGAATGGATACGACTACGACAGTGGCAGCAGCCGATTCTGCGAAAAATCTATCTACTGCGGGTTTGAGCGGATCTTTCGAACTGACGGTGAATGGTACGAAAATTACGATCAACGATACCGATTCCATGGAGAGCGCTGTTAAAAAAATCAATGAACAGACCTCCAAGACAGGGGTAGCAGCAACTTTCTTTAACGGTAAATTGATTTTTTCTTCCACTTCCGCTGGGGAAAATGCAAAAATCAAGCTCGAGTACACAAACGATGACAACGCGAAAGTTTTTGGCCTGTTTGATAGCGGCGTTACAGCAGGAGATCCGGCAACCAAAGAAGCTCAGGGTCAAAAAAGTATAGATGGATCTGTTACCATTAATGGCGTGACTACTGCGATCAGCAGCAACAAGTTTACCTTTGACGGCATCGAGTTCGAACTGAAAAAAGCAGAATCGTTTACCGTAAACTCTATGCAGGACGACGAGGCCATCTTCAAGTCCATTAAAGGCTTCATTGATAAGTACAACGAAGTCATCGACAAGATTAATAAAAAAATTAGCGAGCCTCGCTATAAAGACTACCAACCTCTGCTCGAGGAAGAGAAAAGCGCTTTGGATGAGAAGCAAATTGAGAAGTGGGAAGAAAAAGCAAAAAGCGGTGTCCTCCTTCGCGATTCTGTCCTGTCATCCGCGCTGACGGAGATGCGCCAAATCTTCTCTACGGTTGTAGCAGGCATGGGCGATGAAAATTTTGACACTCTCTCTGATATCGGGATCAGCACAGCAAAAGCGGATGCCAAGTTCAGCTATGCCAACTACATGGAAAAAGGGAAGCTGTACATCGACGAAGAGAAGCTGCGCAAAGCCATTCGTGAAAACGGCACAAAAGTAATGGATTTGTTCACCAAAAACCCGGCGGAGACAACCACAGATAAAGACCAGATGGCACGAGAAACGGGAATCGCCAAAAGACTCTACAACAGTCTGACTGGCATCATGTCTAAAATTACAGACATTGCCGGTTCATCATCCATGGGTGACATCTCCGACAGCTACTCCATGGGCCGACAAATGAAAACTCTCACTAAAAACATCAGCACTCTGGAACTGCGCATGAAGAACATGGAAGAGCGCTACTACCGCCAATTCACCGCTATGGAAAAAGCGATGAGCAAGGCAAACTCCCAGAGCAGTTGGCTCGCTCAGCAATTCAGCAGTGGCAGGTAGGATCGAAAAGGAGCTGGATATGATGGCCTATCAACAATCGTTACAGGCATACCAAACGAACTCAGTGAATACAGCCAATCCAGGAGAATTGACGTTGATGCTCTACAACGGAGCGCTGAAATTTCTGAAGCAGTCAAAAGCAGCGATTGCCGAAAAAAAATTCGACAAAGCCAACGAGTACAACAAACGCGTGCAAGACATCGTGGGCGAACTGATGGTGACGTTGGATCAAAAATACCCGATCGCCCAACAAATGATGTCGTTGTACGAATATATGCAAACAAGACTGATTGAAGCCAACCTCAAAAAGGAAACCTCCATTCTGGATGAGGTAGAAGGACTTCTCACCCAATTCCGCGACACATGGAAGCAAGCCATGGTCTTGGCAAAAACGCAAGGGTAGCGGATGGAGATGTCATTTCAACTAACGAAAGAGACAGTCGAGCTGCTATTTCAACAGCTATTGCTTCATTCTCATGATTTGGAGAAAGCCGTCTTGAAGGAAGAAACAGAGCCGGAGGAATGGCTCGAGCTGTTGGACAAACGCGAAGAGGTACTGGGGCAAATTGCTGATGCAATCGATCGGGGATTTGTTCTGCCGCCAGAATGGAATCTGCAGTACGCCACGCCATTTTTGGAGATTGACCAGCGCTTGCTTCCGGTTATGCAGGAGAAGCAGGACGAACTGTCCGAGAAAATCAACCAGATCCAACGCGGTCGAACGGCTAACAAACAGTACGGAGGCTATAGCGGATCTCCGGCATATGGCGCTTTTTTTGACACCAAGAAATAACGGTCATGATACATTTGGATAAGCTCCCTCTTGACTGAATAGGTGCGTGCGTCAATTAGCCGTACTTGTTCGATTCAGGAGGGATTTTTATGCCTGTAAAAGGCCAGAAATTTACGAGTTACACAACCGAATTTAAGCTGAAAGCGGTAAACATGTACTTGGAAGAAGGAATGGGCTACAACCGGGTGACGAAAGAGCTGAATTTAATCAGTAGCTCTTATATCAGAAGATGGGTCAAAAATTACCGGGAGCATGGGATCGAGGGGCTCACAGAGCGCAGAGGAAAAGCAGCAAGGCTCTCCAATGAAAAACCTCACCCCGAAAGAAAGGGATGAGGTCTGGTTAAAGCCGATGGCGAAGAAGGGATTCTTCGCTTTTTTCTTGCCTAATTACACGCTGATATCAATCTGTTTCCCGAGTGTAGGGTGGGGAGCCTGTGTCGTTGCTTGGGCATTGGTAAAATCCTGGATCATTACCATTGCGCCTGCTGCCTGGGTAGCTTGCGCCATTTTCAGCATGCTCAGGCCTACGGTTTGCTGGAGCTGGCTTACTTGCGCGCCCATAATGGAACTGATATCCATATCGAATTTCCTCCTCTCCTGCCATGTCCATTCTTTACATTTATCGGCAGAGCGAACCTCTGCTATAATAATGGAATTCAAATCAACCGATACACCAATAGAAAACCTCAACCCGCTTTACCAGGAAAGAACGTTAGGAAGGTGACACCATTGTCCACAAAACGTCGCTCACTCGTCTTGATCGGAGCCGTCGTCCTCATTTTCATACACGCCGTTTACATGAACGGCAACCTCGCCGATCTGCTGAACGTGACCGCCATCGAGCTGGTCGCGCTCGCTGTAGTTGTTTCCTACGCGATCAAGCGCAAGCACCTCGACCTGAAAAAAATGATCCGCCTGCTGATTCACGGGCGGGACAGCAACGTCGAGGAGACGATCAAGCGCTTCTACTACTACGCGCTCGTCCAGAAAGAACAGGGATATATCGCGCTCGAGCGCGAGCTGCAGCAGGAGCGCGACTCGTTCGTGCAGCGCGGCAGCTTGCTGGCGATCGAGGGCGTGCCTGAGGACGAGCTGCGGATGATCCTGGAGAACGAGCTGAAGGGCGAGCAGTACCGTTACCAGCAGACAGCAGGCTTCTTTCGGCTTATCAGCTTGCTGGCGCCAGGGATGGGGCTGGTCGGGACGCTGCTCGGGATGACGGGGGTACTCAAGTCGCTCGAAGACATGGCGCTCACAGGTCACAGCCTGAGCGCAGCCGTTGTCGCCACGCTCTATGGCGCGCTCCTTGCCAATTTGTTCGCGCTGCCGTGCTACTACCGGATGATGGATTTGTATGACCGGGAAATGTTTGAAAAACGGCTGTATATCGAGGGCTGCGTCGGTTTGCAGCGGATGGAGACGCCGCGCCTGTTGTTTGAAAAGCTCAACTCGTTTTTGCCAGGCGACCAGAAGCTGGTGCTCGTCAAAGAGCCTGGCAGCATGAAGGGCACGATTGAAAGGCAGGATCGCTATGCATGACGATCGGTTGTACGATGAGAAAGAGCTGGAGAAAAGCTGGCTCATCAGCTACAGCGACTTGATTACGCTGCTGTTCGTCATCGTCATTATCATCGCGGCGACGCAAATGACGAAGATTCAGACCCAGCGCGAAGCCGCCAAAAAGGAGCAAGCTGAACAGCAGGCCAATCTGAAGCAGGTGCATGAGAGCCTCGATCTGTTGAATTTGCAAAAGCTGGAGCTGGAACGCGAGATTCATCAACTGGAGGGGCAAAAAAAGGCGCTCACAGGCACCGTGGATGAAAAAGGCACACAGGAGCAAGAGCAGGCGCAAAAGAGCGTGCCAAAGCCGCCTGTCGGCATGCCGGACACGGGTGAGCGCGATATGGAGACGGTGCACAACCAGCTCTCGTCCGCTTTGGCCGAGCTGAATCTGGACTACGAGGAGACCGAAGAGGGATTGCGCATCCGCCTTCCGGAGAAAATTTTGTTCGCCAGTGGCTCTGCTGATCTCCAGGAGCAGGGGAAAGAGGTCGTAGGCACTGTAGCACGTGTGTTGCAGCGCTACGAGTACAAAGTGAGGATCGAAGGCTACACAGACGACGTGCCGATCTCGCGCAGCGCATACAAGTCCAACTGGGAGCTGTCCTCTGCCCGCGCTATTGCGGTGATGCGGGAAATGGTTGATGCATATTCCTTGCCGGCGTCGCGCTTTACGGTGGCAGGATTGGGAGAATACAGGCCACTCGTGGACAATTCGAACGAAGAGAACCGCGCGCGCAACCGCCGGGTAGAGGTTATTATTTTGGCGGAAAAAGAATAATTCGTATTTTTCAGATAAATAAATCGTTTTCAGGCAGGATTTTTATATACAGGATAGAAGTATATCCGGTGTATACGAATCCTGCCTTTTTGCTGCTAATTCCAGTTCTATACCAAAACTCGACTCCGTAACCATAGTACCAGAGCCGCAGAACGCGCAGGAAAATAGTTATACACAGCTTGTGCACAACGTCATGTGGATAATGTGGATAACTTTGTGGGGAACGCAAAAAACACATGATTTCCATGTGGACAGTGCTGGGGAAAAGTAAGCATACACAGAGAGAAACAAGGGGGATTTTTAATGCGTATCGGGAAAAAGTGGTTCAAGTCTCTTGTGCTGGTCGTAGGCGTGGGGCTTTTGGTCTCAGCCTGTGGATCGGGTGGCCAGCAAAGCTCGGGAAGCGGAACTGGCGCGAGCGGCTCAGGGTCAGGCTCCGGCTCGGGTGAAAAAGTGTACGTGGTAGGAACAGATGCAGCTTATCCGCCGTTCCAGATGCTGGAGGCCGACAAAATCAGCGGCCATGACATTGACGTGATGAATGCGATCGCAGAAGCGGGAGGATTCAAGATCGAGTGGAAAAACACAGGCTGGGACCCGCTGTTCGACGGATTGGACAAAGGGACGGTGGACATCGGGATTTCGTCGATCACGATCACGGACAAGCGCAAGGAAAAATACGATTTCTCGGATTCGTACTTCGAAGCGAATCAGCTCATTCTCGTAGCGGAAGACTCTCAGGTGACCAAGCTGGCCGATCTGAAAGGCAAAAAGATCGGGGTACAGGCTGCGACTACAGGGGAAGAAGTGGTCAAAAAGGCGTTTGGCGATACGTATCAAGGCTTGATGGGCTATGACGACATGCCTTCGTCCGTGGACGATTTCTTCAATGGCCGTGTCGATGCAGTTGTCGGGGATAATGGCGTGCTGCAATATTACGTAAATAAAATCAAAGACAAGAAGTTCAAGCTGATAAAAGACGACTCGTTTGAAAAAGAATACTACGGAATCATGGTGAAAAAGGGCAACACGGACGCGCTGAACAAAATCAACGACGGCTTGAAGAAAATCAAGGAAAACGGCAAGCTCCAGGAAATCTACAACCAGTACTTTGGCAGCAATTAGTCATCAGTAGCCGGGTGCGTCGCGGGACGTGCCCGGTGTTTGTGACTCCAGTGCTGACATACACGAAGGGAGGACTTGCCATTGGACTGGAGCGTCATCTATGAATATCGCGAGCTGTTTATCCGAGGCATTATCAATACCATTTTACTAACGGCGGTTGCTACCGTTTGCGGGACCTTTTTGGGGTTGTTTATCAGTTTGGGCAAAATGTCGTCGAACCGCTTTTGGCGGTGGACATGCTCGATCTACGTGGAGCTTTTTCGGGGGACGCCGATGCTGGTGCAAATTTTGCTGATTCACTTCGCCGTCATCCCGTCTATCTGGGGACTGTTTTTTCCGGGAGAGAGCAGTCCGGAAGCGATCTACTCTGGATTCGTGGCGCTGTCGCTCAACGCAGCGGCCTACATCGCCGAGATTTTTCGCGCAGGGATTCAATCGATCGATCCGGGACAGATGGAAGCGGCACGCTCGCTCGGGATGACGAAGGGGCTGGCGATGCGGCTGATTATTTTGCCGCAGGCGTTTACCCGGATGCTTCCTGCCATCGGGAACGAATTTATCGCCCTTTTAAAAGACTCCTCCCTCTGCGCCGTTATTGCGACACCGGAGTTGAATTACGCCGCCATGAACGTGGCGAAGAGCACATTTGAGCGCTACCCGCCGTATTTGACAGAGGCGGCTGTGTACCTGGTGCTCACGTTGTTCCTGTCGCGGGTAGTCGTAAGAGGATTGGAGAAAAAATATTCAACGAGATAGAAGAATGCAGCTTCTGATTTTGGAGAAACTAGAGGTGTACACACAAAGATTTGTAATCCAAATTTTTACAAGAGAAAGGGTTGTGCTGTTTCATGCAAGGCAAAGTAAAATGGTTTAACGCAGAAAAAGGTTTTGGTTTTATCGAGCGAGAAGGTGGCGACGACGTATTTGTCCACTTTTCCGCGATTCAGTCGGATGGTTTTCGGACATTGGAAGAAGGACAAGCTGTAGAATTTGATATTGTGGAAGGCGACCGCGGGCCGCAAGCAGCCAATGTCGTCAAACTGTAAATCATATCGCTGACAGCAAATCCCCCTGGCCAACATCAGGCTCAGGGGGATTTTTACGTCTAGCTAATCATTCGGGTGATGGTAAGCGCGCGATGCTCGCGCAAATCCAAAAACTCGTCTCCTCGGCGAACGAGTGGACGCATCGGTTCATCGGTATGAATCATAATGATTTCGACGTGGTCTCCATTGCTGAGCAACGCCTGAGAGCCGACGTAGAGCAAAATAATGTACTGGATAAAACGCGAAACGATCAAAGGGTTCAGTTGGCCTTGGCATGCCAGCTCCCTCAATACGTTGGCAGCGTGAAAGGGAGAGGTGCCGCGGCGGTAGACGCGGTCTGTGCAGATAGCGTCGAACACGTCAGCAACGCTGATGATCTGGCACTCCAGAGGGATGTCTTCCTTTTGGCAGCCATGAGGATAGCCGCTGCCATCCAGGCGCTCGTGATGCATGAGAGCGCACCTGGCGATCCACTCGTCAGCGTCCTCCATCGACAGGAGCAGCTCGCTGCCGTAGAGGGTGTGCAGCTTCATGATCTCGTACTCTTCATCGCTCAAGCGATCGGGTTTGGACAAAATCTCGTCGGGAATCATCATCTTCCCTACGTCATGCAAGAGACCGGCTTGTCCCAAGCGGTAGATTTCGTCCTGGGGTCGTCCTACGATTTTACCGATCAGGGCAGCTACGATTCCGACATTGAGAGAATGGCGATAGGTGTAATTTTCCGTGCCTTCCTTGATGTAGAGGAACCGGAGGAAGCCCATTCGCTGGAGCACTTGGTCCAGCAGAGGATAAAATGTGCTGTTGAACTGATGCAGGGGAGGAACAGAACCTGTAGCGATCTGTTTGAAAAGGTGCTCGGTTTCTTTGACTGCTGCAATGTACTCGCGGGCAGCTTCTGCCTCGTTCCAATGCAGAATGGGCAAAGGCTGCTCGGGAGCTTCCGACGCAGAAGTGACGTGCACAGCTTGAATGTGGTGTGCCTCCAAAAGTCGAATGTCACTCAGGTGAAGGACTGCCCCGGCGGGCAAAAGAAGCAGGCCGTACTCATTGTAGACGTCTTGCGCGAGCGTAGTACCAATAATGGAATGAGAAGGTTTCACCTCTGCCATGAGGATTCCTCCAGTGCGATGACGACCGCGATATAAGATTGAGTGACTACCTTCTCTATTATAACATAGGGAAACTAGCGAGTATTGGTAAAATTCTGTCGATTATTGCCGGATTGTAAAAATTTCACTAAGATTTTTTTAAGCTTGGAGCAGGATTAATTACAGGGGTGCCGAATACCTATATATAGACGGAAGGAGGTTGGAACCATGAAATTTAATATTCGTGGAGAAAACATTCAAGTCACCGCAGCACTGAAAGAGTATGTGGAAAAGAAAGTCGGCCGTCTCGAAAAATATTTCGAAACTACGCCTGCAGATGTACAAGTTACCATGCATGTACATCGTGGAGAAGGCACAATCGAGGTAACAATCCCGCTTGCCGGGGTGATTATCCGAGCAGAAGAAACGCACGAGGATATGTATGCCGCTATTGACCTGGTGGCAGAAAAGCTGGAGCGTCAAGTTCGCAAGCATAAAACGAAACTGATGCGCAAGCTGCGGGTTGATTCCGCTGCGAAAGTCGGACAGCGCGATAGTCAGCCAGTAGCTGTGATGATACCAGATGTCGATGAGGAAGATGTTGACATTGATATTGTCAGAACGAAGCGTTTTGACCTGAAACCGATGGATGCGCAGGAAGCCGTCATGCAGATGGATATGCTGGGACACAGCTTCTTCGTTTTCCAAAACAGCGATACCAACGACGTCAGCGTGGTGTACCGCCGCAACGACGGACGCTATGGTTTGATTGAACCGAAATAACGAAACTTTACATTTCTTTACTCGTATAAGACTAGGGAGTTGCTTTTGGCAACTCCCTTTACTTGTGTATATGAGCTTCTATTTGTTAAAATAGCTTTTTAGAAAGTATTATTTTCGTAGAATCGGTATCCTTTTTTCTGGCGCGCCAGGTGGTGCGATATTTTTGTCCGGAAGCATATGGAAGGGGTGTCCTCATGTTAGGACTCGTTAAAAAGATATTTGGCGACAGCAATGAACGTGAAGTGAAAAAGATGTTTAAGCGCGTGGAAGCGATCAACGCGCTCGAACCAAGCATAGCAGCGCTTTCCGACGAGCAACTGCGGGAGAAGACCGCAGAGTTCAAAGCCCGGCTGGCCCAAGGGGAGCAGTTGGACAAAATTTTGAACGAAGCATTTGCCGTTGTGCGCGAAGCATCGAAGCGGGTTTTGGGCATGCGCCACTTCGATGTCCAGTTGATCGGTGGTATGGTGCTGCAGGAAGGCCGCATTTCCGAAATGAAAACCGGTGAGGGGAAAACCTTGGTGGCGACCTTGGCGACCTACCTCAACGCTCTACTTGGCAAAGGCGTTCACGTCGTAACAGTGAACGAATACTTGGCAGAGCGCGACTCGCGGATCATGGGCCAACTGTACAACTTCCTCGGTCTGACAGTCGGCCTGAACAAAAACGGACTGAGCCCGGAAGAAAAGCGGGCCGCTTATGCTTGTGACATTACGTATGGTACGAACAACGAGTTCGGCTTTGACTATTTGCGCGACAACATGGTTCTGTACAAGGAACAGATGGTGCAGCGCCCGCTCTTTTTCGCCATCATCGACGAGGTGGACAGCATCCTGATCGACGAGGCGCGGACGCCGCTGATTATTTCCGGATCGGCAAACAAATCGACAGAGCTCTACTACATCTGCTCGCACTTTGTGAAGCGGCTGGAGCCGGAAAAAGACTTTACGATTGACGAAAAGCTGAAGATCGTCAACCTGACAGACGAAGGTGTGGGCAAGGTCGAGAAAGCCTTCAACATCGACAACCTGTACGATACGGCACACATCACCTTGAACCACCACATTACAGCGGCATTGAAAGCCCAGGTCCTGTTCAAGCGCGACGTAGACTACGTGGTGCAAGAGGGCGAGGTTGTGATCGTCGACGAGTTCACGGGCCGTCTGATGGTGGGACGCCGGTACAGCGACGGTTTGCATCAGGCGATTGAAGCCAAGGAAGGTCTGCGCGTGCAGAGCGAGAGCATGACGCTCGCTACGATCACCTTGCAAAACTACTTCCGTATGTATGAAAAGCTTGCCGGTATGACCGGGACGGCGAAAACAGAGGAAGAAGAGTTCAAAAAGATTTACGGTCTGGACGTTGTCGTCATTCCAACGAACAAGCCGGTCATTCGCCAAGACTTGCCGGACCTGGTTTTCAAAACCGAAGCTGCCAAGTACCGTGCGGTTGTGAACGACATCGTCGAACGTCATAAAAAAGGCCAGCCGATTCTCGTCGGTACGATTTCCATTGAAAACTCGGAGCGGCTGTCGCACATGCTGAAGCAAAAAGGCGTTCCGCACAGCGTGTTGAATGCGAAGCATCACGAGCGCGAGGCGGAAATCGTCGCGCGCGCAGGTCAATACGGTGCGGTGACGATTGCTACCAACATGGCCGGTCGCGGTACGGACATCCAGTTGGGCGAAGGCGTAGCGGAATTGGGCGGCCTGCACATTATCGGTACAGAGCGTCACGAGAGCCGCCGGATCGACAACCAGTTGCGCGGTCGTGCCGGGCGTCAAGGGGACCCGGGTTCCTCCCAGTTCTTCCTGTCGATGCAGGATGAGCTGATGCGCCGCTTTGGTGCCGACAATATCATGAACATGATGGATCGTCTGGGCATGGAAGAAGACATGCCGATCGAGAGCCGTCTGGTTACCCGTGCGGTAGAATCTGCGCAAAAACGTGTCGAAGGATCCAACTTCGATGCACGGAAAGGCGTACTCCAGTACGACGACGTGATGAACCAGCAGCGCCTCGTCGTTTACAAACAGCGCAAAGACATCCTGGAGCAAGAAAACCTCAGCGATGTTGCGCTCAACATGATTTACAGCGTGCTGGAGCGTGCTGTCGAGCAGCATTGCCCAAAAGAAGAGGTACCGGAGGATTGGGACCTGCAAGCATTGGCCGATGCGGCGAACAACGGCTTCCTGCACGATGAAACCATTACCGTCTCCATGCTGAAAGGCAAGGAAGCAGAGGAAATCGTCGAGTTGCTGAAAGCCGAAGTCGTCAAACAGTACAAAGAGCGCGAAGCTCAAATCGGCGAGATGATGCGCGAGTTCGAAAAAGTGGTCATTCTGCGCGCTGTCGACAGCAAATGGATGGATCACATCGACGCGATGGATCAACTGCGCCAAGGGATTCACCTGCGTGCTTACGCGCAAAACGATCCGCTGCGCGAGTACCAGTTCGAAGGCTACGAGATGTATCAAGCGATGCTGGCTTCCGTACAGGAAGAGGTGGCCATGTACATCATGAAGGCCGAGGTGAGCCAAAACCTGGAGCGCCAGGATGTCATCCGCGGCCAGGGCATCGACCCGAACCAACTGCAGACGTCAGGCCCATCCGACCGTCCGGACCCTGAGACGTCTGGCGATGCCGACCCGAAAAACCGCGCGCAGCGCCGTGCCCAGGAGCAGGAGCGCCGTCGCCAAAACAAAAAACAGTAAGGCATAGCCTACATTAGCCAGCAATCAAAGCATTCCTCTGCACAGCGGCCATTTCGCTGCGGGAGGGATGCTTTTTCTTTTCCAATCGACAGCAGATGCTCCGTTGCAGCGCGGTTGCGCCGTTTGTGTAGACCTGCCCAAGAGATTTTCTTACTGTTTCCTGACGCCTAGACAGTATTCGTCCCGATCTGTTCTTCCTCGTCTGTTATGGTCGGTCTATTTGTCTAACACTGGTAAAAGTCATCGAACGATTCAGGTGGAAATGTTCGGAAAAATCCATAGAATCATAAGTACAACACTTTTTACCAAATACACGGGGACGGGGGAATGAACAATGAAAGCGTCAGTCAACGTGATGGGCATACAAACCAAAAACATGATGGAGAGAATCGGGAAGACATTGAAAGCTGTACTGAAAGCGGCAGCGGAGCATAAAAAAGTAAAATGGATTACCAAAGAAGAAAGAGGGGAGGAGCCTAAAGTATTCACAGCCGAAGACCCTGTCTTCTATGAAGAACGACTGAAAACGGAGATACCGGAGCCGAACTGGACGCCAGGCGTGCTGATCTCGCCGAAAGGCATGCTGGATCAGCCGCAGCAAAGTCCGGCGGCTGCAGGGGAGCGGAGGCTCAGGCAAGCGCGAATGAAGCAAAACATCCGCAAGCGTGAGGCGCGGATTCGCCAGTCGCATCTGTCCGTGGTTGCGGCGCCGCAGACGGAGAGCAAACAACCACATGAAATCCGAGACTTGAGATCCTCGCCATCACCGCCAATGGCTACATAGGCGCTACATAGGCAGGACAGATGCCAGGCAAGCGGCGAATCACGCTTTTTACGCACGGCAGGTTGCCAGGTTTGCGGATCTGGCGAATTACGTTACAATAAACTTAGCTTACGTAAAGAGAAGGTGACTCGCAAAAATGGCATTGATCGATATTGCGGACGTCAAACAAGAGATGTCCAGTATGGCTAAACGTTTAGCGGATATCAGGGGGTCTCTTTGACCTCCCTGTAAAACAGGAGCGGATCGGCGAGCTGGAAGAGCGCATGCTGGCTCCGGACTTCTGGGATGACAACGAGGCTGCGCAGAAAACAATCAGCGAGCTGAACGCCATCAAAAGTCTCGTCGAAACGATGAGCAAGCTGGATTCCCAGTACGAAGACCTCCAGTTGATGCTGGAGCTGGTCATCGAAGAAGGTGACTCGTCGCTCATCCAGGACTTGTATGACAGTACCCAGGAGCTGAAAAAGTCGTTTGAACGCTTCGAGCTGGAGCTGCTTTTGAGCGATCAGTACGACAAAAACAATGCGATTCTGGAGCTGCATCCGGGAGCGGGTGGAACCGAATCACAGGACTGGGCTTCCATGCTCTTGCGAATGTACACACGATGGGGGGATGCCAAAGGCTTTAAAGTCGAGACCTTGGACTATTTGCCCGGGGATGAAGCAGGCGTAAAAAGCGTGACCCTCCTGATTAAAGGGTACAACGCCTACGGATATCTGAAATCGGAAAAAGGCGTGCACCGCCTCGTGCGCATTTCTCCATTCGACGCGTCCGGGCGCCGTCATACATCTTTTGTATCCTGCAACGTTCTCCCCGAAATCGAGGACGACAATGCCGTAGACATCCGCACGGAAGACCTCAAGATCGACACCTACCGTTCCAGCGGTGCGGGTGGTCAGCATATCAACACGACCGACTCCGCTGTCCGGATTACCCACTTGCCGACGGGCATTGTGGTTACATGCCAAACCGAGCGCTCGCAAATTAAAAACCGGGAGCGAGCCATGAAAATGCTGACGGCTCGGCTGTTCGAGAAAAAGCGGGAGGAACAGGAAAAAACATTGGCTGCCATCCAGGGTGAACAAAAAGATATCGCCTGGGGAAGCCAAATCCGTTCCTACGTCTTCCACCCGTACAGTCTGGTGAAGGATCACCGGACCAACATGGAGGTAGGAAACGTTCAGGCAGTGATGGATGGCGAGATCGACGTCTTCATCGACGCGTATCTGCGCGCGCAGATCAAACGCTAGAGCTGTTTACAGCCCCTCTCTGCTGCAAGGCTTTTGCTTTTGCAAAGAAATGACGACCGTCGTGCCCTCGCCAAGCTCGCTCGTGATGTCGAGCGAGCCGCCGTGGTCGCGAATGATTTTGGAGCTAACCAATAGCCCCAGACCTGTTCCGGTTTCTTTTGTACTGTAAAATAGCTCTCCCAATCGCGGAAGCAGCTCCTCGGGTATCCCGTCGCCTTGATCGGATACCCGAATGAGGACGTTCTGATCGTTCTCGACTACCGCGATCGTGAGAATCTCACCTGACGGCATGGCTTCCATGCCGTTTTTTATGATGTTGATAAACACTTGCTTGATCTGGTATTCCTCGCAAGAAATAAGCGAAGTAGCCGTGGGAAATTCGTTCAATTTCGGAAAGCGTAATTTGCAAGTAATGACGGTTGGTAATCGGCTCGCTCTCCATGAGCTGGAGAAACCCTTTCAGCGAGGTGAGCGGATTGCGGATTGCGGATTTCATGCGCGATCCCTGCCGCCAGCTCGCCAAGGGCGGAGAGCTTGTCCGAGTAGCGCAGCAGCTCCTCGGAATGGCGCCGTTCTATAATGTCGCGGGCGACGATCACTGTATTTTTCACTTCGCCATCTGCTCCGATGTCGAGCGTTCCTTTGAACTCGAACAGAAGCATGCGGCCGTCCGGGTGAGGGTAGATGTATTCAGCGTCCAAAGGTGTTTTTTCCACAATCATCTGCAAAAAGTCACGTCTGGCAGCCTCTCTCTGCTCAGGCTGAATCAGGATGGAAAAATGCCGGAGCAAAATATGAGAGGCTGGCAAGCCGAGCACGGATTGGATCGAGGGCGAAGCGTATGTAATGTGGCCGTTCAGATCATGCGCAACAGCTCGGAAGCTGCATAGCCCAGTAATTGCTCGGCTGCGGCGTTGACGCCAGTAAGGTTGCCATGCATGTCGATAATGTAAACAGCATCGGGGTTATTCTGGAAGAGAGAAGTGTATAACTGCAACTGCGTACCCATACGTGACCACCTTTCTGTCGCTTCTTGCTTCATTTCAAACGTTCGCTGTAGATCGGAAAAATCCTACCTGTGCCAAAGTCCCGATTGGCAAATATGTTATACTGCAAACAAATACGCAAAATAAGGAGAGGACGCACACATGTTGTATGTCGCTTTGTTGCCGATTGTCGATCAGGAATTGAACGCGAAAATCAGACCGGCTCATTTAGAGTATATCAACGATTTGTACAAGCAAGATAAAGTGTTTATGGCAGGTCCGTTCACGGACAAGCAGGGAGGCATGGTCATCTACAAGGCCGCGTCCCTGGAGGAAGCGCGCAAGCTGGCGGAAGGCGATCCGGTTGTGGTGGAAGGCGCACGGACACTGGAACTGCGGGAGTGGAATCCGCTTGAGCTGCCCTTGACCTAAAATTCGCAGGGCCACAGGAATGAATAGCCCGCTGCGGAGGCATACTGAGCGAAGAATTTCTACAACAAGGAGGGAACCGCTTTGAAACGCATCCCACTGTTTACGGTTGCGGCTGTACTCGCATTCTCGCTCAGCGCCTGTGGCGGCGGCAATCAGCAGACCCAGCCCCCTGCTGAAAAGCCGGCTACGGAGACACCTTCGACAACCGCTCCATCTGGCAGCTATGACGCGGCTACGGCAGAGGCGTTGTTTAAAAACACCTGTGCAGGCTGTCATGGACAATCGCTGGAAGGTGCTGTCGGGCCGAATTTGCAAAAAATTGGCGGCCAACTGAGCAAGGAGCAGATTTTGGAAGTGCTGAATAACGGAAAAGGTTCGATGCCGCCTGGCCTGGTAAAAGGGACAGACGCGGAAAACATCGCTGCTTGGCTGGCCGACAAAAAATAAAGGTGAGTTGGACAAAAGACGCTCGGGTATGGAACCCGGGCGTTTTTTTGTATAAAAGGGCCCTTTGCTAGCGACTTCCCGCTTTGCCAAATGAAGCAGAAACAGATTTGCTAGTTGTATTCCGTTTGAATTTTTATTATTATTCATGTATAAAAATACAAACGAATGATGGGAAGAAGGGGAGAGGTGCATGGTTCGGGTCGGAATCGTTGGGGCAACCGGGTACGGCGGTGCGGAGTTGATCCGTCTGCTGGCTGGCCACCCTCAGGTTGAAATAGCGAATGTTTATTCAAGTTCAGCAGATGGAGAGGGGCTGGAGAAAACCTTTCCTCACGTAGCGGGACTGGGACTGCCAAAGCTTTTGCCGATTGACGCTGACAGCATGAGCGCCGCAAATGATCTGATTTTTCTCGCGACGCCTGCTGGCGTAAGTGCCGGGTTGTCTCCGCAACTGGTAGCAAACGGCGTGAAGGTCATTGATCTGTCCGGCGATTTTCGCCTGGAAAAAGGCGAGGTGTACAAGGCGTGGTACAAAAAAGAGCCTGCGCCCGCCAACTTTGTCGAACAGGCGGTTTATGGCCTGACGGAATGGAATCAGGAGCAGGTGGCAGGCGCCAGCCTCATTGCCAATCCGGGCTGCTATCCGACAGCGACCTTGCTTGCCTTGATCCCTTTGCTGAAAAGCGGATGGGTGCAACCGAACAGTTGGATCGTCGACGCCAAGTCGGGCGTGTCCGGAGCGGGACGCGGCGTATCGCTTGGCGTGCATTACAGCGAAATCAATGAAAGCATTCACGCATACAAGGTGGGAAGCCATCAGCATACGCCAGAGATTGAGCAGGAGTTGCAAAAGCAGAGCGGCGTGGAGACGGTCGTCCAGTTTACGCCGCATCTGGTGCCGATGACGCGCGGGATTTTGGTCACTGCTTACGGACAGTTGTCCGCAGAGGTGACGCAGGCGCAAATTCAGGAGCTGTATGAAGCGACTTATGCCGACAAGCCGTTTGTCCGTGTGCGCCCAGCCGGAAGCCATCCGCATACAAAAGAGGTTTACGGTTCGAATTACTGCGACATTGCGATTCATGTGGATCAGCGCACTGGCCGCGTTGTTTTGCTGTCGGTGATCGACAACATGATGAAGGGCGCAGCAGGCCAAGCTGTGCAAAACATGAACGTCATGTACGGACTGCCGGAGAAAACGGGGCTGCCGCTCGTTCCGGTATATCCGTAGAGGAGGAGAAGCGATGCAGGGGATAGTAGTCATCAAGTGCGGCGGAAGCACGATGGATCAGTTGCCGGATTCTTTTTTTCAGGCGATCGCGAAGCTGCAGCAGGAAGGCAGGCAGATCGTCATCGTGCACGGAGGCGGACCGGCGATTAACGGCATGCTCGACCGCGTTCAGATTACTCCGCAGTTTGTCGACGGGCTGCGCGTGACTTGCGAAGATACGCTGCGCGTCGTGGAAATGGTTTTGTGCGGCAGCATCAACAAGGTGCTGGTGAGACGGCTGACGCAGGCAGGCGCCAAGGCATGGGGCGTGAGCGGAATTGACGGTCAGACGCTGATCGCGCAGAAAACGGCGAAGCCGCTTGGCTGGGTAGGGGAAATTACGAAAGCAAATACGGCGATACCGCAAGCGATTCTGGCGCAAGGCTACGTCCCGGTGATCGCGCCGCTTTCCATAAGCGAGGATGGGGCGAATACGTACAACATCAATGCCGATGTGGCCGCAGGAGCGATTGCAGCGGCACTCGCGGCGGAAAAGCTCATCATGGTCACGGACGTTCCCGGCATTCTGCGCCCGCAAGCAGACGGCACGAAGGCAGTCGTTGCGCAAACGAGCGCAGAGGAGATTCAGGACATGATCCAGTCCGAGATCATCACGGGCGGAATGATTCCGAAGGTTCAGGCCGCGCTGGACGCGCTCGGCCAGGGAGTGGACCAGGTGGTCATTTGCCGGGGGACGGCCGAGGATCTGCTCGGCGTGTGCACAGGGGAAGCAGTCGGAACGACCGTCAGAATGAACGTGAATCACGCGAACTAAGGAGGGAATGGACATGAGTACAGTGACAGCGCCTATGCATGTGATGAATAACTATGCGAGATGGCCGATCAGTCTGGTAAAAGGCCAAGGAAATCAGGTGTGGGACGACCAGGGGAAACAGTATCTCGATTTTACTTCAGGGATTGCGGTGACGTCTTTGGGGCATGTCCCGCCAAAAGTGACAGCCAAGCTGCACGAACAGCTCGATACGCTGTGGCACTGCTCCAACCTGGTGCACATTCCGCAGCAGGAGATTTTGGCGGAAAAGCTGAGCCGCTTGTCCGGGCTCGATCAGGCGTTCTTTTGCAACAGCGGGGCGGAAGCCAATGAGGGCCTGATTAAGCTGGCCCGACGCTACGCGCAAAAGGTGAAAGGAGAGGACCGCTTCGAAGTCATCACGTTCGAGCAGTCTTTTCACGGACGGACGCTGGCGACATTGACGGCGACCGGGCAGGAAAAGGTCAAGGATGGCTTCGCGCCGTTGCCGCCTGGCTTTGTCACCGTGCCGTACAACGATCTCGCAGCGGTCAAGTCGGCGATTACAGACAAGACGTGCGCGATCATGCTGGAGCTGGTTCAGGGCGAGGGCGGCGTGCATCCGGCAGAGGAAGCGTGGGTCAAAGCGCTGCGCGACTTGTGCGACGAGCACGGCTTGCTGCTTTTGGTGGACGAAATTCAGACAGGGATTGGCCGCACCGGCACGTGGTTCGCTTTTCAGCAATACGGGGTGAAGCCGGACGCGATCTCGCTGGCAAAAGGACTGGGCAGCGGGTTCCCGATTGGCGCTGTAGTCGCCACGAAGGAAGTGGCCGCAGCCTTTGCGCCAGGGACGCACGGAACGACGTTTGGCGGCAATCCTTTGGCAGCGACCGCGGGAATCGCTACCTTGGCGACAATGGAAGAGGAGCAAATTTTGCAGCAGGTCGCCCATATTCACGACGTGCTGATGCAGGAGCTGGAAAAGCTGCATGCTGAGCATCCCGACAAGGTCGTCGCGGTTCGGGGCAAAGGACTTCTTCTGGGCGTGGAGCTGACGATTCCGGCAGGCGACGTGGTTGCTTATGCACGGGAAAAAGGCGTGATTCTGCTCACGGCTGGTCCGCAAGTAGTGCGCCTGCTGCCATCCTTCGTCACGACGGATGAAGAAGTAAAGCAGGCAATGGCCGTGTTCGGCGAAGCGTTGGCCCAGGCGTAACGGCAAATATTCCATGATTTGTGAAAATGCAACGAGTGCGGAAAGTCAAAAAACTCGTTGCATTTTTATAATGTTGAATGTATATTAATACAAAGAGTTGCATAAATTCTCGGTATGAACGGCATGAACGTGAATGACTTATTCACCTAAACAGATGCGCCAAATGGCGTTGGCTCTTGCCTATTGGAGAGGAGTGGCTTCATAGATGGATAGAGATAAGCAATCGCTGGGAACGGGCTACCTCACGCTGGAGAGCGGGGAGGTATTTGCAGGGCAGCTTTACGGAGCGCCTATTAACGGTTTCGGCGAAGTGGTTTTTCATACAGGCATGACCGGCTATCAGGAAGTAATGACAGACCCTTCCTTTGCAGGTCAGATCGTGACTTTTACTTATCCGTTGATCGGGAACTACGGAATCAACGAAAACGACTACGAGGCGGCAAAGCCGGCTCTGACGGGGATGATCGTCAGCGAGCTGTGCACAGAGCCGAGTCACTACGAATCGACGAAAACATTGGCCCAGGCGGCGGAAGACTTTGGCTTCCCGATTTTGGCCGGAATCGACACCCGAACCATTACGAAGCGAGTTCGCCAAAATGGTCCGGTTTTCGGGGTGATTTCCGATCAGCCTATGCAGGCGGCGGAGGTTGCGTCACTGCGCTACAAGCACGCGAAAAAATCGCTGGTAGCGAATGTATCCACCCAACAGATCGAGCGTTACCCGGGAGCCGGGGAGCATGTCGTCCTGGTCGACCTCGGGATGAAAAAATCGATTCTGGATGCGCTTTTGGAGCTGGGCTGCCGTGTGACCGTCGTGCCGTTCGACACTTCTTTTGCGCAAATTAACGCGCTCGCACCGGACGGCCTGCTGTTTTCCAACGGCCCTGGCGACCCGGAGCACCTGCTGGCGTATTGCAGCGAATGGCGAAAAGCGGTTGAGCAGTACCCGACTTTGGGCATCTGTCTGGGACATCAGGTGCTGGCGCTGATGTACGGCGGCAAAACAGAAAAGCTGGCGTACGGTCACCGCGGCAGCAATCACCCGGTGAAAGACCTGGTGACAGGCAAGGTGTACATGACCTCGCAAAACCACGGGTACGTCGTCAAGGAAGAGTCTTTGGACAAACGGCAGCTCGCCGTCTCGTACCGCAATGTAAACGACGGCTCTGTCGAAGGGCTGCGCCATGTGAGCCTGCCCGTTTTCAGCGTGCAGTACCACCCGGAGGCACATCCCGGACCGAGCGATACTTCCCATATATTCCACCAATTCTTGCAATCGATGCGTGTAGTAGGAGCGAAGAGATATGCCTAAATTGCCACACATTCATAAAGTTCTGGTGATCGGCTCCGGCCCGATCGTCATCGGCCAGGCGGCAGAATTTGACTACGCCGGAGCGCAGGCTTGCCTTTCGCTGAAGGAAGCGGGCGTGCAGGTCGTACTGGTGAACAACAACCCGGCGACGATCATGACAGATGAGCAGGTTGCAGACAAAGTTTATCTGGAGCCGCTCACGGTCGAATCCGTGACGGCGATTATCGCCAAAGAGCGTCCCGACGGACTTTTGCCCACGCTTGGCGGGCAGACGGGGCTGAATCTTGCGGTTGCTCTGGCAGAGGCAGGCGTGCTGGAAGCGTACAACGTTCAACTGCTGGGCACGCCGCTTGCTGCCATTCAAAACGGGGAAGACCGTGAGCTGTTCAAGCAGTTGATGCAGCAAATCGGCGAGCCTGTTCCCGAGAGCGATACCGTGGAATCAGTCGAGGCGGCTATCCAGTTCGCCAACACCATCGGCTATCCCGTCATCGTCCGTCCTGCTTACACGCTGGGCGGCGCAGGCGGCGGTATCGCTGAAGACGAGGCAGCCTTGCGCAAGGTCGCGGCAGGCGGAATTGCGGCCAGCCCCATCGGGCAAGTCCTGATCGAGCGCAGCGTAAAAGGCTGGAAAGAGATCGAATACGAAGTCATGCGGGATGCGAACGACACCTGCATCATCGTCTGCAATATGGAAAATCTCGATCCTGTAGGCATTCACACGGGAGACAGCATCGTCGTCGCGCCGTCGCAGACGCTGACAGACCGCCAGTATCAAATGCTGCGCAGCGCCTCGACAAAAGTGATTCGCTCGCTCGGTGTCGTCGGCGGCTGCAACATTCAGTTTGCGCTCGATCCGCACTCAGATCGCTACGTGCTGATCGAAGTCAATCCGCGGGTGAGCCGCTCCAGCGCGTTGGCTTCCAAGGCGACCGGCTATCCGATCGCGCGGATTGCGGCCAAGCTGGCATTGGGCTACGGGCTGGACGAGGTCATCAACCCGATTACAGGCTACACCTACGCCAGCTTTGAGCCGGCTCTGGACTATATCGTGGTGAAAATTCCACGCTTCCCGTTTGACAAATTCCCGCATGCCGATCGCAGGCTGGGCACGCAAATGAAGGCGACAGGCGAAGTCATGTCGATTGCCCGCAATCTGGAAGCGGGACTGTTGAAAGCCGTTCGCTCACTGGAGCAGGGCTGCACGCACCTGTCCCGTCCGGAGCTTGCTTCCTGGACGCGCGAGCAGCTTGCGCAGTCGTTGCAGGACGCTACCGACATCCGCCTGTTCGTTTTTGCCGAAGCGATCCGCAAAGGCTTCACAGAAGCAGAGCTGCACAGCCTGACAGGCGTCGATCCGTTTTTCCTGCGCAGCTTGCGCAAAATCGTCGATCTGGAAGCGGAGCTGTCCGCACACGACAGCAGCACGCTATCCAGAGAGCTGCTGCTTGCCGCAAAGCGCAGCGGCTTTGCGGATGAAACGATTGCTTCGCTGGTGGGAACCACTCCGCTTGCCATCAAAAAACAGCGCGAGCAAGCAGGCATCACGCCAACTTACAAAATTGTCGATACGTGCGCAGCCGAATTTGATGCGCAGACTCCATACTACTACTCGGATTGGCAAGGAGTAGACGAAGTAGAGACGCTGGCCGGGCGAAAAGTGCTCGTGCTCGGCTCCGGGCCAATCCGCATCGGGCAAGGAATCGAGTTTGACTACTGCTCCGTGCATGCCGCCAAAGCGCTGCAAGCAAGCGGAATCGCGGCCATCGTGGTGAACAACAACCCGGAAACGGTGAGTACGGACTACGAAACAGCCGACCACCTTTATTTTGAACCGCTGCATGTAGAGGACGTGCTGCATGTCGCCGAGCGCGAACAGGTAGAGGGCGTCATGGTCCAGTTTGGCGGACAGACGGCGATCAATCTGGCGGCAAAGCTGGAGCAGGCCGGACTGAAGGTCATGGGCACGACGCTGACCGCGATTGAGCGGGCAGAGGACCGCGAGCTGTTTTACGCGATGCTGCGCAAGCTGAACATCCCGCATATCCCGGGCAAAGGCGTATCGTCCCTGGAAGATGCGACAGCGATAGCGGAGGAAATCGGCTTCCCGGTTCTGATGCGGCCTTCCTACGTCATCGGCGGGCAAGGCATGGTAGTCGTACACAACATCGAGGAGCTGACAGCGACGATCAACGACTGGCTCCACCACCCGCAGAGCGAAGCGTTTTTCCCGCTTCTCGTGGACAAATACGTCCCGGGCCGGGAAGCAGAGGTCGATGCGGTCTGCGACGGGCAGTCTGTCATTATCCCGGGCATTTTCCAGCACGTGGAGAAAGCGGGCATTCACTCTGGCGACAGCGTGGCGCTGTTCCCGGCTCCGGCGCTGTCGGATGAGATCAAGCACAAAATTGCCAGCTACACAGAAGCGATCGCACGGGAAATGGAAGCGGTCGGCCTAATCAACATTCAGTTTGTCATCGACACCGATACCGTCTATGTGCTGGAGGTTAACCCGCGCGCATCGCGGACAGTGCCAATCACGAGCAAAGTGACGGGCATCCCGATGGTCCAGTTGGCTGTGCGCGCCCAGTTGGGGGAAAAGCTGGCGGACATGGGGTACGGAACCGGGCTGCTGCCTGAGATTCCTTTTGCAGTCGTCAAAGCTCCTGTCTTCTCGACCATCAAGCTGAACGGCGTCGACCCGGTACTCGGACCGGAAATGAAGTCGACCGGAGAAGTGCTCGGACTTGGACGGACGTTTGAGGAAGCGGCCGGAAAAGCGTTTGCCTTCAAAGACAACCTGTACGGCGACTGGAAAAACGGTCAGCTTGTCATGATCTCCCTGGCGGATGCGGACAAGAAGGAAGAGATCGGCCAACTGATCGGGCAGCTTCAGGCAGATGGTGCTACTCTCGCAGCGACGGCGGGCACGGCCAGTTGGTTGGCAGCATCCGGCGTTGCGGTCAAGCATGTCGTGGAAGATGAAGCAGCCTGGAACCAATTGCTGCAAAAAGAGCAGGCAGCCTTTGCGCTGGTCACCGCAACAAAAGGAAATCAACAGGGCAGAAGAGGGTTTGCCTTGCGCAGCCGGATGGTGCAGCAAGGAATCCCGCTGTTCTGTGCAACGGATACATTCTCGTTATATGTGAAGTCCATTATGATGAAAAGAGGTGGCTCTCATGCAGCCAGTGAAGATATTGGAACACTTTCAAAACTTGCCCCTGCAAAAGCATAAAGGAAAAGATTTTCTGCGTGTCGACGAATTTAACGGCGACGAACTGATGGAGTTGCTCCATCTCGCCGCTCACATCAAGCAACTGCAAAAGCTGGGACAGCCGTTCCAGCCTTTGCAGGGCAAGACGCTGGGAATGATTTTTGACAAGGCGTCGACGCGCACGCGCGTCTCCTTCGAAGTAGGGATGCACCAGCTCGGCGGGCTTGGCATGTTCATGAGCGGAAAAGAGCTGCAACTGGGCCGCGGAGAGCCGATCAGCGACACGGCAAAGGTGCTGTCCCGCTACGTGGACGCGATCATGATCCGCACGTTCTCCCACTCTTATGTGGAAGAGCTGGCCGAGCACGCCTCCATCCCGATCATCAACGGCCTGACCGACCTGTACCATCCATGTCAGGCTTTGGCTGACATGCTGACCATCTGGGAGCACAAAGGCAAGCTCAAAGGTGTCAAGCTCGCCTACGTGGGCGACGGGAACAACGTAGCCAACTCGCTCGTTCTCGCTGCCGTTTTGCTCGGCCTGGAAGTGCGTGTGGCGACGCCTGTCGGCTATGAGATGGATGCTGCCATCGTGGCAAAAGCTGTCGAGTACGCGAAAAAGAGCGGCGGAAAAATGATGGTGACGCATGATCCAAAAGAAGCAGTCGCGGGGGCTGACGCTGTTTACACAGATGTTTGGACCAGCATGGGCTTCGAGGAGGAAAACGAAGTGCGCCTGAAAGCATTCGCGAATTACCAGGTGAACGAGCAACTGGTGGCACAGGCAGACCGCAACTACCTTTTCCTGCACTGCCTGCCGGCGCATCGCGGCGAGGAAGTGACCGCAGGCGTCATCGACGGACCAAGCTCCGTCATTTTCGATCAGGCTGAAAATCGCTTGCATGCCCAGAAGGCGATTCTGGCAGCGCTGGTATGAACAAGGTTCTAGTCAAATAGAACTAATCGGAATTAAATCCAATAGACTATGAAACTGTGATTGCCGAATTTTGTCACTTATGTGTAAAATATAGCTAGGAAAGTCGCAAAGAAGTACAGACTGTATCTGGTCGCTTGGTCTGTATGGAGCCAGTAGCGAATCCACCCTTCTCGCAACCAGTGCGGAAGGAAAGACGGAGCAGAGGCTGTACCTGGTCGCTTGGCCTCTGACTTGAAAACCAGTAGCGAAGCCAGCTTTCTCCACTATGCACGTAAGGAGGGGAATAGAGATGAAAAAATGGTTCGCGGCGATTTTGATGGTGGTAGCGATCGTGGCTGCTACTTCTGCAAACTTCCATATCGGATAATAAATTTTCGAGGAAACACCGCTTGCTTGAGTGGTGTTTTTTCTTAAACCTTTGGAGGCAAGCGAGATGCTTTTGGATGTAATTTGTTTATCTTTTATTGTTGCTTTAATACGAGGGGGGAGAATAAAGGAATTTCCCAAGTTTAATAAAGTTGTGTTGCTCATCATTACGATTGTTCTCCAAGTTTGCGCTGCATTTTTCCCAACAATGGGAGGCATTTTCATTTCTATCGCGTATGTATTTATATTGGCATTCTTGATGTTTAACAGAGAGTTCGAAGACATGCGCATATTTTTGATCGGATGGTTTCTTAATGCAATTGCTATTTGGACAAACAATGGAAAAATGCCTATAGATTTAGAGCAAGCAAAAAAGTTACCATATGATCTAGAGCCCGTTATCAATGGGACGAATTTTAAGCACAGTGTCTTGACGGAAAGTTCCAATTTGCCATTTTTAACAGATGTAATTTATATGCCCGTGATCATTCCAAGGGTAATCAGTATTGGAGATATCTTTATTATGTTAGGAGCCTTTTTGCTTGTTCAGCGCTTAATGAATAAACCTATCTCGCTATTACAGCTTCATGAAGGTAAAAGATATGCGAAAAAAAATTAATCTCTCTAACCTGATAAAGGGCATTGTAGTGCAGTTTGGCTTTGTTATAGCTGCAATCTGTATTTTTTACAGCTCAATATCGGAATGGGAGCCCAGAGAACATTGGGGAGTATTGTTTACCTATACTCTCCTCACTATCTTTTCCTGTTTTACACCTGTGCGAATTTCCAACACTATTTTGACAGTAAATAATGCTGTCATTTTTTCGGGGATCTTGTTATACGGTGTTTGGGTAGGGGTATGGACTGCGTTAATTGAATCCGTTATCATTGCTTTTCTGGTGAGGTTTCATCCTTTAAAAGCAGCTATTAACATTGGGCAGCTACTAATGACGATTTGGGTAGTAGCTGCTTTGAATGAGTGGATTAACAGTTTCGGTACAATCTCTCCCATCATATCGGATATATTTTTAGCAGTAGTTTACTGGTTTGTAAACCTTATGTTATGTGGATTGGGGATATCTTACTTCTATCAAAACAGTTGGGTCCAAACAGTGAAGGCGATGGCCAAGGGGTTCACCTCTACTTATTTGTTGCTTATGATTTTAGCAGGCGTAGGTTCCAGGCTAGTAGAGACTTACGGACCACTGACATTGATTCCGATGATGATTGCATTTTTTACAATTAATCATGTTTTTCATCATTACTACGAGAATCTTCAAAGGCTTCAACAAAAGGTTGAAGAGGTCAAATCTTTTAACCACAATTTTCTTACAGCCATGGCAGCCTCCATCGACGCCCGCGATCACTATACCAGCGGACATTCTCAACGGGTTGCTCACTGGGGAAAAGAAATTGCCAAAGAAATCGGATTGCCTGCGGATAAAGTGGAGGAAGTGTATGTTGGAGGCATCCTGCACGATATCGGCAAGATTGGCATCGCAGATGAGATTCTCAATAAAAAAGGAAAATTAACACCTGAGGAATACGATACGATTAAACAGCATACGGTGATAGGATACGAAATTATTTTGCAGGCAGGTATGTTTCATGAGCTTCTGCCTGCGATACGATCACACCATGAACGAATGGACGGCAGAGGATACCCTGATGGTTTGATGGGGGATGAGATCCCGCTCATTGCGAGAATTTTGGCCATATCCGATTCGTTCGATGCGATGGTGGCAGATCGGCCTTATCGAAAAGGGTTGCCGGTCGAGGAAGCCCTTCAGGAAATACGCAGAGGAGCAGGAACGCAGTTCGATCCGGAGCTGGCCAGCCATTTCGTTGCGATAGTGGAAAGACTGCCGCGAGAGGAACTGCAGTGCATTATTGGACAAGAATTAAATCCAAAAAAACAGTTACAGGAGGCAAACAGCTAGCTGCCTCTTGTAACTGTTTTTTGTTTGGACGCTTGCAAAGCAACGGCCAGATTTGGATAGCGGCCATTCAATTTTTGCATAAAAACGTTTCTATGCATGGGACGAGGTACTGGATTGCGCGTTCAATCAATGAAAACCCACTATGATCCTTCCAGGAAAAAGGCTTGCATAAAGGACAATACAGACGGAGAATCAACAGAATTTTGGCTGGCAAACAACGACGCGGAAGCGGTATTGCAAGATCAGCTAAGCCTTGCTACACGCCAAAACCAGCCCCCTTGCAATCAACACGACAACTCGGAAAAGCAAAAGCGCCAGAAGGGATACCGTCCTTTCCTCAGGAAAGCGCTTCCTGATTTTGTCTGTGAAAATATCGCGAATAAACAAGAAAAGTGGTTGTATTTTTATTAACTCGTTTGTATAATTACTCACATGAGAGATACTTCGAAACGGGGAGAGAGAATGATGGCAAAAGATAAAATTGTGTTGGCCTATTCTGGCGGTTTAGATACATCGGTAGCAATTAAATGGTTGCAAGACACCTACAATTTCGACGTAATCGCAGTTGCGCTCGATGTAGGCGAAGGGAAAGACCTGGATTTCGTCCAGAAAAAAGCGTTGCAAGTAGGCGCGCTCAAATCGATCGTCGTCGATGCCAAGGAAGCTTTTGCAGAAGAATTCGTTCTGCCGGCCCTGAAAGCAAACGCGATGTACGAAGGCAAATACCCGCTCGTATCGGCTTTGTCGCGTTACCTGATTTCCCGCGTGCTGGTTGAGATCGCGGAAAAAGAAGGCGCGGTAGCGGTAGCGCACGGTTGCACAGGAAAAGGAAACGACCAGGTGCGCTTCGACGTATCCTTCACAGCGCTCAATCCGAACCTGAAAATCGTGGCGCCTGTTCGCGAATGGGGCTGGACTCGCGACGAAGAGATCGAGTATGCGAAAAAGAACAATATCCCGATCCCGATTGATCTGGACAACCCATACAGCATTGACCAAAACCTGTGGGGCAGAAGCTGCGAGTGCGGCGTTCTGGAAGATCCGTGGGCAGCGCCGCCAGAAGGCGCGTACGATCTGACGAAGTCGATTGCAGATGCGCCGGACGAAGCAGAAGAAATCGAAATCACGTTTGTCCAAGGCAAGCCGACTGCCCTGAACGGCGAAGAGCTGCCTTTGTCCGAGCTGATTTTGAAGCTGAACAAAATCGCTGGAAACCACGGCGTAGGCCGCATCGACCACGTGGAAAACCGCCTGGTGGGGATCAAATCCCGTGAAGTGTACGAGACGCCTGCTGCCACAACCCTGATTCTGGCGCACCGCGAGCTGGAATTTTTGACACAGCCTCGTGAGGTAGCGCAGTTCAAGCCGATCATCGAGCAAAAAATGTCCCAGGTGATCTACGAAGGTCTGTGGTACTCGCCAATTCGCAACGCGATTCAGGCGTTCATCGAAGAGACGCAAAAACACGTGACTGGCGTTGTACGCGTGAAGCTGCACAAAGGCCATGCAATCGTAGTGGGCCGCAAGTCTGCCTCTTCGCTCTACAGCCATGAGCTGGCGACTTACAACGCTGGCGACCAGTTCGACCATAAAGCAGCGCTCGGCTTCATCAAGCTGTGGGGCTTGCCAACAAAAGTGTACGCAGAAGTGAACGAAGGCGTACTGCATGAGAACAAAAACACCGCGATCAAGATTTTGGATGAAAAGGATGCGATCACGCAATGAAACTGTGGGGAGGACGCTTCACGAAGCCGACGAATCAGCTCGTAGAAGAATATACAGCTTCTATCTCTTTTGACCAGAAGATGTGGCGGCAGGACATCGTCGGCAGCCTGGCTCATGTTGCCATGCTGGGCAAGTGCGGCATCCTGCCGATGGAGGAAGTACGTCAAATCATCGCGGGCTTGAAAAAAGTCAAAGACAAAATCGAGCGCGGGCAAGCGGAGTTTTTGGTTGCTCACGAAGATGTTCATATGAATATCGAAAAAATGCTGATTGAAGAGATCGGTCCGGTGGGGGGCAAGCTTCACACCGGACGGAGCCGCAACGACCAGGTCGCACTCGATATGCACCTGTACTTGAGAGAAAAGCTGATGGAGATCATCCAGTTGGCCATGTATTTGCAGGAAGCGCTGCTTGAGCAGGCCAGTCAGCATCTCGATACGGTCATGCCTGGCTATACGCATCTGCAGCGTGCGCAGCCGGTTTTGTTCGGCTACCACCTGATGGCGTATGTCTCCATGCTGCAGCGCGATATCGAGCGGATGACAGAAACGTGGAAACGGGTGAATGTGCTGCCGCTTGGCGCTGGTGCGCTGGCGGGCACGACCTTCCCGATCGACCGGACGTTTGTCGCGGAGATGCTGCAATTCGACGGCATTTATCAAAACAGCATGGACGCGGTGAGCGATCGCGATTTCATCGTGGAGTTTTTGGCGGACGCTTCCTTGCTGATGACGCATTTGTCCCGTCTGTGTGAGGAACTGGTCATCTGGAGCAGCCAGGAGTTTTCTTTTGTAGAACTGGACGATGCGTTCTGCACAGGCTCCAGCATCATGCCGCAAAAGAAAAATCCGGACGTCGCCGAGCTGGTGCGCGGAAAAACGGGCCGTGTCTACGGCAACCTGTTCGGTCTTTTGACAGTGCTCAAAGGCTTGCCGCTCGCGTACAACAAGGACATGCAGGAAGACAAGGAAGGCATGTTCGATACGGTGGCGACGATCCACGGCGCTCTCGCTTTGCTGACGCCGATGATTAAGACGATGCAGGTGCGGACGGAGCGCATGCGCCAGGCTGTCACCAACGATTTTTCCAATGCGACCGATTTGGCGGACTACCTGGTGCGCAAAAACATGCCGTTCCGCCAGGCTCACGAGGTCGTCGGCAGAACTGTTCTGTACTGCATTGAGCAGCAAAAATATTTGCTGGATTTGACGCTGGAGGAGTTCCAAAGCTTCTCGGGAGTCATCGGGGCAGATGTGTACGACGCGCTGGCAGTGGAAACCGTCGTGAACGCCCGCAACGTGCTGGGCGGAACCGCGCGCAATCAGGTCGAAGCCCAAATTGCCTGGTATCAGGAAAAATGGAAAGAGACACAAGTCTGGGTCGATAAAAACAGCCAGAAAGTGATGATCGAGTCGCTGATTGATGTAGGATCGCCAGCGTAACCGATTAGACGGCAGAAAATGAGTACGGATAGGCATACCAGCCTGTCCGTTTTTTTTGTGCAAAAATTTTTTGGCGTGGCACGAGAGGCTTTCTTGGCGTTTAGCTCGGTTGGTCTGGGGCAATAATTGTGAAAAGGTCATAGGGTCGAAAGCGGGCAAAAAACACCATGCTAGAGAATTACAAAATCAGTCCCCGACAATTTATGATGCTGGTTACCCTTGTCACGATTGGCGATTCCGTGCTCGTCCTGCCCGCCATTGCGGCGGAGCTCGCCAAACAGGACGCCTGGATTTCGGTGACGGTCGGGCTGCTGATCGGACTGGGCAATGTTCTTTTGATGATCGCAGTAGGCAAGTGCTATCCGAATGAAAGCTTCTTTTCTTTTATAGATAACATGTTTGGGCGAGTGTTGGGCACGGTGATTACACTTTCCTTTGTTTGGTACACATTTTTTTCGGCTGCGGCACACGTCCTGGAGACGGGCGATTTTGTCGGGACGTATTTGTTGAATGACACGCCGAGCATAGCCATTCAACTGCTGCTCGTCAGTCTCATCATGTTCGGAGTGCGCCTGGGGCTGCAAACTGTCGCTGATTCCGCGCAAATTTACTTTTACGGGTTCTTTTGCTTTTTCGTGCTGCTGATGCTTTGTCTGATTCCCCAGGCAGACGTAGCCAGACTGCAGCCGGTGCTGGAAAATGGCTGGAAGCCTGTTTTGGCAGGCGCGATTCCGTCCATTGCTTTTCCGTTTTCGGAGCTGGTTATTTTTTTGGCGATCTTGCCGTACGTATCCCCGATTCAGAGGCGAATGCGGTATTTTTTGAAAGGCGCATTTTTAGGCGGGCTTGTGCTCGTACTCGTCATTTTAATGTGCATTCTCGTCCTGGGGGCAGACATGACAGCAAGACACGGGTACCCTTCGTATGTGCTCGCCAAGCAAATGAAGATCGGGCTGTTCATCCAACGGCTGGAAGCGATTTTGGCCGTAGTCTGGTTCATCGCTGTCAACGTCAAGATCATGATTTACAGCGTGTTTTTTCAACTGGGGCTGCGGCATGTGTTTCGGATTCGGGAAATGTCTGTACTGACCTTGCCGTACATGGTGATGTTGCTGGTGATGGCGAACATTTTCACGCCGAACATGGTCGTGTACGTGCACATCATCTCGCAGTACTGGCCGTTTTACGATTTTACCTACTCGATTGCCCTGTTGCTTTTGCTCCTGATCGTTCACAAGTTGAGAAGCAAGTATGGTGATCGGAAAAGAAGCCCATCCTAAAAAACGCCGCGACTCTCATGGGAAGAGTGCGGCGTTTTTGCTTTTACAACTTTTACAAAGCCATGCGCAAAATTTCGAGGACGTCTTTGCTGGTCAATGTTTTGAACTGACCAATCGGGCCAAACGGCGTCGCTTTTTCCGCCATCAGCTCCAAATGCTCGTCTGTAATTTCGTAGTCCGCCAAACGGGTCGGCGCTCCGATGCGGGCAAAGAACGCTTCTGTTGCCGCAATTCCTTCTAACGCCACTTCCTCGTCGGTTTTGCCGGCGGGATCGACATTCCACACCTCCACGGCGAAGCGGACAAAGCGGGCGACGTTTTCGCGATAGACGTAGCGCATCCATTTCGGGAAGATGATCGCCAGGCCGCCGCCGTGCGGAATGTCGTACACGGCGCTGACGGCGTGCTCGATGGAGTGGGTAGCCCAGTCGGTTGTCACGCCGACAGGCAGCGTGCCGTTGAGCGCCATCGTTCCGCAGTACAGGATGTTGGCGCGGGCATCGTAGTCGTGCGGGTTTTCCAGGACGCGCTCGGCGTTTTCAATGACGGTTTTCATGATCGACTCGGCGAAGCGCGTCTGGAGCGGAATCTCGGTTGTATGCGTGAAATACTGTTCGAAAACGTGCGACAAAATATCGCTGATTCCGTAGATCGTCTGATCGCGCGGGACGCTGAACGTATTTTCCGGATCGAGGATGGAGAAGGTCGGGAAGGTGGTGCCAGCCCCGTGCTTTTCTTTTGTTTCCCAGTTCGTAACGACGCTGCCTCTGTTCATTTCCGAGCCTGTTGCGGCCAGCGTCAGAACGGTGCCGAGCGGCAAGGCTTTTTCGGCCACTGCTTTGCGCGAGTAAAAATCCCACACATCCCCTTCGTAGGGGACGCCGACAGCTACTGCCTTGGCCGCGTCAATCACGCTTCCGCCGCCAACGGCGAGAATCCAGTCGACCCCTTCTGTCCGGCACAGATCAATCCCTTTTTTCACCGTGCTAAGACGAGGGTTCGGCTCGACGCCAGGCAACTCCAATACGCGGCAGCCCGCAGCTTGCAGAAGCGCTGTGACCTTGTCGTAAAGACCGGAGCGCTTGATGCTGCCGCCGCCGTACACAAGCAATACCGTGTTGCCGAGCTGCTTGGCTTTTTCCTCCAGTTGGGCCAACTGTCCCCGGCCGAAAATAAGTTGTGTCGGGTTGTAGTACACGAAGTTTTCCATCTTGCCAGCTCCTCTCATACTCATGCATACATTCATTGTAGCGGACTGCCCTGACCCGTGCCAGCGAGCGATGTGCTGCTGTAATTTTTTGGACATTTCATGTCGGATGGAAGAGAAACGAGGCGGTTTCGACAAGAAATGAGAGATTTAGTGGATACCATCCGCGAAACAGGGTGGTATAATAAATAAGATGGGTAACCTCGCTGTTTTTCAACAAGGTATGGCAACGGTTGCCCGAGGGAAGAGGGGTTTTGTCGATTTTGCCTGAAAAAGCAGCATTTCGGCGGAAAAACAAAAAATCAGGATCAAGAGAATATAGAAGGATCTGACAATGTAGGATGTGATTTGCTTGATCGAGATGTTTGATGTTTGGAAAACGTACCCGAATGGCACGAATGCTTTGAAGGGTATCAACATTCGGATTGAAAAAGGCGAATTTGTGTATGTGGTTGGGCCGAGCGGAGCGGGAAAATCCACGTTCATCAAGCTCATGTACCGCGAAGAGAAGCCGACCAAGGGCCAAATTTTTCTCGGCGGATTCAATGTCAGCCGGATCAAGGAACGGCAAATTCCGCTCGTTCGCCGCAGCATCGGGGTTGTCTTCCAGGATTTCAAACTGTTGCCGACACTCACTGTATTCGAAAATGTCGCATTTGCGATGGAGGTAATCGAGAGCAACCCGAAGCAGATCAAGCCGCGCGTCATGGACGTGCTGGGATTGGTCAAATTGAAGCACAAGGCGAAAATGCTGCCAAGCGAGCTGTCTGGTGGCGAGCAGCAACGGGTGGCACTCGCGCGGGCGCTGGTGAACAACCCGGGCATTATTATCGCGGACGAGCCGACGGGTAACCTCGACCCGGAGACGTCCTGGGAGATCATGAAGCTGTTTGAGGAAATCAACCAGCGCGGCACGACGGTCGTCATGGCGACGCACAACCGGGAGATTGTCAACACGATGAGAAAGCGGGTCATTGCCATCGAGGCAGGACAGATCGCCCGTGATGAGCAGAGAGGGGATTACGGTTATGAAGATTAGAACGCTGGGACGCCATGTCCGTGAAGGGGTCAAAAACCTCGGCCGGAACGGCTGGATGTCGTTCGCGTCGGTCAGTGCCGTTACGATCACCCTTTTCATTTTGGGCGTGTTCCTCATCTTGGCAATGAACGTCAACTACTTTGCCAAATCAGTCGAAAAACAAGTGGAAATCAGAGTCTTCATGGCGGACCTTACCCCCAAGGAAGACTTGCAAAAATTCGAACAGAGCGTGCGCAACATGCCGACGGTGGAGTCCGTCGAGTTCATTTCCAAGGACGAAGGCTTGAAGCAGTTCAAGGAAAGCATGGGCGACAAGGCGTACCTTTTTGACGGCTTGGAAAAGGGAAATCCGCTTCCCGATTCTTTTGTGGTCAAGACGAAGCTGCCGCAAGATACGCCGGCAGTCGCCAATCAAATCAAGCAAATGAAATCGGTCAGAAGCTTGAACTACGGGGAGGGGACGGTTGAAAAGCTGTTCGCTGCCACTGACACTGTGCGAAACGTCGGGATCGGCTTCATCGTCGGCCTGGGCTTTACCGCCATGTTTTTGATTGCCAACACGATCAAGCTGACGATTGTCGCGAGACGCCGAGAGATCGAGATCATGAAGCTGGTTGGCGCGACAAACTGGTTTATCCGCTGGCCGTTTTTTGTAGAAGGACTGCTGATGGGAGTGTCCGGGGCGCTGATCCCGATCATCATGCTGACAGTTGGCTACTACTACCTGCTGGATGCTATCAATACCAGCTTCGAAGCTTCCCAACTGTTCAAACTGTTGCCATTGTACCCATTGGTATATCAGGTAGCCCTCGCTTTGCTGGCGATTGGCGCGTTTATCGGAATCTGGGGAAGCTTGGTGTCTGTGCGCCGCTTCTTGCGAGTTTAACATTGGAAAACGTGGGAGGAGTATCATGAGAAAGAGGATCCTATACACACTCTTAATCACCGGCCTCTTGGCTGGTTCTGCGATCCCGACTAACGTGAGCTGGGCAGCCAGCAAAGCATCTTTGGACAAGATCAATCGCGAGTTGAAGGAAATACAGCAAAAGAAGAAACAACAGCAGCAACAATTGAAGCAAACCGAGCAGCAGATCAGTGTCGTGCAAAAGGAACAGCAAGATTTGCAGACGCAACTGATGACGATCGACCTGCGCCGCAACGAGGCGCAAAACAAGCTGGACAAGCTCGAAAAGCAAATGAATGAAACAAAGGAAAAAGCTGCCGAGGCGCAAGATCAACTGGACGAGGCGAAGGATCGGGTAGCGAAGCGGGAAACGCTGCTGAAAACCCGGGTAAAATCCATGTATGAACGGGGAAATGTCTCGTACCTGGACGTGCTGCTCGGATCGTCCGACTTTGGCGATTTTCTGACCCGCATGGAGGGTTTGCAGTTGATCCTTGAGCAGGATACGCGTATCCTAGAAGACAATATTCGCGACAAAGAAACGATCGAGACGAAGAAGAAAGAAATCGAGCATCAACTGACCGTTTACGCGGGAATGCTCGACGAGGCGGAAGCGCTCAAGGCTGAGCTGGACAAGCAGTACAAGCAAAGTCTCGTGGTCAAGGCCGAACTGAAGAAAAAAGAGGCCGCACTGGAAGAAGACCTGGAGCAGTACGGACAGCAACTGATCGAAATCACACGTCAGGAAGCCGCCAAATATGCGGAGCGTGTGCGCGCGATGAGCGCGTCCAGCACAGGGTACAAGGGCGGCAAGCTCGGTTTGCCGATCGCGGACGGACAGTTTCGCTTCAGTTCAGGCTTCGGGATGCGGTCAGACCCGTTTACAGGCCGTTCTGCTGGGCATAATGGTGTAGACATGGCAGCACACAAAGGAACGCCGATCTTGGCTGCGGCTGACGGGGTCGTCATTTTCGCAGGGTATTCCAACGGCTTCGGGAATACGGTAATGATTAAACACAGTGCGGAGATCACCACGCTCTACGGACACATTCGCGAGGGTGGCATCAAGGTTTCTGTGGGACAATCCGTATCGAGAGGCCAAAAAATCGCCGAAGTAGGCTCTACTGGCCGCTCTACCGGAAATCACCTTCATTTTACCGTCTACAAAAACGACGTTGCCGTCAACCCTATGCCGTACCTGAAATAGTCAAGCAACGGGCAGCCAGACAAATATTGCTAACGGCAAATGCATACACTAGCAGCATATCTTTTTGCCGGTAGCACAAAGGATGGTGACGTGAGTAGTGAGATGGAAAGGACGTACCGTATTAGCGCTTGTGCTCATCTCGATGGTGGCCAGCAGCTTTTTGACCATAGCGATGATGAAGACATCAGCCAGCGCGAACGCAACTCAGAATGGGGCGCTGACTGCGTCCACAGGCGCGGTGTTTTCGGGAGGCTCGGAATATCCCCAGGAGTTCAAGAAGCTGTATGAAGCTTTTACAGCGATTAAAAAAGACTACATTCAAACGGTTACGAATGAACAGTTGGTAGAAGGCGCAATCGGCGGGATGGTCGGAGCTTTGGAAGATCCGTACAGCGATTACATGGACCCGAAATCAGCCGAAGAGTTTACCTCGACGCTGCATTCGACTTTCCAGGGAATCGGCACAGAGGTCACGATGCAAAACGGACGGGTCACCGTCGTCTCGCCGTTCAAAGGTTCTCCGGCCGAGCGTGCGGGTCTTAGACCGAACGACCAGATTTTGAGCGTCAACGGAGAATCGCTGGAAGGCTTGGATCTGCATCAGGCCGTGACCAAAATTCGCGGGCCAAAAGGAACGAAAGCCGTTCTGAAGGTCGTTCGCGCAGGAGTGGCAGAGCCACTCAACATCGTGTGCATTCGTGACGATATTCCAATCGAAACGGTGAATAGCCAAATTATCGAGAAAAACGGCGTAAAGGTCGGCGTGATCGGCATTACCCAGTTCTCGACGGAAACAGCCAAGCACTTCAAGGAGCAGCTTGCTTCCCTGGAGAAAAAGGGAATCGGCGGCCTCGTCATCGACGTGCGCGGCAATCCGGGCGGCTATTTGCTGGCTGTCAAAGAAATCGGAGAAGTGCTCGTGCCGAAAAAAGGCGTCATCGTCGCCATTGAGTACGGTGCTGGCGGGCAGCAAAAAGAAGAGTACCGCTCGATAACGGATGCTGCCAAACCGTATCCGATTGCGGTCCTGATTAACGGCGGCAGTGCCAGTGCCTCGGAAATTTTGGCCGGGGCGATGCGCGACAGCGGCAACTACAAGCTGGTCGGCGAAAAGAGCTTCGGAAAAGGCACTGTCCAAAGCACGATGGAAATGACGGACAAGAGCCAGCTCAAGCTGACCATCGCCAAATGGGTCACCCCAAGCGGCGAATGGATTCACAAAAAAGGAATCGAGCCGGACTTCAAGGTCGCGCAGCCTGATTATTTCAATGCGACGCAGTTGCCAGCCGACAAGGAGCTGGCCCGCGACATGGCAGGCGCTGACGTGAAGAACCTGCAACTGATCCTGACCGGACTGAAATTGTCGCCAGGCCGCGATGACGGCTACTTTGACGAAAAGACCGAACAGGCGATCAAGCAGTTCCAGACGGCGAAAAAGCTGCCTGTGACCGGAAAAGTGGACGCGGCGACCCGCAGTCAGCTCGAAGAAAGCTTGCGCGAAACGATGCGCAAGCCGGAGAACGATCTGCAATTGCAGAAGGCGCTGGATGTCGTTACCGGCAAATAGGAAAAATAATCAAGAACAGGGAAGCAGGGAAATTCCGCTTTTCCGTAGAAATGATAACCACGGCAAATCACATGTCGTGGTTTTCTTCTTTTCCATTTGAGGTGAGGCAATTGGCGATTCAGGCAGATATGCTTTCCATTGCATATGGCTTTGCCGCATTTTTTCTCAATCCCGTTTTTTACCTCTTTCTCGGCTTCATTTACTTGCACTATCGCAGACAGATGAAGCTGGAAAGGCAGCTCTTTGCCGCACGCATGCAGTCTCCGCTCCTTTCGACAATCCGCGCAGTAGGGATGGGCGTGGCAGGGGGATTGTGCATCTCTCTTCTCGCCGCAGGACTGGGAGTCGTCGTGCAGGCGCAGGATTTGTGGATTTTATGGGCATTGGCCCTTCTTTTGGCGCTGGTTCGCTTGCGTTTTCTCTGCTTTGCTTATGCGGCGGGTCTGCTGACGGTTTTCCATGTAATTGCCCAACTGTTTCCGGGTTTGCAGGACGTTCCTGGTCTGGGCAGTGTGTGGACAATGCTGCTGCAGGCGAAGCCGATTCCGCTCCTTGCCCTGGTAGCCATCATGCACTTGATCGAAGCGATGCTCGTCCGCTGGAACGGAGGCAGGGACGCTTCTCCGCTGTTTGTCGAAGGACAGCGCGGACGAATCGTCGGGGCTTACTTGTTGCATTCTTTTTGGCTGACTCCGCTTGCCCTGTTCGTCCAGGTGGAGCCGAGGACGATCAGTGGCGCGCTTTATCCGGGTTGGCCGTTTTTTTCAGGCGAGCTTGCTTCCTTCGGACTGATGCTGCTGCCGACGGTTACGGGTTTTTCGGATATGACCCAAACGATGACACCATTGGAAAAGGTCAAGCAAATTTCCAAAAACCTTACCTGGTACGCAGTCGGGCTTTTGGCGCTTTGCGCCCTGTCCGTCTTGTTTGCCCCGCTCGTTTTGCTCGCTGCCCTGTTTGCGTTGTTCGGGCATGAAGCGTTGTTTTTCTGGAGCCAGTGGAAAGAAAGGAAGCGTTCTCCTTACTACATCCAGTCTTCACGCGGCATCAAGGTCATGGGAGTCATCCCGGGCACGCGGGCAGAGGAGATCGGGATTGCGACAGGAGAAATCATCGTGAAGGTCAACGGCATTCCGGTGCGAGACAAGGAAGACTTGTACCCGGCGTTGCAGGCCAATCCGGCTTTTTGCAAAATGGAAGTGCTCACGCGCGAAGGCGAGATGAAGTTTGTGCAGTGCGCTGTCTACGCGGGCAATCACCATCAATTGGGAATCATCGTGGTGCCGGACGCAACGACTCGCGTATTTGTCGATTTGAAACGATCCAGCGTCGTCGAGCTTATCAAGCAGAAGCTGGAAAAACTGAATGTCGGAGCTTGATGTATCGAACGAGAGAAGGAGAGAAGGTATGCGCCAACGGTTGCGTGCCTTCTTTTTTTTGGATAGACAGGTTCGATAAAAACATTTTTCTGAAAAGCTCGTCTGTTCGTAAAACTTACGCCTGGCTGGCGCGTCTACCTTTACGAGGAAATGAAGGGAGTGAGTCATTTGTCCGATCTGAAAAAAACGGTCTTGTGCGTTTTGACTGGGGCGTTAACGGCGACAAGCATAATGGTTGCGCCATTTGCCGGAGCAAGCGCAGAAAAATCGGCCAGTTCTGTACTCGCAGCGAATGCCGAGAGCGCAGTCCCTGCACCTGTTGCCAAAGGGGTGCAAAAATTGGTTCGGCTGTTGCCGGAACTGTCTTCGCGCAAGGTCGTTTACGGTGGCGATGTGGATGGACCAGGTGTCAGCGGCGTAAAAGTGTCTTTTGTGCGGGCGGCCACCGGAACAGCTCAGGGGGAGGACAGCGCGATTTTTGACCGAGCCACAGGGAATTTGCTCCAGTTGGACCTCGTTCCCGCCAAAATGGCAAAGCCAGCATTTCCGACTGACCAGCAAGCGAAAACGCGAGCGCAGACTTTCCTGACAGGCTTGCTTGCTGGAAATACGTATCAGGCGAGAGAAGTGAAGAAGGAAGAAGGCAAGCTGACGGTCAGAATGGTTCGCAAAGTGAACAATGTGGTGTTCGACGATGCGTATGACAGCTTTGTCAGCTTCGACGCCGCGGGGCGGCTTGTCGGGTTGCGGATGTTTGACGGGCGATTGTATGAAACCGTGAATCTGGCGGTACTCCCTTCGCCGCAGCGCGTCATTTCCGCAGCGCAAGCAGTGGGCAAGTGGAAGGGACAACGCCCGCTGGAGCTGGTGTACTTGCTGCCGGAGCAGGAGCAAAACAATCAGACGGCAGCGCGTCTCGCCTATATTGTCAAGGATGGAGTCATTTCGCAGGAGCATACCGGCAGTGCCTTGGACGCGTTCAGCGGAAAAAGGCTGGCAGCACCAGTCCAGCAGGCACAAATTTTGAACGTGACCGGGACAGGGGAAAAGTGGAGCGCGCAGACCGAGAACGAGGCCCGCAATTTGCTGCGCATCCTGTTCAAACTCGAATCAGCCAATTTGCCGCTTGCCGTATTGGACGAGAAGTACGATGACGGCCAGGAGCGCCGTTTCTTTATTTGGGGCTACTTCCCGGAGGGTGTCGCAGATGCGGACAAGAAATACCACATCGGAAGTTTTCCGGTAGGGATCAGCCAGGCCCAAAAGCACCATATTATGCTCGAAACCGATGCCAAGACAGGGCGGCTGATTCGTTTTGTCTACAAGCAGGCAGATGAGCAGTGGTCCACCGCCAAAACAGACAAGAGCCGGGATCGCAAAGGGGCGGAAGCGCTGTTGCGAAGACTTGTGCCTTCCGGAAGCAACCAGTTGAGGCTTGCCGATGTCGGCACCGACAAATATACGACGCTGGTGGCCGACCCGCTTATCGGCGGCGTTCCCGTCTACCGGATCGGGCAGATGAAAGAAGAAGGGATGTACACGATTACCGCAAATGCGTGGACGGGCAAGGTCGAGGAAGTGATCGTACAGCGCCCGGACAACATGGTCTTCCCCGCTCGCGCCAAGGCGATCAATGAACAGGGAGCGATGGAGCGATTGCTGCAAGCCATGCCGCTTGAACTGACCTACATTCACCAAAAGGATCGGCAAACAGGCGCGATGAGCTGGAAGCTTGGCTATGACCTGTCCTTCCGCCAGACCCGCTCGCACTGTTTTTGCGGGGGCGATGTGAAGATAGATACGACGTTGTATGTCGATGCGCTTACGGGACAGACGGTCGTAAAAGAATAGGGACAAGTAAAAAGAAAAAGCCGCACGCTCCAGAGAGAGCAAGTGCGGCTTTTTCGCATAGAAAGGACTAGGCGCTCGCTTCAAACCCGGTGATTTGATTCAGCGCAATTTTTTTGTCATCGGTCAAGACGAACTCCACGACGCCGTTTTTCATGCTGACGGCTTTAATGACACCGTTCAGGCTGTTGTCCGTGGTCGAGCCGTCTGTATTGGTTTGCTTTTCCGTATAGGTGATGTTGAAGCCGATCATTTGGGCGTACTGCAGCGAATTGCTCATGACGCTGCTGTCCGGCCTGACGCTCATGCCCACGACCTGATCGAGCTTGACCGTCATGCCGTTATCGAGCGTAAACTGCGTGGCGCCGTCTTTCATGGAGAAGCCGGTGACGACCGCGTTGGCGATTTCATCTACTTTGGTGATGTCGTCTGTGGTCGCCGGATTGCCGTCTTTGTCTACTTCCTTGGTCGTCTTGTACGAGATTTCCTTGCCGATCATGTTCATGAACTTCACGCTGCTATCCAGCGCATTTCCGGTCATGCCCTGCGATTCCAGACCTTTGATGTCCGCGAGCGGAATCGGGGTAGACTCTCCGGCGATGCGGAAGTAGATTTTGCCGCTGTCCATGTAAACGGCGTCGAGCACGCCTTCCTTCGTCTCCGTCGAGGTTTCACCCGTCACCTCGTCTTTGGTCGTGAGGGAGTAGGTGGCGGTGCGGCCGATCAGCGACTCGTACTTTTCCAGTGTCAGCATGCTGTTGTTCGATTGCTCCATCAGCGTCGCCATTTTGGTGATTTTTTCCACCATGGTCATCATGCTCGTCTGCTGGATGAACTGGGAGTTGTCCATCGGGGACATCGGGTCCTGATGCTTCAACTGTTCCAGCAGCAGCTTCATGAAGGCGTTGTTGTCAAGCTCTGTGGTGAACTCCTTTTTGCCTTGATAGCTCATATGTGGTTGAATATAAGGATTATTTTTAACGGTGGTTCCGATATCTGACATGTCGATCCTCCCTGAAGGTGGCGAGTCTAACCGTACGTGCTTGTACACTACTACTTATTATCGGTATAATGTGTCGAAGGATGAAGACAAACATTTGTTCGAATTTCGGCTTATCATAGCCGGAATTGTGTTATAATGGAAATAGAAACAGTTATGCAACGAGGAGATGAACGAGGGAATGGACCGTTTTGAATTGGTATCGGAGTATCAACCGTCCGGTGACCAGCCGACCGCGATCGCCGAACTGGTAGCGGGGCTCCAGGCAGGCAAGCGGCACCAGACGTTGCTCGGGGCCACTGGTACGGGAAAAACCTATACGGCCGCCCAGGTGATTGCCCAGGTGAACAAGCCGACACTGGTGATGGCGCACAACAAGACATTGGCTGCCCAGCTATGCGCAGAGTTCAAGGAGTTTTTCCCGAATAACGCGGTGGAATACTTCGTCAGCTACTATGACTACTACCAGCCGGAAGCGTACATTCCCCAATCGGATACGTTTATTGAAAAAGACTCCAGCATCAACGACGAGATTGACAAGCTGCGTCACTCGGCGACCAGTGCCCTGTTTGAGCGGCGCGACGTCATTATTGTGGCGTCGGTATCGTGCATCTACGGCTTGGGTTCGCCGGAAGAATACAAGGAGCTGCTGCTGTCGCTGCGCGTCGGCATGGAAAAAGGACGAGACGAGATTTTGCATCGGCTGGTCGACATCCAGTACACGCGCAACGACATCAACTTTACGCGGGGGACCTTCCGGGTGCGCGGAGACGTCGTGGAGATTTTTCCGGCGTCACAGAGCGAGCAGGCGATTCGCGTGGAGTTTTTCGGAGACGAAATTGAGCGGATCACCTCCATTGACGTGCTGACCGGAGAGATTTTAGGGCAGCGCGACCACGTAGCGATTTTCCCTGCGTCCCACTATGTCACCCGCGAAGAAAAAATGAAGCTGGCCGTCCAAAGCATCGAGGCGGAGCTGGAAGAGCGGCTGGCAGAGCTGCGCGCAGCCGGGAAGCTGCTGGAAGCGCAGCGGCTGGAGCAGCGGACGCGCTACGATATTGAGATGATGCTGGAGATGGGCTTTTGCTCCGGGATCGAAAACTACTCGCGCCATCTGACGGGGCTTCCGGCAGGGCACGCTCCGTACACGCTGATGGATTACTTTCCAGAGGACTACCTGCTGTTGATTGACGAGTCGCACATGACCTTGCCGCAGGTGCGGGGGATGTACAACGGCGACCAGGCGCGCAAGAACGTACTGGTCGAGCATGGATTCCGCCTGCCGTCTGCGAAGGATAACCGCCCGCTGCGATTCGAGGAGTTTGAGCAAAAAATCAACCAGGCGATATACATCTCGGCAACGCCCGGCCCGTATGAGCTGGAGCACTGCCCGGAACTGGTGCAGCAGGTCATTCGCCCGACAGGACTGGTCGATCCGACGATCTCGGTGCGCCCGATCAAAGGGCAAATTGACGATCTCATCGGGGAAATCCAGGCTACGATTGCCAAAAACGAACGCGTCCTCGTCACGACATTGACGAAAAAAATGTCGGAGGACCTGACCGATTACTTGAAAGAGATCGGGATCAAGGTCCGCTACTTGCACTCCGACATCAAGACGATCGAGCGGATGCAGATTTTGCGTTCCTTGCGATTGGGCGAATTTGACGTGCTGATCGGGATCAACCTGTTGCGGGAAGGTCTGGACTTGCCCGAGGTTTCGCTTGTCGCTATTTTGGACGCCGACAAGGAAGGCTTCCTGCGCAATGAGCGCTCCCTGATCCAGACGATCGGGCGGGCAGCCCGGAACGCCGAAGGGCGCGTGATTATGTACGCGGACAAGATGACGGACTCGATGAACTCGGCGATTCGCGAGACGGAGCGCCGCCGCGCCATCCAGCTCGCCTACAACGAGAAGCACGGCATCACCCCGCAGACGGTGAAAAAAGCTGTGCGCGAAGTGATTGAGGCGACAAAGGTGGCCGAGGAAAAAGCGGACTATTTGCCACACGCCGATTTCAAGAAGATGCCGAAGAAAGATCGACTGGCTGTCATCGAACGCATGGAAGAAGAAATGAAGGAAGCGGCGCGCAACCTCATGTTCGAGCGTGCGGCCGAACTGCGTGATTTGATTCTGGAGCTGAAGGCGGAACTCTAAGGAGAGGTTTTTTCATGCCATTGGAACATATTGTCGTCAAGGGCGCGCGTGCCCACAATCTGAAAAACATTGATGTAGTGATTCCGAGGGACAAATTCGTCGTATTGACGGGTTTGTCCGGCTCGGGAAAGTCTTCCCTTGCTTTTGACACGATTTACGCAGAGGGACAGCGGCGCTACGTGGAGTCTCTCTCTGCCTATGCCCGCCAGTTCCTCGGGCAGATGGACAAGCCGGATGTGGATTCGATTGAAGGGCTGTCGCCCGCTATTTCCATCGACCAGAAGACGACGAGCCGCAACCCGCGCTCCACAGTCGGCACGGTGACGGAAATCTACGACTATTTGCGTCTTTTGTATGCGCGTGTGGGCAGAGCGATCTGTCCAGAGCACGGCATCGAAATTCAGTCCCAGACGATCGAGCAGATGGTAGATCGCCTGATGGAGTACCCGGAGCGCACGAGAATGCAAATCCTCGCGCCCATGGTACAGGGACGCAAGGGAGAGCACGTCAAGCTGCTGGAGGACATTCGCAAGCAGGGCTTCGTGCGCGTGCGTGTGAACGGCGAAATTACCGATTTGTCCGAGGACATCAAGCTGGAAAAAAACAAAAAGCACAACATCGAAGTCGTGGTGGACCGCGTCGTCGTGAAGCCGGATGTGCAGTCGCGCCTCGCGGACTCTTTGGAGACGGCTTTGCGCCTCGCGGACGGCAAGGTGATCGTCGACGTGATGGAGCAGGAGGAGCTGTTGTTCAGCGAGAAGCACGCCTGCCCGATTTGCGGATTTTCCATCGGCGAGCTGGAGCCGCGAATTTTCTCTTTCAACAGTCCGTTTGGCGCGTGCCCGGAGTGCGACGGTTTGGGCGTAAAGCTGGAGGTAGACCCGGACATGGTCGTTCCGGATGCGACCAAGACGTTGCATGACGGCGCGATTGGCGCCTGGGAGCCGAAGTCGTCGACTTACTATCAGCAGTTGCTGGAATCGGCTTGCCGCCACTTTAACATTCGCATGGACATTCCATACGAGGAGCTGCCCTCGGAGCAAGTGCAGATTTTGATGTACGGCAGCGAAGGGGAGAAAATCCAGTTCCGCTATGAAAATGAGTTCGGGCAAGTCAGGGAAGCGGTTGTGCCGTTTGAAGGCGTCATTCCGAATCTGCAACGCCGTCATCTGGAAACCAGCTCGGACTACATTCGCGAGCAAATCGAAGGCTTCATGAGCCAAAAACCTTGCCCTGTCTGCAAAGGGCACCGTTTGCGTCAGGAGAGCCTCGCTGTGAAGGTTGGAGAGCGCAGCATTTCCGAGCTGACGACGCTGTCGATTCTCGATGCACACCAGTTCATTAATGAACTGGAGTTGACCGAGCGGGAAGCGAAGATTGCCAACCTGATCGTGAAGGAAATCAAGGCACGGCTCAACTTTTTGATCGACGTCGGGCTGGATTACTTGACTCTGAGCCGGGCGGCCGGGACATTGTCCGGGGGCGAGGCGCAGCGGATCAGGCTGGCTACCCAGATCGGCTCCAGCCTGATGGGCGTCCTCTACATCCTCGACGAGCCGAGCATCGGTCTGCACCAGCGGGATAACGCCCGCCTGATTAAGACCCTGGAGCATATGACCAAGCTGGGGAACACGCTGATCGTCGTCGAGCATGACGAAGATACGATGATGGCTTGCGACTACATTATCGACATCGGGCCTGGTGCGGGTATTCACGGTGGCCAGGTAGTGTCTGCGGGCACGCCGGAAGAAGTGATGAAGGATGAAAACTCGCTCACAGGCGCCTATTTGAGCGGTCGCAAGTTCATTCCGGTCCCGCTGGAGCGCAGAAAGCCTACAGACAAATGGATCAAAATCGAGGGCGCGAAGGAAAACAACCTGAAAAACGTCACAGCGAAAATTCCGCTGGGATTGTTCGTCGCTGTGACAGGTGTATCAGGCTCCGGGAAAAGTACGCTCATCAACGAGATTTTGCAAAAGGCGCTGTCGCGCGATCTGAACGGCGCCAAAGTAAAGCCGGGCGAACACCGCCGCATCGTGGGACTGGAGCATCTGGACAAAGTCATTGATATCGACCAATCCCCAATTGGCCGGACGCCGCGCTCCAATCCGGCGACGTACACAGGCGTCTTTGACGACATTCGCGATCTGTTTGCCTCGACGAACGAAGCGAAGGTGCGCGGTTACAAAAAAGGTCGCTTCAGCTTCAACGTCAAAGGCGGGCGCTGTGAGGCGTGCAGCGGCGACGGGATTATCAAAATCGAGATGCACTTTTTGCCGGACGTGTACGTGCCTTGCGAGGTGTGCCACGGCAAGCGCTACAACCGGGAGACGCTCGATGTAAAATACAAGGGCAAGAGCATCGCTGACGTGCTGGAAATGACGATTGAGGATGCGGTGGAGTTTTTCCGCAATCTGCCGAAGATCGAGCGCAAGCTGCAAACGATTGTGGACGTCGGCCTTGGCTACATGAAGCTGGGACAGCCTGCAACGACTCTCTCCGGCGGGGAAGCGCAGCGCGTCAAGCTGGCCTCCGAGCTGTATCGCCGCAGCACAGGGCGCACGCTGTACATTTTGGATGAGCCGACAACAGGCTTGCATACGGATGACATCGACCGTCTGCTCAAGGTGTTGCAGCGCCTGGTGGAAAACGGCGACACAGTACTCGTCATCGAGCACAATCTGGATGTCATCAAAACGGTCGATTACATCGTCGATTTGGGGCCAGAAGGCGGTACCCGCGGCGGACAGATTGTCGGCACAGGTACGCCGGAAGAAGTGGCGCAATTGGAAGGCTCGTACACGGGAACGTACTTGAAGCCGATTTTGGAAAGAGATAGAGCGAGAACCATGGCCAAGCTGGAACAGTTGGTATCGAAGTAAACAAAGATGGCCTCCCTGGCAAAAGCAGGGGGGCGTCTTTTTCTGTACAAAACAAGCCGGGCACGAAAAAGGGAACCGCTAAAAGCGTGGCGAGGCTGCGCCATGCCATGCTCATGCTGGCAAGAGACGGGGGAGAAGAACATGGAATACGTGGCAAAAGCGCTGGCGGCCCTCCCAGCCGATCTGGTGGAGGAAGCGAAAAAATGCTTTGACGGTCAAGACCCTGCACACGATTGGCAGCATAATTTGCGCGTGCTGGCAATGTGCGAGCGGATCGGCGGCGAGGAAGGGGCGGACATGCAGGTGCTGCGCCTCGCTGCTTTGCTGCACGATGTCGGGAGAGCGGAGGAGCGGCAGACCGGGGAGTGTCACGCGGAAATCAGCGCGCGAATGGCAGGAAAATGGCTGCGGGAGCGCGGCATGGAAGAAGAACGGATCGCGCGGGTACAGTCCGTGATCCTCGCCCATCGCTTTCGCAAGGAGCGTCCGCCTGTAAGCCTGGAAGAAAAAATCTTGTTCGATGCGGACAAGCTCGATTCGATTGGCGCTATTGGAGTTGCCAGAGTTTTTGCTTATACTGGGGTTATTGGAGGGCCTATCCAATCCGACGACCCGCAGCAGCATACTCCGCTCAAGGAGTATGACTGGAAGCTGCAGCGCATCAAAGACAGGCTGTTCACCAAAACGGCCCAAGCGATTGCGCAGGAACGGCACGCGTTCATGGTCCGCTTTTTTGCGCAGTGGGAGCGGGAAGTGAAAGGACTCCAGTAGACGCTGGGGAAACTGGCGGAAGGAGGAATGAGGATGATCCGCTGGATAATCAAAATGCTCCTGAACGGAGCTGCCTTGCTTTTCATTAGCAAATGGTTTGCGTCCATTTATGTTGCGAATTTCACCGTGGCATTGTGGGCCATTCTGATTTTGGGTGTCGTGAACACCTTGATTCGTCCGGTGCTGATGTTTTTTACTTTGCCGCTGACGATCCTGACGTTGGGGCTTTTCTGGTTTGTCATCAACGCTGTGACGTTTGCCCTGACAGCCTACTTCATTGACGGATTCGAAGTGGGACCGTGGCCGGACAATATCGGCATCGTCATCGTGGCTGCCGCGCTGATGAGTATTTTTGGCTGGTTGATCGAAATGGTTGTCGGCATGAAAAAAGAGAAAAGGTAGAAAGCATCAAAAAAAACCCGCGGACTCTTTCGGGAGAGTTCGCGGGTTTGCTATTGTGGCGGGATTATGCTTGATTGTTAGATTTCTCTTCGTTTCGCATGTGAGGCGGGAGTGGTTCGTAGAATATTCCAGCCTTTAAAACTCCCGAGACGTTCAAAACAGACAGACCGCCAAAGAAATTGCAAACAGTGGAAAGCACTTTCTTCATGGGTATCATCCTCTCAAAAAGTTTTTTTCCAGGAAAGATACAAAGCGAAACGAAATAGGCATGAGAAAAAAAGATTGATAGAAAACTGCTAGTATGTAAGTCATAGAGTGCCTATAGGAATATCTTACCAATAAAATTGAGAGAATGCAACCGATAATGATTAGGAAGATTGCAATTTTCCGATTTCTTTTTTGAGCAGCCGGATTATCAGGCATATACGTATGTTTGGCTGGACCGTATGCATAGTTGATGATGATGCCAACCCCAGCGGTAAATATCGTCAGGAGCGACAAAACAGAGGCAGAAGGCTTAGGGATGTATTCGATGATTGCGCCACCGAGAAGCAAGAGCAGAAGTGTTGCTCCCAGACAAGACCACGGATTTTTCAAATGAGCCCCGCCCGTTAAAGAACGGAGTAAAAAGAGAAGGCATAGGAGAGGGAAGACCTCTCCTAGCAACCCGAGTAAAGCAGATACAAGCAGGATGACGAAAAGATTAAGAGCATTTAACAAAAAAAGTTCGATCCCGTGCGCCAATTGTCCAGTTGTGTACGGTGTATCATCTGTCTTGATGCGATGGGCAATTTTTCCTGACAATTTCCCTGTCCAGGTCATATTGATGGCCTCCCCTGCTATCGGTTAACAAACGAAATGTAAAAACTGGTGACTCCATCAGCAGATTTGACTTGAATCTTGCCGTTGTAGCGTTCCGCTACGTTTTTGACGATGGCGAGGCCAAGGCCGCCTTCTCCATTCTTTTTCGTTGTATAGCTCGTTTGGAAAATTTCTTGCAGCCGATTCTCCGGGATTGTCGGACCGCTATTTTCGATGTACAGGTAGTGCTCGTTCTCCGTTTGTCCCCATTCCAGACGTATGTAACGATTTTCCTCCAGTTCGTAGGAGGTTGCACGTATAGCGTTATCCAGCAAATTGCCTAAGATTTTGATTAAGTCGTATGTTTTGTAGTGGGAGAACTGGCTGATTTTCTTAATTTCCATTGTGAGCGAGATGCGTTCAGCCAAGCAAACTACCATTTTTGATTGTAGCAAGGAAGCGATAGCTGGGTTCTTGATCCGTTCCAATACTTGCGAACTGGAGTCAGCGGATCTTTCAATCAATACCGTTTCTTTTAGCAATTGCTCTACGTATTCCTTGGCATGACTATGTAATTCCTTTTTCAGTAATCCATTGATGGCTGTGTAGTGGTTCAAAGAATCATGCTTGATCGAACGAACAGCAGTAAAGAGATCCTGAATGCTGTTCAGGTATGGTGTTCCGGTTTCTTCTTCCACTTGGTTGATTGTCAAATTGAGGTAAATTCGGAACAAAATGACGATAGCAATAAACAGAGTCAAGATAGCCAACTGGAAAAACAGTTGAAACTGCGGAGTGTACAGGGCGAATATGGATGAATTGTTTCCCCGCAGAAAAAATGAGGTGTTCATGAATAAAATGAGAAAGAATTCAATGCTGCCTAATAGGATCAACAGGAACAAATAGCGATTCAGACGATTTAATTGATTGTGTTTAAATAGCGTACGTATATCAAAGTTATTGACACGAAGTAATACAGCAATGCCAACGTATACCCCAAGGTAAAATGTCCGGGCTACAACAGCTAACATGGTAGAGGACAAAATCTCTTCCAGAAATAGTTGCTGACTGTTGAAAATGACGAGAATGATAGATTCAGCTAAAAGCATGACGGCAATCGCAAACGTTCCCATGAAAACCGATTTGAGAATGTTAAAGCGGTATAGACCTAGCAAGAGCACAGTAGTGCATAAAAACATTAACAATACTTTCGGTTGATAAAGCACTTCCAGCAAAGTTAGCAGCTCGCCTGTTAGTGCAAATAGCAGGCTAAATAGAATGGCTTGTTTCTTCTTTTCGAACACCGACAGGTTGAATAAAGCCAAACTAATCGTCAGTAGCAAGAAGGCTTCGGGTATGTCTACGAGTAAGAAGCGAAGTAAAAAATCCAAGGTGTTGCCTCCTCTTTTTGTCCGACATTCGGAGTAAAGCAGTCTATATTTGCACTTTAACTCAGATTTCGCCTGATACCAACCTCATTTTATATCTTATGAAATAACGCGAAAAATGTAAATGATACGACAAATTGCAAGCTTAGGCAAGTTGGGGGTCGAGAGGCAAAGGTTGTCGGAGGCAAGATGGTTTCGATACAATAGAGGCACACAACCGGGGACGGATATCCCAGATAAGGGGGAAGCTTTCATGCGCAAGACAAATGTGAGCCACCTTGTGGATCATTTCAATATGACGATTTTAAGCGGAGAAGAGGGGCTGGGGCGCGAGATTACGGTGACGGATTTGAGCCGTCCGGGCTTGCAGCTTGCAGGCTACTACTCCTACTACGCCGAGGAACGGATTCAACTGTTTGGCTTGACGGAAATCAACTTTTTCCAGACGCTGAACAGGGATGAGCGATTGGAGCGCATGAATTTTTTGATGCAGGGGCAGACGCCGTGTTTTTGTGTGACGCGCAACCAGCCTGTCCCGGAGGAAATGATCGAGGCCTCGAACAACTGGGGCGTGCCTGTGCTGCAATCGCCTTTGGCGACGACGACCTTGGTGGGCAAAATGACCAACTTCCTGGAGAACCGCCTGGCGCCTACTACCACGATTCATGGCGTGCTGACGGATATTTACGGGGTCGGCGTCCTGATTATGGGATCGAGCGGAATCGGGAAAAGCGAAGCCGCTTTGGAACTGGTCAAACGCGGGCATCGACTGGTGGCGGATGATGCTGTCGAAATTCGCCAGACGCAGGCAGGCCAGCTAAGCGGCAGCGCACCTGAGCTGATCCAGCATTTGCTGGAGATTCGCGGCGTGGGGATCATCAATGTCATGACCATGTTCGGAGCAGGGGCTGTCCGCAACGTGAAAAATATTGAGATGGTCGTGCAACTGGAGCTGTGGGAACCGCACAAAATGTACGAGCGGCTGGGACTGGACGAAGAGACGCTGAAAATCATGGACACGGACATCCCGATCATTACCGTACCCGTGCGACCAGGGCGAAATCTGGCCGTCATCATCGAAGTGGCAGCGATGAACTTCCGCCTGAAGCGGATGGGCTACAATGCGGCGATGCATTTCTCGCGCAAGCAGTCGAACGCCATTCTGGAAGATGCCGATTCAGACTTGTAGGACGGAGAGTGGCGTATGAGGAAGACAACACGTTATCCGGTCCAGGGGCCAAACCCGCTCTGGCAAATGTACCGCACGGTCAGCTTCTGGAAAGTCATGAAAAACTTCATCGTCATCCAGCTTGCCCGCTACACGCCTTTTCCGTCATGGAAAAACTGGATGTACCGCACCTTTTTGCGGATGGAGGTCGGGCAGGAAACGGCAGTGGCGCTGATGGTCATGATGGACACGATGTTTCCGGAGTTGATAAAAATCGGCAAAAACAGTGTGATTGGCTACAATACGACCATTCTCGCCCACGAGTATCTCGTGGAGGAATACCGGCTGGGAGAAGTGCGCATTGGTGACAGGGTGCTGATTGGAGCCAACTCGACGATTTTGCCGGGGGTGACGATTGGGGACGGGGCGATCGTGGCTGCGGGAACGGTGGTCCACAAGGACGTGGCGCCCGGGTCTTTTGTCGGCGGCAACCCGATGCAAGTGATTCGGCCGGGAGGGCTTGAGGAAAAATAGGCTCGCGCGCCGCTGGTCAGGCTTTTGCGGGAGAAAGAAAGAATAAAGGAACGGAGTCCGTTTTGGCGGGCTCTTTTTTATTGGCTTGCAGCAGAGAGAAGCGGGGCTGCTGGTGAAGCCGTTGGAGATGAGCGGTGTTTGCAAGCATTGTTCGGGTCGCCTACAGCTTATAATCAAGAATTTTTCGACTATTCTTATCTCCGTTGACCGTGAGCGGTCTTCGTGGTAATCTTCATCATAACACTTTAGTTTGTTACCATATTAGCAGAGTAAAGCGAAACGGAGCAATGGAGGGAATGACGATGGCGAAGCCGTTGGGATTTGAAAAACCGCTGGGGATGCGGGACATATTACCGGAATCACTGGCGAAGCAACGGCATTTGGAGCGGGCGCTGCGGCATTGTATCGAACGGTGGGGGTACGAGGAAATTTCCACACCGTCGCTGGAGTATTACGATACCGTGGGAATGGCGAGCGCAACGCTGACAGATCGAATGTTTCGCCTGTTGGATAAACAGGGGCATACCGTTGTGCTGCGGCCGGACATGACGACGCCAATCGCTCGCGTTGTTTCTTCTTTATATAAAGATGTACCGCTGCCGATCCGCCTGTTTTATCAGGCCAACGTGTTTCGCGCCCAGGAGAAGGAAGCTGGCCGAAATGCGGAGTTTTTCCAGACGGGGATCGAGCTGATTGGCGACGGCTCTGTGGATGCGGATGCGGAGGCGATCGCGCTGGCAGTTTTTTGTTTGCGGGCGGCAGGCGTGGAGACGTTCCGAATTGCGATCGGGCACGTCGATTTTGTAGACGGGCTGCTGGAAGACGTGATTGCCGAAGAGGATGTGCGCCAGCAATTCCGCCAGTATTTGCACGAGCGCGATTTTGTCGGCTTCCGCCAATTGCTGGAGACGGTTGCGATTGACTCTGCGGGGAAAAAGCGGCTGGACGCCTTGCTTCGTTTGCGCGGCGGAAAAAGCAAAATCGCGGAGGCGCGGGAGCTTGCGGGTGACGGAAAAGCAGGGCGGGCGGTAGAAACGATTGCTTCCTTGTGGGAATCGCTGGAGGCATACGGGGTTACCGAGGATTTGCTGTTGGACTTCAATCTGATTATCAATCTGAACTACTATACAGGCGTTGTCTTTGAAGGCTACGCCGCCGATCTCGGCTCTCCGCTGTTGGGCGGCGGGCGTTACGATCAGCTTTTGGCCCAGTTCGGGCGCTCTGCACCTGCCACCGGGTTTGCGATCAAAATGGATCGGCTGCTGACGGTCACGCCGTCGCTGCGAGGTCAAGCGCCAGAACGCATTTTGCTGCTTTATACAGAAGATCGGCGGCCGGAAGCATTGGCAAAGGCGCAGCAGTTGCGCGCGGACTTCCAGGTGGTCGTGACCCGGCTCGTAACGGGAAAAGCGGAGATAGCGGCAGAGAGCGGGCAAGGCTACAGCAAGGTGATCTGCATGACGGAACAGGAGGAGTAGGAGATGGCGTTTTTCGCAAATGAGCAAAAGCTGACGATTGCCATGCCCAAAGGGCGAATTTTTGAAGAGGCTGTGCACTTTTTGCAGCAGGCGGGTCTGGAGGTAACGGCTGAACTGCAGGATTCACGCAAGCTGGTCATCCCTGTGGAAAATGCCAGGCTCGAATTTATTTTGGCAAAGCCTACCGATGTCCCGACTTATGTGGAATACGGAGTTGCGGACGTAGGCGTGGTCGGCAAGGATGTTTTGCTCGAAGAAGAACGGGATGTCTACGAGCTGTTGGACCTGCAGATCGGCTACTGCCGGATGATGGTCGCCGGATTGCCGGACTGGAAGCCGACAGAAGCGCCGAGAGTGGCGACCAAATATCCGAAGATCGCTTCCCGCTATTTTCGCGAGCAGGGGCAGCAGGTGGAGGTCATCAAGCTGAACGGCTCGGTGGAGCTGGCGCCGATGATCGGGCTTGCGGACAGGATTGTGGATATCGTCTCTACCGGCCGGACGTTAAAAGAAAATGGCCTGGTGGAGCTGGAACATATTTGCGAGATTACGACGCGGCTGATTGCCAACCGCGCGAGCTACCGGATGAAAAGCGAAGCGGTCGATGATATTGCCGGAAAGTTTCTGGAGGTTATTCCAGGCAGAAAATAGAGAGAAGGAGGGGGAGAAGGACCATGCGGATTATGGAAGCGAGTCAGTTTGACGGAAAGCGGTCGGTGGAGTCGGGGACGAGAGAGCAGCAGGAAGCCGTCAGGGCCATTCTCGCCGCTGTTCGGGAGCGAAAAGACGAAGCTTTGCGGGAATATACAGAGAGGTTTGACCGGGTGCGGCTGGAGACGTTTCGGGTGAGCGCAGCGGAGTTTGCCGAAGCGAGCGAGCAAGTCTCTCCGCAGGTCAAAGCGGCTTTACAGGAGGCGGCGGAAAACATACGCGATTACCATAGCCGCCAGGTGCGCCAGTCGTGGTTTGTGACGAAGGAGAGCGGCACGCTGCTGGGACAGTTGATTCGCCCTTTGCAGCGCGCGGGACTGTACGTGCCGGGGGGCACGGCCGCCTATCCTTCCAGCGTCCTGATGAACGCGATCCCGGCCAAAATCGCAGGCGTCCCCGAGGTGGTCATCACTACCCCGCCGGGAGCGGACGGCAAGGTCAATCCGGCGATTCTCGTAGCGGCGCAGATCGCGGGGGTGACGGAGATTTACAAAGTGGGCGGAGCGCAAGCCATCGCGGCGCTCACCTATGGCACGGAACAGATCAAGGCGGTAGACAAGATCGTCGGGCCGGGCAATATTTTTGTCGCATTGGCAAAGCGCGAGGTGTTCGGGCTGGTCAGCATTGACATGGTAGCCGGGCCAAGCGAAATTGCCGTGCTGGCTGATGACACCGCCAATGCGCGTTATGTCGCTGCCGATTTGCTGTCGCAGGCGGAGCATGATCCGATGTCGGCCGCGATTTTGGTCACGCCTTCGCGGGAGTTGGCCGAGCAGGTGGCGCTGGAGGTAGAGCGGCAGCTTGCCGAACTGCCGCGCCAGTCGGTTGCCGCAGCAGCGATTCGGGATTACGGGGCGATTTTGCTCGTGGAAAATTTGGACGAAGGGTTCGCCGTCATCAACCGGATCGCTCCCGAGCATTTGGAGATCATGATTGCAGAGCCTTTCGCACAGTTGGGCAAGGTGCAAAACGCCGGGGCGATTTTCCTCGGGCCGTACAGCTCAGAGCCTGTCGGCGATTATTTTGCCGGAACCAACCATGTGATTCCGACTAACGGCACGGCGCGTTTTTCCTCGCCGCTGTCGGTGGATGACTTTATCAAAAAATCCAGTGTCATCTCTTACAGCAAGGATGACCTGGTGAAAAACGGGCCAAAAATCGTGACCCTGGCCGAGCAGGAAGGGCTGGCGGGGCATGGACGCGCCATAACCGAGAGACTGCGCGACTTTGATCGCGAGAAGCAGGAGTGTGACCAGTGATGAGTGATCGTACAATCCGCACAGCAGCTATTGAGCGCAATACAAATGAGACGCAGATCGCCCTTTCTTTTGGCGTAGATGGAGCAGGCGAAAGCAAGCAGGAGTCGGGAGTGCCTTTTTTGGACCACATGCTTGACCTGTTCACCCGGCACGGGCATTTTGATCTGACGGTAAAAGCAAAAGGAGACATCGAAATCGACTACCACCACACGGTAGAGGACATCGGCATCTGTCTCGGGCATTGCATCCGCGAGGCACTGGGCGACAAAAAAGGAATCAAGCGCTACGGGAACGCCTTTGTTCCGATGGATGACGCGCTGGCGCAGGTTGTGATCGACATTAGCAACCGGCCGCATCTGGAGTATCGGGCCGCTTATCCTACGAACATGGTCGGCCAGTTTCCGACTGAGCTTGTGCATGAATTTCTGTGGAAGCTGGCGCTCGAAGCGCGGATCAATCTGCATGTGATCTTGCACTACGGCCACAATACGCACCACATGATCGAGGCTATTTTCAAAGCGCTGGGCCGTGCTCTGGACGAAGCGACGACGATCGATCCGCGTGTAAAAGGGGTCCCGTCTACCAAAGGGGTTTTGTAGGATGATAGGCATCATTGATTACGGCATGGGCAATTTGTACAGCTTGAGCAAGGCTTTGGAGCGGCTCGGCTATTCGTATGAGTTCGTTTCTGCGCCTGATCGGCTGCAGGAGTACAGCGGGCTGATTTTGCCGGGGGTAGGCGCTTTTGGCGACGCGATTGCAAACATCAGGGAGCTGGGCCTGGATCGGGCGATTGACGCATACGTCGCTTCCGAACGGCCGATCTTGGGCATTTGCCTGGGGATGCAGCTTTTGTTTGACAAAAGCGAGGAGCACGGGGAAAACACCGGACTCGGCCTGATTCGCGGTGAAGCGGTCCGTTTTTGCGGCGACTACAAAGTGCCGCACATGGGCTGGAACCAGTTGCGTCTCCGGCGGGAGCATCCGCTTCTGGAGGGAGTGCGCGAAGGCGAGTACGTTTATTTTGTTCACTCGTACCATGTGCTGTGCAAGCCGGATGTGCTGCTGGCGACGAGCGACTATCATCAGGAGGTCACGGCGATTGTCGGACGCGGCCAGGTGTACGGGATGCAGTTCCATCCGGAAAAGAGCGGAGAGACGGGAATGCGGCTGCTGCGCAATTTTGCCGTTCAATGCGAGGGGGTTTTGGCGTGAGTTTTATCATTTATCCAGCTATTGATATTCGCGGCGGAAAATGTGTGCGGCTGTTTCAAGGGGATTACGCCCAAGAGACGGTGTACGCCGATTCGCCTGTTGCCATGGCACAGCGTTGGGTAGAGCAGGGGGCCGAGTGGGTGCACCTCGTTGATCTGGACGGGGCCAAGGAAGGAAAGCCGGCCAATGCGTCCATCATCAAGGAAATCGCCCGCACAGTGTCCGTCCCCGTGCAGGTTGGCGGCGGCATTCGGACGGAAGCGCAGATCAAGGACTATTTGGATGCAGGCGTGGCGCGGGTGATTGTCGGCACCGCCGCGATTGAAGACGAGCCTTTTACGAAACGGATTTTGCAGGCGTACGGCGACAAAATCGCGATTGGACTCGACTGCCGCAATGGCCTGGTCGCTACGCGCGGCTGGCTGGAGACAACGGACGTCGCGGCGACAGAGCTGGCAAAGCGGCTGGTGGCATACGGCGCGGAAACGTTTATTTACACCGATATTGCCCGCGACGGCACGATGACAGGGCCGAATGTCGAGGAAATCGCAGCACTCGCGATAGCGACAGGCAAGTCGGTCATTGCCTCTGGAGGCGTGAGTCGGCTTGATGACCTGCTCGTTTTGGCAGGGCATGCAGCAGACGGAGTGTCCGGCGCGATTGTCGGAAAAGCTCTTTACACGGACGCTTTCACGCTGGAAGAAGCGCTGACTCGCATGGAGGGACGTGAGCAGGATGTTGGCTAAAAGAATCATCCCGTGTCTCGATGTCAAAGACGGGCGGGTTGTAAAAGGAGTCCAGTTTGTGGGGCTGCGCGACGCCGGAGATCCGGTCGAGCTGGCGAAGAAGTACAGTGAAGAGCGTGCGGACGAGCTGGTGTTCCTGGATATTTCCGCCTCCCACGAAGGGCGCAAGACGATGGTGGATGTCATCGAGCGGACGGCGGCCAACATTACGATTCCGTTTACCGTTGGCGGCGGCATCAACAGCGTGGAGGACATGAAGCGGATTTTGCGCGCCGGAGCGGACAAAATTTCGCTGAACACAGCCGCTGTGCTTCGTCCCGAGCTTGTTCGCGAGGGGGCGAATGTGTTCGGCTCCCAGTGCATCGTAGTCGCGATTGACGCCAGGTCGGTAGGGGAAGGGCGCTGGGAAGTGTACACGCACGGCGGACGCAACGCTGCCGGCAAAGATGTCGTTAGCTGGGCGCAAGAAGTGGAAGCGCTGGGAGCAGGCGAAATTCTTTTGACCAGCATGGATGATGACGGCGAGAAAAAGGGCTTTGGGATCGAATTGACCAGACGCGTCTCGGAAGCGGTAAACATTCCGGTGATTGCTTCTGGTGGGGCAGGCTCGAAGGAAGACTTTTACGACGTGCTGACAGCGGGGCGGGCAGATGCCGCTCTGGCAGCTTCTATTTTCCATTACGATGAGACGTCCATTCACTCGGTGAAAGAGTATCTCCAGACCAAAGGAGTTGTCGTGCGGCCATGACAGTAGAGCTTCTTACAGCAGAAAACGTGCGCTTTGACGAAAAAGGACTGATTCCTGTCATTGTACAGGATGCGGTGAGCAAGGCTGTTTTGACGCTTGCCTATATGAACGAGGAGTCGTTGCAGCGTTCGCTTGAGACGAAAGAAACGTGGTTTTGGAGCCGCTCGAGACAGGAGCTGTGGCACAAAGGGGCGACGTCCGGGAATACACAGCGGATTGTTTCCATTCAGGTGGATTGCGACGGGGATGCGCTCGTCGTGCAAGTCGTGCCGAATGGACCAGCCTGCCATACAGGTGCCTATAGCTGTTTTGCCGGGGAGCTTTTGGCAGGGGGACAGGAGCGGGAGACAGCAGAGGGCAGCGAGAAAGCCGTCACAGCCGTGACGAGCGCGACAGTCGACCGATTTGCGATTCTGGGCGAACTGGAAGCGTTGATCGCTGCTCGCGAGGCCGAGCGCCCGGAAGGCTCGTACACGACCTATTTGTTCGAGAAAGGCGTCGACAAGATTTTGAAAAAAGTCGGGGAAGAGGCCGCCGAGGTGATTATCGCCGCGAAAAATCGCAGCCACGAAGAACTGCGCTACGAGGCTTCCGACTTGATTTTCCACCTGCTTGTCCTGCTGCGGGAGCAGAAGCTGCCGCTGGATGATGTGCTGACTGAGTTGCAAAGGCGGCGGTGAGGCGCTGGTGTTGCTTGCGAGAAAACCACTCTGTGTACAGTAGAGTGGTTTTTTGTTATGATTCCAGTATCTGTCTTTTGAAAGGTGTGGTGTCCATGAAAAAAGGAATCATGAAACTCGACAAAACCGATGATCGATTGGCCAATCACCAATGGAAAGGCAGGAAACAAATTGCTCAAAGGAACGGTAGTGGAACTGCGCCCTGTTGTGGCGGAGGATATGGAGAGGCTGTATCTGTGGCGCAATGACGAAGAAGCGGCGACCTTGGCTGCTGGCTCATCAATGGTCGTGTACAGCAATATTTCGCTTGATTCCCTTCGCACGATGTATGAGGAAAACGTGCGGACGGCTCGATTGGATGACAAGTACAACCGTGCTGTTTTCTCGATCTATACGCTTGATGGCGTGCATATTGGCAATTGCGACTATCGGGATGTGAATTCGGTTACGCGTACGGCGACCATTGGCATCGCGATTTTGGCTAAAGAGTACTGGAGCAAAGGATATGGCACGGACACGCTGAAAGTTTTGCTGCGCTTTCTTTTTCTGCGCTTGAATCTGAAGCGGGTGCAGTTGGATACATGGAGCGGCAACACGCGGGCGATTCGCGCTTATGAGAAATGCGGATTTGTCGTCGAAGGGCGGCTCCGCCAAAACGAGTACGTGAACGGGCAGTATTACGATACGATTGTAATGGGGCTTTTGCGTGAAGAGTTTGCTTTGGCCGATTAAGTGAAAAGGAGCCGTTCCCCACTGTTTTCAGGGGAGCGGCTCCTTTGTTTACCTTCGGGGCAGCGCTGATGGAGTCGACAGCAGAGGTGTCAAAATTCGACTGGAAGATAAAACTTTTAAAATTAGCTATTGATTTCGTATTTTAGATGTGATAGATTATTCCTTGTCGCCAAGAACGACGACAAAACACGAGAAAAGATAACAACTTTCGATAAAAAAGTTCTTGACTCGTAAACAACGAACGTGATAAGATGTAAAACGTTCGACAAAAAATGCTCTTTGAAAACTGAACAGCGAAAGCGTTGATGAGTCTATCATTAATGATTTGCCAGTTTTGAACCAGTAACAAACTTTATTGGAGAGTTTGATCCTGGCTCAGGACGAACGCTGGCGG
>NZ_BAAIYG010000019.1:0-91590 GCF_057543335.1 Brevibacillus sp. YAE8
CAAGCGGAAGGCCGAGCGAACAGGCAAGCGGAAGGCCGAGCGAACAGGCAAGCGGAAGGCCGAGCGAACAGGCAAGCGGAAGGCCGAGCGAACAGGCAAGCGGAAGGCCGAGCGAACAGGCAAGCGGTTAGTCGTTTGAACAGGCAAGCGGAAAGTCGCGCGATCAGTTAAGCGGTCAGCCAGACCTCAGTTGGCAAGGCCCCCGCCCCCATACAACCGCAAGATACCAGCAGCACTCGCTACGACTTCTGCCCGCAGCTCATCCGGCTGCAGCACCTCGAGCGCCGGACCGTATCCGAGCACCAAAATGCAGGCAGAGTCCAGCGTATGAAATTCCACCTCGGCTTCCAGCCAACCGTTTGTGGCAACGGATTGGATGGAAGCTATTTTTACGTAGCGCTCCTGTTTCAGCCGGGGCAGCGCCTCTTCGCGGACGCGAATGACAGCCGGATAGCGCGGAAGGCTTGCCTTGAACTGTTTCGTCGATTCTTCCCAATAGCTGGCGAGATCAAAGTTTTCAGGCCGGACGAAAGACTCCTCCAGCACCCGCGCCTCCGTAAACCGGGAGATCCGGTACGTGCGCATATCCGCGTCGACCTGCGCCACCAAATACCAGACGCTACGCTTGGCGACCAGTCCGAGTGGGTGCACGATTCGCTCGACAAGCGCGTCCTCCCGCTGGTAGCGGACCCAGAGCTTGCGGGCGAGCCAGACGGCGTCCTGGATGGTGGCGAGCAGGGGAAACGATTCATCTGACTCGTGCCAGCCAGCTCCGTCGATATGCAGCCGCTGCCGCACGTGCCAGGCGTCCTGCTGAACGCTCTGCGGCAAGGCGGACAGCAGCTTGAGAAAAGCTTGCTCGTACTCGTCCCGAAGCCCCAGGTCGTTCAACAGAGCGGACGGGGAGGATAGCATGAGCGATTGCAGTTCATCTGTTTTCAACCCGGTCAAATTGCTGCGATAGCCCTCCGCCAAAACCCATCCGCCAGCAGAGCCCCGTTCGGCGTAGACGGGCACGCCAGATGCGCTCAAGGCTTCCATGTCCCGATGGATCGTCCGCTCCGACACCTCCAGTTTTTCCGCCAGTTGCCTGGCTGTCATCCGGCCGTGATTTTGCAGGTGCAGCAAGATCGAGAGCAGTCGGTCAGCCCGCATGATAATCACTCCTCACCAAAAGATCGTTTGCTATGTCTGTTCATTTTACTTTACCCAATATGACAGACGATGTCATATATAAAACGCTACACTTGTTCCATGTGGTCAACCGACCGCCGGCATGCAGCGTAACATCGCGCGTCAGGCACTTATGCGTGGTGCGCAACGAAAAGGGAGGAATGCAAAGATGAAAGCATTGCAAGGAAAAGTCGCAGTAGTCGCAGGAGGAACGAGAGGGGCAGGGCGCGGGATTGCCGTCGGCTTGGGGGAAGCGGGCGCAACCGTGTATGTAACGGGACGCAGCGTGAGAGGCCAACAGTCTGACTTGGGCCGGCCCGAGACGATTGAGGAGACGGCCGAGCTGGTGACGGCCAGCGGCGGAGTCGGCATTGCGGTCCGAGTCGATCATTCGCAGGAAGACGAAGTGAAAGCGCTGTTTGAACGGGTAAAAGCAGAGCAAAACGGCCAGCTCGACATTTTGGTGAACGACATCTGGGGCGGAGAGAAGTTGACTGTCTGGGGAAAAACGTTTTGGGAGCATTCTTTGGCAGATGGTTTGCTGATGCAGCAGCGCGCAGTCCACACGCATATGATTACGAGCTACTATGCCGCACCGCTCATGGTGCAGCGGAAAAAAGGGCTCATCATCGAGATCACGGACGGGGTCGACTATCGGTATCGCCAGCACTTGTACTACAGTCTGGCCAAAATTTCAGTGATCCATCTGGCTCAGGCGATGGCCGAGGACCTGCGTCCGCATGGCGTTACCGCTCTGGCGCTGACACCCGGGTTCTTGCGTTCAGAGGAGATGCTCGACTATTTTGGCGTGACGGAAGAGACGTGGAAAGAGGCGGTCAAAAAAGATCCGCATTTCATCGTGTCGGAAACTCCGCTGTATATCGGGCGGGCAGTCGCCGCGCTCGCCGCTGATCCCGCCATCGCCGAAAAAGCGGGGCAGGCACTGAGCACGTGGGGGCTTTCCGACGAGTATCCGTTTGTCGATCGGGACGGCAGCCGCCCGCATTGGGGAAACTACGCCCGCGAGCAAGGGCTGTATCGGTAACGGCACGACAAAGACAGCGTTCATCACGCAGGCTCACGCGACGAAACGGCAGCAGCAAAAAAGCGGGTATCTCTCAAAGAGGACGCCCGCTTTTTAGTTTGCGAAAGAAAAATGTATATATTTTTCCGATGGATCAAGAGCTGGAAAGGGGCGTAGGCCAGATTTCCCATGTACAGGGAGACATTTCCTGCAAAGCAGCCCAACTAAGCCAACGGCCGCGCGTCCTTTTTCCGCCGCACGAACCACTTGCGCACGTTTCCATTCAAAATCAAATTCGTAATCACTCCCGCAATCAGCCCCCAGAAGGCGGCGCCGATCCCGCCGATGGAGATGCCCGATATCGTGACGAGGAAGGTGACGAGGGCGCATTCCCGTTCCTTGATATCGCTCATCGCTTGGGCGAGGCTCGAGCTGAGCGAAGCGAACAAAGCCAGTCCCGCAATGACGGCGATCAGCTCCTTCGGCAGCCCGAAAAAGACAGAGGTGATCGTAGCGCCAAACATGCCGAACACGAGGTAAAAGGCACCGCAGGCAATTCCCGCAATGTAGCGCTTCGACAGGTCCTGGTGCGCTTCTTTTCCCGTGCAGATGGCAGCCGTAATCGCAGCGAGGTTGATCCCATGCGAGCCAAACGGAGCGAGCAAGAGCGAAGCGATCCCGGTCGTGGCTACGAGCGGGCTTGCAGGCGTGTCGTAGCCGTCTGCCTTCAGGACGCCGATTCCCGGCGCGTTCTGCGAAGCCATCGTGACGATGCACAGCGGAATCCCCAGGCCGACAATCGCATCGAGCGAGAAGGTCGGCAGCGTGAACACGGGATTGACCAACGCCATCTGGACGGAATCGAGCTGCAGACGCCCCATCGCGAAGGCGACGGCCAGCCCGACCAGGAGCGTGAGCACGACCGCGTAGCGCGGAGACCAGCGCTTGGCGAACAGGTAGCAAAAAATCATCGGCAAAGCCAGGGCAGGCAAATGCTGCATCGAAACGAACACATCGACGCCAAAGGACAACAGTATCCCGGCGAGCATCGCGGTCGTGATCGACTGCGGCACGTATTTCATCAAGATGGAAAACAAGCCGGAGACGCCGAGCAGGGTGATGACGGCGGCGGAAAACAGGTACGCCCCGATCGCATCGCTGTACGGATAGACGGTCAGGCTCGATACGAGCAGGACGGCACCGGGCGTTGACCATGCCGTAATGACTGGCGTTTTGAACCAGATGCTGAGAATAATCGCGGTCAGGCCGCTGCCGATCGAGATTGCCCATATCCAGGAGGACAGCTCGGCTTCGCTGAGGCCCGCGCCTTGCGCTGCCTGAAACACGATCAGAAGCGGCCCCGCATACGACACCATCGTAGCGATCAGGCCGACGATAACGGCAGAGAGCGAAAAATCAGCCGGGATGTTTTTGAGGTTGGCGATCAACCCAGATTGCTGTTTTTGGGGTACCACAACGTATTGCCTCCTAACAGGGGATCAGCGCAGGTCGGCGAGGCATTACCCCTTTTCATTGAGAATGTAGCGGATCGTCCGCTTGGTGATATTCAATTTCTTGCTCAACAACTGCCTGTCTCCTTTTGTCTCGCTCAGTCCTTTTTCGATGATCGCCCGCCCGATTTCCCCTTCCAGGAGCTTGATTCGTTTTTGCAAATATTCGAAGTCGACGCCTTCGATGGAAGGGATGTTGCGGGTGAGCGATTCCACGAAGCGCGCGCATTCCCGCTCGATCGCCTGCTCGATGCTGCCGGGCTGTGGCTGGTCTTCGGCGGGCTGCTCTCGCCCTTGCAGCTTCGGCTGCGCCGCTCTTTGCCGAAGCTGGGCCGGCAGATGCTCTGCGCGCAGCCGCTCGCATTCGTGCAGGGCGATGGTCTGGTTGAGCACGTTAAGCAGTTGTCTGACGTTGCCAGGCCAGTCGTAGCGCTGCAAAAGCTCCAGAGCGTCCGCCTCGATCTCGCACGGGGTGCCGCTGCGCTTTTGCAAATAGTAGTGGGCGATGGCCGGGATATCGCAAGTCCGCTCGCGCAGGGGAGGAATCGCCAGCTTGATTCCTTCCAGCCGATAGAGCAAATCGCTGCGAAAACGGTTCATTTCGACTTCGTGCTCCAGGTTGCGGTTCGTGGCCGAGATGAAGCGGATGTTGCTCTGGCCGACCTGTTCGCCTCCGACCCGCATGAACTCTCCCGTTTCCAGCGTGCGGAGCAGCTTGACCTGAATCGAGAGAGGGGCTTCACCGATCTCATCGAGAAACAGCGTGCCGTTGTGCGCAAGCTCAAACAAGCCTTTTCGCGACTTGATCGCCCCGGTAAAAGCGCCTTTTTCAAAGCCGAACAACTCGCTTTCCAGCAACGACTCCGGAACGGCACCGCAGTTGAAGGCGACGAACGGCTGCTGAGCGCGGTTGCTCGCTCCGTGGAGAAAACGGGCCATCAGCTCCTTGCCCGTGCCTGTTTCTCCTTCAATCAGGACGTGAATTGCTTTTTTTGCCAACTTTTTGGCAATGGCCGTCACTTGGGCCATCGGACTTTCTGCTGAATACACGATACCATATTGCGCGGCCTCTTGGGATAGGTCATCTTTTTGCTTCGCCGAGGCAGACAGAACAGAGTCGATGACATGCTCCAGGCTGTCCAGGTCGTCAAACGGCTTTTCCAAATAGTCTTTGGCGCCCCACTGCATGGCGGTGACTGCCGATTTGATCGTGCTGTAGCCCGTCATAATCAGCACCTCGCACGCGGGATGGGCCGCCTTGATCTCGCGCAAAAGCTCCAGGCCGTCGGCGTCCGGCAGCTTCAAATCGACGAGGGCGGCATGAAAGTGCTGGGAGGCGTCATGCAGCAGCCGCTCGACCTGTTTGCCTGTATTCGCCACGACGACCTCGCAGTTTTTGCGCTGGAGAAAATAGGTGAAAAAGGTGGTTACTTCTGTCTCATCATCGACAATCAAAATTCGTTTCGGCTCCATGGTTGTCCTCCTCTCTCTCAAGCAGCGGCAGCAGCAGCGTGAACTTACTGTAGCCGTTCTCTTCGCTTTCCGCAAACAGCCTGCCGCCATGCGCTTCCGCGATGCCAAGACTGACGGATAAGCCCAGTCCGGTTCCTTTTGTCCGTTCCTTTGTGGAAAAGAACGGCTGGAAGATTTGCGGCAGTTGCTCCTTCGGGATGCCTGTCCCGTTGTCGTAAACGGACAAGCCTACGTAGCGGACGCCAGCTTCTTCTGCGAGAAACGAGCGAATGACAATTTGCGGCGCTTCACTGTCCGCGAGCGCGTCTCTGGCGTTCAGCAGCAGATTAATGACGATTTGCTCGATTTGATGGCGGCTTCCGTGGAACAGCAGGCTCGGCACGTTCATTTCCCGGGTTATGGTCAGGCCGGAGACAGACAACTGGTAGCCGATCAGCCCGAGCACATCTTCCACGACCTCGTCGATGGAGACAGTCTCAAACAAATATTCCTCCTGCCGGGAAAAAGTCAGCAAGTTTTGGATGATCTTTTTGCAGCGCACCCCGCACTGGTAAATGTCCCGCATGAGCGGAGCGGTGGGGCCATCCGCCATGTCGCGCAGGAGCAACTGGGAATTGCCGAGAATCGCAGTCAGCGGGCTGTTCAGCTCGTGGGCGATTCCGGCCGCCATTTCCCCGATTGCGGCCATTTTCGCGGATTGGATCAGTTGCGCCTCGATCTTGATTTTTTCGTTCACATCCTGGAACAAGAGGCTGTTTTCCACGACGACGCCAACGTGTCTGGCGACCAGCTCGATCAGCTCTGTTTCCTCCTTGTCTGCCTGGCGCTTTTCCTGGTGCAGCAAGGTCAAAAAGCCGAACGTCTGGTTCAACTGGCTGCGCAGCGGAACGGACGTGGCAAAATGCTGCGGCAGCACCTCCGTCAGCTTTTGGTGGACCTGCTCGATAAACAGCGCCGGATCGGCAGCCGCGGGCTGGGTCAAGGTGCGGCATTGCCAGTCGGAGTCGGTCCAGATGCACAAGTAAGAAGCGGGCATGCCGCCTTTTACGATTGTCAGCGCAAAGTGCTCGAAGGCGAGAATTTGCGACAGTTGCGCGGCGAGATAGCTGCTGGTTTGCGGCCAGGTGGCGTTGATCTGGATTTGCGTCAGCTCGTTGATGACGGCGAGCTGGCGGTTTTTCTTTTTCATTTCTTCCACGAGATAGACAAGCTCGCTGTAGTAGCTTTTGCGCGAGGACGATATCCCGGTGAGCTTTTCCAATATCTCCTGTTTGTTTTGCATGGCGGCCTCCTATAATGCTTGGCGAAAAAGGGCAGCGACGTCCTGGACGCTCATGTCGCGCGGGTTGGTGGTCATGCAGACGTCGAGCAGGGCGAGCGAGCTTAATAGCTCGATTTGCTCCGGGTGCAGCCCGATGGCAGACAGCGAGTGGGGGACGTCGAGGTCGTTTGCCAGGTCCTTCACCGCTTTCAGCGCGAGGCGGGAAGCGTCATGGGTGCTCAGGCCCGAAGTGTTCTCGCCCAGGCATTCGGCGATTTGCCTGTATTTTTCCGGGGCGGCAATGTAGTTGTATTCGAGTACGTGAGGCAAAAGGATCGCATTCACTTCCCCGTGCGGCGCGTCGAGAAAGCCGCCCAGTTGATGGGACATGGCGTGTACGGCTCCGAGGATGGCGTTGGAAAAAGCGATGCCCGCCTGCAAGCTCGCCATGGCCATCGCCTGCTTGGCGCAAGCGTTGTACTGGCTGGCGGCAGATGGGCGCAAATGCTGGGCGATAAGCCGCATCGCCTGCAGCGAGTGTACCTCGGTGAGCGGTGTCGCGGCGAGGGAAATATACGATTCGATGGCATGCGTCAGGACGTCCATGCCTGTATTGGCGGTGAGCTGTCGGTCTTTGGTCATCAACGTTTGCGGGTCGATGATGGCGATATCGGGAATGAGCGATTTGGAGACGATCGTCATTTTTACTTTTCGCTCGCTGTCGACAATAATGGAAAACTGCGATACTTCCGAGCCGGAGCCAGCAGTGGTCGGCACCATGACCATGGGCGGGAGCGGATGCAGGATGCGATCGACGCCTTCGTACTGGACGATGCTGCCTTCGTTGGTGGCAAGCAGGGCGATGGCTTTGGCCGCATCAATGGCGCTGCCGCCGCCAACGCCGAGAATCGCGTTGCACTCGCCCGCGCGGTAAGCGGCGATTCCGGCGTGAATCTCGTAATCTTTGGGATTGGCTGTCACGTTTGTCCACAGATGATAATCGAGGTGTTGCTGCTGCAAGTAGTGGATGATCCGCTCGACCCAGCCTGCCTTCACGACACCGGGGTCGCTGACAAGAAAGACACGGGAGGCACCCAATCTGCGAAGACTTTCCCCGACTTGGCCGATGGACTGGTTTCCGAAGATGATCTCCGGTGTCATGAACTTGGATATTTGCATGCTTTTACCCCCTTTTTCCGCTATGTAGTAATACCGCAGACAGGGGAGAATCCCCTTTTTTGGCCAAAAGCTTGGCTGGCGGGCCGAATTTTTGGCTGAGTGGGCCGAAAAAACGGCCAGTCCGAGTGCGAATTTCCGCGACATATCGCGAAAAACCGCGAAATGTAAAGCGCTTACAGTTTGGCATGCTGCTTGCAATGATAAAGGGACGTAAGCGGATTACCGCCGAACAGGCATACATAATGCCCAGGGGGAAAGAGGAGGATGGTCCAAATGAAAGCAGCAGTGGTCAACGAGTTCCATCAAAAGCTGGAAGTGAAGGAAGTAGCGGTCCCAGAGGTCGGCTACGGCGAGGTTTTGGTGAAAATCAAGACGTGCGGCGTCTGCCATACTGACTTGCATGCGGCGCACGGAGACTGGCCAGTCAAGCCAAAACTGCCGCTGATTCCGGGACACGAAGGCGTAGGCGTGGTTGAAAAGCTCGGCGAAGGCGTCACGTCGCTCAAGCTGGGCGATCGCGTAGGTATCCCGTGGCTGTTCTCGGCGTGCGGCGAATGCGACTACTGCCTCACAGGCTGGGAGACGCTGTGCCTGCAGCAGCTCAATGGCGGCTACTCCGCAGATGGAGCTTACGCAGAGTATTGCGTAGCGCCGGCAGCTTATGTCGCGCGCATTCCGGATGAGCTGGGCGACGTAGAGGCAGCGCCGATTTTGTGCGCAGGAGTCACTACTTACAAAGCACTGAAGGTCGCGAACGTGAAGCCGGGCGAATGGGTAGCGATTTACGGCATCGGCGGACTGGGCCACGTAGCGTTGCAATATGCAAAGGCGATGGGCTACAACGTCGTCGCGGTAGATATTCACCAGGAAAAACTGGACTTGGCAAAAGAACTAGGGGCTGACCTGACCGTCAACGGTAGCGAGGTTGATCCTGTGCAGGCGATTCAGGAGCAGATCGGCGGCGTACACGGCGCGATCAGCGTGGCTGTGACGAAAAAAGCGTTTGAGCAGGCGTACAAGTCCGTTCGCCGCGGCGGCTCGCTCGTCGTAGTCGGCTTGCCGAATGCGGAGTTGCCAATCCCGATCTTCGATACAGTGCTCAACGGCGTAACCGTCAAAGGCTCGATCGTCGGAACGCGCAAAGACATGCAGGAAGCGCTCGACTTCGCCGCGCGCGGCAAAGTCCGCGCCATCATCGAAACCCAGCCACTCGATAAAATCAACGAGGTGCTGGAGCGCTTGGAAAAAGGCCAAGTCAATGGCCGCGTCGTTTTGACAATGGAATAATCGCATAAGGGAAGAGGGGGGAGCTGCTGCTCGCCAGTCGTTTTCATTGACTGGCGGGTGGCAGTTTTTTTGTGGAAGCCCATCAGCGTGAAGGGGAGCAAAAATCGCAGTGACTAGAGACGGTTGCTCAGACTCGTCTATTTGTGAACTCCCTCCGAAGCTCTATCTACTATGAGAGTAACGTCAACGAATAGCGCATTTACAATGTCGAGGAACTTTAGACACTCAAAAAGTCGGTTTCGCTAGAAGCGTAACCGACTTTTTGGCAGTTAATTTGAAGCTTTTTCTTGTACGAAGGCATCGAATGATTGCGGCGCAGATACTTTTACCGCCTCGCCATCAGCCGCTTCTTGTTCCACTAGCTTCCATCTTAATTTTGCCGTGTCATCTTTCTGATAAGTAAACTTTTTATTCTCACCATTTTGCTTCTTCAAAAGGACAACTGCTTCATCCAGGCTATTTTTAATGTAAATAGCCGGGGCAAAATCTCCTTTCTCAATCTCGTTCGTTTGGAAGATGGTTTCGCCCATGGTCAATCGTAAAAAGGTATAGTCATCTGTCGACATCTCTTCTGGTCGGTCAAGACTATCTGCTCGAAAAAGTTGGTAGTCGCTGTCATCAAAACGAAATACTGCTGCCGCGCTATCATAAGCAACTTCAAGTTTTTCCTCAATGTGCTTTTCTAAATAGTATCTATATTCGGCTACATTACTCTTGCTTGCAAGAACAGATGCGCCAGTAATGGATACAGCGGCAACGAGTAAACAACTAAACATGATTTTCGCTTGCTTTTGCATAAACACTGCTCCTTTTTGGAGATTCTATCACATAATTACCATTTTTTTCTATTTTGTATAGGAGCTAATTTTTATCTAAGTCGGATGAAATTGCAAAGAAAAAGTTAACCCCATCCATGAAAACAGGTCGATCTGGCTTCTCTTTCGCAAAATGTTTATTATAATTAGATATAAATAATTATATTTAGATATATATAGTATGGGGGTGCGAAAGAGTCATGGTAACCGCACAAGAGCAAACAGAAAAGCTGTGGCTGGTCGCCAAGCGGATGGAGCCGCATCTGGCCCGGAGGCAGGCGAAGATGGACAAGCTGTTGAACATGCTCCTGGTGCACGAGCTTGTCAGCCACGGCGGCGAAACCGGCCAAAACGCCGCGCCGCTGAAGGGGGCCATGCAGACAAGGGCGGGCCGCAGCGACCTGCTCACTCACGAAGAACAGGAGCAACTATGGAAAGAACTGTGCAGCAAGGAAAGCTACGAAGCAAAAGTCGCGCAGGCCATCATCCATATGAGTGACCAAATCAAATGGTAATCCGACGCCATTGCCGTCTTCGCAAAGACTGGTATTGGCATTTTTTTGCCCGCACACAATGGGCGAATGTGCCATAGGTTGATGGTAGCTTTTCAGGAGCTGAGGTGGTGTTTGTGAGACGCCCGCACAACCGGGCTGATTGGATCGGCGCGTTGTTTTGCATGGCGATTGGCGTCATGATTTCGCTGGAGGCGTATCGGTTACAAGCTTATGCGCAGTCCTTGTACGTAGGAGACCATACGCTGCCTGCGATACTCGGGTTTTTGTTCGTCATGCTCGGGGGCGTGCTTTTGGTACAGTCTTATCCCGGCAAAGCGCACGCTGCGCCGCCGCGTCAGGCAGTTGCGCCGGGAGACGAAAGACCGCGCGTTTTGTTTGCATGGTTGAGTCTTCTACTCTACGCGTGGCTGATTGGCGCGATGGGTTATTTGCTTGCTACGGCGCTTGCTTCCGTTGCCTTTTTTATGTTGATCGGCTTTTATCGATTGTACGTCGCTGTTTTCTACTCGCTTCTGTTGACTGGCGCTATGTACGCGGTGTTTATTTTGTGGCTGCAAATGCCTTTCCCTGGCGGGGATTTGTGGTAGGAGGTGCTGACCATCGATACGCTGCAGCTTTTGCTGGTCGGATTTGCGACTGCGTTTAGCCTGGAAAATCTGCTCATGGCAGCGCTCGGGGCTTTGATTGGCACCTTTGTAGGGGTGCTGCCGGGGCTGGGGCCAACTTCGGCGATCGCGATCTTGCTGCCGGTGACGACCGTGCTGGAGCCGACCCAGGGCATGATTATGCTGGCTGGCATTTATTACGGGGCGATGTATGGCGGCTCTACGACGGCGATTCTGCTCAATATACCGGGCGAGCTGTCGTCCGTTCCTACTTGTCTGGATGGTTACCCGCTGGCCCAGCAAGGGAAGGGCGGGCCAGCGCTCGGCATCTCGGCCATCGCGTCGTTTGTCGCCGGGGTAGTCGGCGTGATCGGGCTGGTGTTTTTCGCGCCATTGCTCGCCGATCAGGCATTGAAGTTCGGGCCGCCTGAATATTTTGCGCTGATGCTGCTCGCGCTCACCTTGATGGTCAGCCTGTCGGGCGGCTCGCTGTTGAAATCGTTTTTGATGGGGGCGTTCGGCTATGCGCTGTCATTGGTCGGCCTGGGGCCATCGTCCGGCATGCCGCGCTTTGACTACGGCGTCTCGTCGCTGACGGGCGGCTTGGACATGATTAGCATCATCATCGGGCTGTTTGCCATTACCGAGGTGCTCAAGGGCATCGCGGAAAAGCGCAAGGCGACCGTAATTGGCAAGCCTGGTAGCGTTTATCCGCAAAAGGCGGACATGAAAAAAAGCGCCGCGCCGATGCTTAGAGGCGGGCTTGTCGGGTTTTTCCTCGGGCTGCTTCCAGGCTGCTCGGCGGCGATTACGGCTTTTTTGGCTTACGATCTGGAGAAAAAAGTTTCCCGCCAGCCGGAGAAATTCGGAACCGGAGCGATCGAAGGTGTGGCAGCGCCGGAAGCGGCCAACAACGCGACCAGCAGCGCGGGCTTCATCCCGTTGTTTTCGCTCGGCATCCCGTCTTCTCCGCCGCTCGCGATCTTGCTCGCAGGTCTGATGATTTACGGCCTGACGCCTGGCCCGGTGTTGTTTGCGCAGCATGCCGACTTCGTCTGGACGGTGATCGCCTCCATGTTCATCGGCAACATGATGCTTTTGGTGCTGAATTTGCCGATGGTCTGGCTCTGGGTGAAACTGACCCGGGTTCCGTTTGGCATCATGGCCCCTGTCATTTTGATGCTGTGCACGATCGGGGCGTACAGCGTGCGCAACAGCATGTTTGACGTCTGGATTACCTTTTTGTTCGGCGGACTTGGCTACCTGTTTGTGAAGTATAAATGGCCTGTCGTGCCGCTGATTTTGTGCTTCATTCTCGGGCCGCTGCTGGAGGAATCGTTCATCCAGACGATGGCGATGGGAAGCGGCTCACTCGGTATCGTGCTGTCTCGCCCTTTGTCGCTGTCGATTTTGCTTGCGGCCGCGGTACTGTTGATCGTATCCCTTGTGCTGAACAGGCGAACCCGCCAGCGGTTGCGGGAGGAGCAGAAAAAAGGCGTGGACGTAGCCTAGTGTAGAGACGGGAGGAAAAGTAGTGAAAGGATACAAACATTGGGTGTCGGTCACGATGTCTTTTTTGCTGGCGGCAACCGTGAGCGCCTGCGCGACCGGGCAGTCCGTCCAGGGCGAAACGGCTGCGGCCTATCCGACCCGGCAAATCGAGTACATCGTGCCGTATTCAGCCGGAGGCGGCGTCGATCTCGTCGCGAGAGCCACCGCTGACTATTTGAGCAAGGAATGGGGCCAGCCGATCGTCGTGGTCAACAAGGCGGGCGGCGGCGGTGCCGTGGGAGCCGAATTTGCCTTGAAGCAGGCGAAAAACGACGGCTACACGGCACTGGCGGTCAACGTGTCGAATACGACGATGCTGGCCGCTGGCATGAAAAATCCCCCGATTCAAAACGAAGACCAGATTTATACAGCGCGGATCGGCAAAGGGACGCTCGCCTTTGCCGTCAAAGCCGACGCGCCGTGGCAAGACTTCGCCGCTTTTTCCCAGTGGGTCAGGGAAAACCCGGAAGAGCTGACCTGGACTTCGGTGGGACCCGCGGGCTTTTCCGCATTCGGCGTGGCCCAGTGGCTGGATGCCATCGGCGCGGATTTTTCCAAGACGAGGATGATCGTGACCAAAGGCGCTTCCGATTCTGTCCCCAAAGTAGCGGGCGGCCACGCGGTATTGGCTGTGCACACAGTCGGCGAGATCATGCCGATGCTTGCGGCGGGCAAGGTGAAAATTCTCGCGGTTGCCGGAGAGGAGCGCAGCCCGTTTTTGCCTGATGTCCCTACCGCGCAGGAGCAGGGCATCGACGGCCTGACGGTGTTCTGGTGGACCGGAGTGTCGTTTGCCAAAGGCACGCCTGATGCCGTCATCCAAAAGTGGGAAGAAGGCATCGCCAAAATGACGAGCGACCCGGCCTATTTGCAAAAGCTCGGCGAGATACAGGTCGAGCCTGCCTATGCGGATCGCCAGCAGTTCACGCAGGACACGGAGAAGGAGACGGGTGCGTACACCGAGCTGGCGACGAAAAAAGGCATCCGCAAATAAACAGGGGCGGGGTCCGGATGAGGAGTCCGCACGAGCAGTTCGCGCGCAAAACCCCGGAAAAGGGCACACCGCTCTTTTTCCGGGGTTTTTGGTGCACGGTTCATTTGGCTGGCTGCTGGCAGATGTCGCTGATCGCATCGAAAAGGGACAAGTACCAGGCATAGCGCTGCTCGGGAATAGGCAGCAGATGGCGGATGTTCAAAGGCAATCCGTAATCAAGCTCGGCGATATCTCCATACGCTTCCGAAACGGGAGCAGTCCCCAGCAATTGTACACGCGCAAGGAAGTAGATCCGTCCTCTGCCTGATAGCCGGAAGCGAAGACGACGTATTCCACGCCACGTTCAAACCGGTAATGGCAGCTTCCGGGAGCGGACAACGTGCGGCGCTCCGGGAGCTTGTCCCCTTTCCACGTTTTCGTGACCGCGAAAATCACCTCTTCATCCGCGCCGTTTTGGCGGATGTCCGTGACGACGCCCTGAAAGACAGCTTCTGTTTTTTCCAACCGCTTCGTCGCACTCTGTTCTCCGCAGGAGCAGGCTTGGGCGGAAGGGGGAGGATAGCCGAGCAGGATGAATGCCAAAACAGCCGCTACGTATTTGCGTAACCATTTGTGGAAGTGCATGTTGGAATCACCTCATCGAAGAGACGGGCGAAGGGGTGGAAAAGTTACCATATTATAGGAAGGGTGATGATGCTCGTTTGGGGCGTAGCAGGGCGCTTACGGGTAAAAGGAAGGGATAGGAGACGGGAGGAGACAGGTGGAGACAGAGACAGGAATTGTCGTTTTGTGATTTTTTGGCAGGCGAGTTCGGAGGGACGAATTTGTCGTCGGCATGAGCGGGCGGGGGGCAGGATTCGCTCGCAAGTAGCCAGCAGCAATGTGCATCATTGCCGTAAAAGTTGGGAGCGGGGAGGCAAGGGGCCAGGTATTCAGCAAGAAAGGGAAGGAGTGCTCGGAGTCTGTCAGCTCTCCAGCCGGAAAACGAAGGGACGTCCCCAACCAGCTTCCCAACCAGAAAACAAGGATCGCCGAAACCAGCCCCTCTGCCAACTAGCAAGTAACCCCCTCCCCTTGAACCTATTCCAACTCACCCAAATCCCGACAATACTTCTGAATCAGCTTCGTCGCTTTCGTCTGGCTCACGCCCAGGTCAGCGGCGACTTTGCGGGTTGTGCGGTGCTTTTGGTACGAGCGCCGGACCATCTGTTTTTCCACCTCTGCCAGCGCTGCGTCGAGCGTCTGGGGCAGCGGAGGACTTCCGGCCGAAGACAAAGGCAGATGATTCCGGTTATGCTGATGAATAATGTCCGGCAAATCGGCCGGGGTGATGATCGACTCTGTCGTGACTACGAGCCGCTCGATCATGTTTTCCAGTTGGCGCACATTGCCCGGCCAGGAATAGCTGCTCAAAGCTTGCAGCGTCTCCTGGGAAATCAGTCGGTCCACGCCGTATTTTTTGTTGCAGCGGTTGATGAAATAATAGGTGAGGGGTACGATGTCTTCAGGGCGCTCGCGCAGCGGCGGGATTTTCAGGTCGATCACGTTGAGCCTGTAGTACAGGTCCTCGCGAAACTGCTTGTTTTCCACCATCTTGGACAAGTCCCGGTTGGTCGCGGACAAAATGCGAATGTCCACCTGCTTGTACTCGGTGCCGCCGACAGGCAAAAAGCGGTGCTCCTGAATCACCTGCAGCAGCTTGGCCTGGATTTTCAGCGGCAGTTCGCCGATCTCGTCCAAAAAGATCGTGCCGTTGTTCGCCGCCTCGATCAGCCCAAGCTTGCCGCTTTTGCTCGCTCCGGTAAACGCGCCTTGCGAATAGCCGAACAATTCTGACTCCAGCAGCTCCTCCGGGATCGCAGCGCAGTTGATCGTCAAAAACGGCCCGTTTTTGCGGCGGCTCATCTGGTGAATGAAAGCGGCGAACGCGCCTTTTCCCGTGCCGGACTCGCCTTGCAAAAGAATCGTCGAGTCGACCAGGGCGATTTTGTGGCAAAAGGTGAGCAAGTCCTTCATCTTCTGGCTGTTCGTGATGATGTTGTTCGGCAGTTGATTTTGGTCGGCGGGTTCCTGATCGGTGTGCATGATTTTCTTGAAGTTCTGCTCATGGGCGGTAATGACGACGAGCTCGATCTCCTTCGTCCGGTTCAGGATGGGGACGGCTGTCGTGACAAGCTCGCCGCCGTAGTAGGTCGTCTGCTTGATGGTGACGGGCTTCTTTTCCTGCATGACGATCGGGATGATCGAGGGCGTCCAGTAGCCTTGCTTGAACAGCTCCTCGTTGCGCTTGCCGATGACCTCCGAGCGCTTGAGCCCGTAGTGCTGGGCGCATATTTTGTTCATGAAGACGATCCGTGTCTCGCCGTCGACCACGTAAATTTCATCGGTGGAATGGTCGAGGATTTTTTCCAAAATATCCGTGCTCATTTCAATGATGAAGCCATTTTCCGACTCTTTGAACATGGGAACCTCCGCGCGTGCAGCCGTTTTTCCCATCATACCACGCGTGAGTGCAAATCGGTTCGAAATGAACCTGAATAAACTCAATTTTCCCAATAATTTTACTATTATCACCGTGATAACCGTGGTTTTCGCATGTGGCATCGTTTTTGCAAAAAGGAGGGGCAAGACCGTAACCAATAATGATGCCGCATGGTGCGAAAACGAAAGGGGTCATGGCAGATGTCTATCCAAGAAGCAAAGGTTGGTTCCACTACCCGCGAGGTGAAAGCGCTTCCTTACCGTCTATATACCGATCCGGAGGTGCTCCGCGCAGAGCAGGAAAAGATTTTTGCCCGCTCGTGGCAGTTTGTCGGGCATATCAGTCAGGTCGAAAATCCCGGCGACTTTTTTACCTGTGACGTGGCAGGTGAGCCGATCCTTGTCGTGCGAGGGCGGGAAGGTACGCTGCGCGCATTTTACAACGTCTGTCCGCACCGCGCGACGAAGCTGGAGAAAAACGCCGAGGGCAACAAGAAAATTTTGCAATGCGGCTACCACGGGTGGACGTTCCAGCTCGACGGTTCGCTGAACAAGGCGCCGAACTTTAAAAACGGCGAGCAACTGTGCGCAGCAGAAGCCTGTCTGCGCCAGGTGAGGCTGGAGGTGCAAGCGTCGCTGATTTTCGTCAACCTCGATGATGACGCGGTTCCGCTGGCGGCTTCCTACGGCGACTTTTTCGCTGATCTGGCGGCGTTTCCGTTTTTGGGCCAGTTGAAAAAATACAGCGTCAACACGCGGGTCATCAAATCGAACTGGAAAGCGTTCATCGACAACTACCTGGAATGCGACCATTGCCCGATTGCCCATCCCGGCTTTACCGCTACGCTCGATTTGACGAAGTACCAGATCATCCAGTGCGAAAATTACTCCGTGCAAGGGACGGTCGTCAAGCCGGATAAGCAACTCGGCTCGGTTGAACTGAATAAGGCGGAGATGCAGGGCGGCCGTTTTTACTGGCTGTGGCCGAACCTGATGCTGACGATCTATCCGGGGCCGGGCAACATGTCGCTGATCCAGATGGTGCCGATCGACCACGAGACGACATTGGGCGTGTACACGTATTTGTTCCGCCATGAAGAGTTGACGCAGGAAGAAAAAGATTTGATGGCGTTTACCGAGCAGGTGCGGGTCGAGGACGTGGAGCTGGTTGAGCTGGAGCAGATCGGCTTCAAGTCCCGCGCCTTCCAGAAAGGGAAGTTTTCCGCAACCGAGCACGCCGTCCTGCAGTTCCACGAGATGGTGCTGAAGACGTTGGGGATCGAAGAGGCGCAAGCATGAAAAGAGGGGAGGGACCAGCGATGCACACGATGCAAAAAAGCTTGTTCATCAACGGCGAGTGGGTAAAAGCGGGGCAGTACACGGAGCTGCGCTCTCCGTATTCCGGGGAAGCGCTCGCCGAGATTCCGGCGGCAAACGAAGAAGAGACAAAGCAGGCAATCGCGGCTGCCTACGCGGCAAAAGCCATCATGGCGAAAATGCCGGCGCATCGCCGCGCTGCGATTCTCGAAAGCCTGGTGAGCCTGCTTCGCGAACGCAGCGAGGAGGCGGCCACGATCATCGCGCAGGAGGCGGCGAAACCGATTGCGGTAGCGAGAGGCGAAGTCGTGCGCACGATTGAAACGTACAAGTTCGCCGCCGAAGAGGCCAAGCGCATTCACGGAGAGACGTTGCCGCTCGACGCCGCTCCCGGCGGGGAAGGCCGGCTCGCCTATACACTGCGCGAACCGATTGGCGTAATTGGCGCGATTACCCCGTTTAATTTTCCGATGAATCTCGTCGCGCACAAGGTCGGGCCTGCCATCGCAGCGGGCAACACGATCGTGCTCAAGCCCGCCTCGCAGACGCCGCTGTCCGCCTTTTTCATCGCGGAGCTGTTGGCAGAAGCGGGCTTGCCTGCCGGGGCATTGAATGTCGTGACGGGGAGCGGCCGCGTCGTCGGCGATCTGATCGTCACGGACGAGCGGGTCAACATGGTGACGTTTACAGGCAGTCCGGGTGTCGGCATTGGCATCCGCAACCGGGCGGGCTTGAAGCGGACGACACTGGAGCTTGGCTCCAACTCCGCCGTCATCATCGACAAAGGCGTCGAGCTTGAGCCGCTGATTGCCCGCTGCATCACCGGAGCGTTTTCGTTTCAGGGGCAGGTGTGCATCTCGTTGCAGCGCGTGTACGCGCATGCGGAGGTGTACGACGCGTTCGTGGAAAAATTCGTCGCAGCCGCAAAGGCGCTGCGGTTAGGCAGCCCGCTCGACGAGACGACAGACATCTCCGCCCTGATTTCCCCGGGGGACGTGCAGCGGACGCTGGACTGGATTGACGAGGCGCGACGGGCGGGAGCGACGGTGGCCGCAGGCGGCAGGGCAGAGGGCAACATCCTGCAGCCGACCGTGATTCTCGATGCCGGGCCTTCGCTCAAAGTCTCCTGCCAGGAAGTGTTTGCCCCAATTGTTTTGGTGAACCGGGTGAACTCGGTCGAGGAAGCGATTGAGCGCGTGAACGATTCCCGGTTCGGGCTGCAGGCAGGCATTTATACGGAAAACGTGCACACAGCGCTCGACGCCGCAGAGAAACTGCATGTCGGGGGCGTGCTGATTAACGACATCCCGACCTTCCGCGTGGACCACATGCCGTACGGCGGCGTCAAAGAAAGCGGAACGGGCCGGGAAGGGATCAAATACGCGATCGAAGAAATGACGGAGTTGAAGCTGGTGATCTGGAACCGGCGGCAATGATCTATTTCATGACGAGGAGAGATGCGGATGATTTGCTTTGACAAGGTCACGAAGACGATCAATGGCGCGCCGATTATCAAAAGCCTGGACCTGTACATCGGCGCGGGCGAGCTGTTTGTGCTGATCGGGCCGAGCGGCTGCGGCAAGACGACCACGATGAAAATGATTAACCGCCTGATCGAGCCGACATCAGGAAAAATTACCATCAACGGCGAAGACATCGCGAAAAAAGATCCGGTTATGCTCAGGCGGGGCATCGGCTACGTCATCCAGCAGATCGGCCTGTTCCCGCACATGACCATCGCGCAAAACGTCGCCCTGGTCCCGAAGCTGAACAAGACCGATCCGGCCGTCTACGAGAAACGGGTAGATGAGCTGCTCGCTCTGGTCGGACTGGAGCCGAAAAAATACAAGGACAGGTACCCGGCCGAACTGAGCGGCGGACAGCAGCAGCGCGTCGGGGTGATTCGGGCGATGGCGGCAGACCCGCCGATCATTTTGATGGATGAGCCGTTTTCCGCCCTGGACCCGATCAGCAGAGAGCAACTCCAGGATGAGTTTGTCCGTCTGCAAAAGACGATTCATAAAACCATCGTCTTCGTCACGCACGACATGGATGAAGCGATCAAAATTGCCGACCGCATTTGCCTGATGAACGACGGGGCTGTCGTGCAAATCGACACGCCGGACCGCCTGTTGCAGCACCCGGCCAACGATTTTGTCGCGGATTTTATCGGCGTCAAGCGGCTCAAACGGCCGAGCGAAAAGTTTCCGCGCTCCGGCGCTTTGTAGGGGGAGGGACGGGCATGAGCGATTTCTTTGCCTTTTTGTCCGAGCGGCACGAGCAAATTCTCTCGCTTGTCTGGGAGCATTGCTACATTTCCTTGCTCGCTGTGCTTGCGGGATTCATCCTTTCCGTTCCCCTTGGCATTTTATTGACGAGAGCAGAGCGAATCAGCCAGTATGTCATCGGCGTCGTCAACATTTTGCAGACGATTCCGAGCCTGGCGCTGTTGGGCTTCATGATTCCGTTTTTGGGCATTGGCGCTTTTCCGGCCGTCGTCGCGCTGTTTTTGTACTCGCTTTTGCCGATGCTGCGCAACACCTACACAGGTATCCGCGAGGTGGAGCCGTCGCTGATCGAAGCGGCTCGCGGGATGGGCATGACCAATCTGCAAATTTTGTTCAAGGTAGAAATTCCGCTGGCGATCTCGATCATCATGGGCGGCTTGCGGACAGCGACGATCTATACGATAAGCTGGGCGACGCTCGCCGCTGTCGTGGGGGGCGGCGGCTTGGGCTACCTCGTCTTCACGGGGCTTGGCAACTCGAATGACAACATGCTGTTGACAGGGGCGCTCCTGACTGCCCTGCTCGCGGCGTTCGCCGACCTCGTCACGCGCAAGTTCCAGCGCATGTGCACACCGCGAGGCTTGCGGAAGTGAGCAGAGCGATCCAATAACAGGTTGAGAGAAAAAGGGGGCAATGAATGTGGGGATGAGAGTGCTTTTTCGCACGCTGTTTTTGGCGGTCCTGGCGGTTGCGCTGGTCACGGGCTGTTCGAAGGGGGGAGCTGGAAACACCGTTCAGCTCGGTTATCAGCCTACCTCCGAGCAAGAGATTATCGCCAACATGCTGAAAAAACTGATTGAAGCCAATTCCAGCCTGAAGGTGGAAATGGTCGGCGGGCTCGGCGGAACGCCTGTCGTGCTCAAAGCGATGCAAAACAACGACATCCAGATTTCCGCCGTCCGCTACGTAGGGACAGATCTCACGAGCAGTCTCGGCATGACCGAATTTCCGAAAGACCCTGCCGCTGCCTTCGACCTGGTCAAGCAGGGCGTCAAGGAAAAGTTCGACCAGGAATGGTTTCCGTCCTACGGCTTTGACAACACGTACATTTTTACGGTGCGCAAAGATATCGCGGAAAAATACGGCCTAAAAAAGATTTCCGACCTGCAGGCGCACGCCGCCGAAATGAAGCTGGCAACAGACGCGGGCTGGCTGGAGCGGACCAACGACGGCTATCCGGCGTTCAAAAAGGAGTACGGCCTGGAATTTGCCAAGGCGATTCCGATGGACATCGGGCTGGTCTACAAAGCGGTGAAAAATGGCGACGTGGACATCGTGCTCGCCTATTCGACGGACTCGCGCCTGAAGGAGTACGATCTGGTCACGCTGGAGGACGACAAGCATTTCTTCCCGAACTACACGGCCTCGCCTGTCGTGCGCAACGACGCGCTCAAAAAGCATCCCGAGCTGGCGGACATTTTGAACAAGCTGGCGGGCAAAATCGACACGAAGACGATGACGGCGCTCAATTACCAGGCGGATGTGGAAAAGCTGGAGCCAGCGGAAATCGCCCAAAAGTTTTTGACCGAGCAAGGGCTTTTGCAGCCGTAGCGACCTTTTGCCAGAAAAGGAGGCAGATTCGATGGACAGCATCCTCGACATAATCGGCGTCATGAACAAATATTCGGAGCAAATCCTGGAGCTGACGGGGGAGCATCTGTTCATGAGCATCAGCGCCATCGTCATTGCGATTGCACTCGGCCTTCCCCTGGCGATCCTGATGACGAAAAACCGGACGCTGGCCGTGGCGATCCAGACGACGATCAACATTATCCAGACCATTCCGTCCATTTCCATGCTGTTGATTATCATGATTTTCCTCGGCCTGGGCTATGACACGGCCATCGTCGCCCTGGCGCTGTACTCGATGCTGCCGATCATCGCCAACACGTACGCGGGACTGACTGGCGTGGACAAAAACATGATCGAGGCGGGAACAGGCATGGGCATGACGTCCGGCCAGCTCTTGCGCATGGTCATGATCCCGCTGGCGATGCCGATTATTTTGGCGGGAGTGCGGGTAGCGGCCGTTGTAGCGATCGGGGCGGCCACGATGGCGACGTTTGTCGGCGCGGGCGGTCTGGGCGAAATGATCTTGCGCGGCATCTCCACGACTGACGATCAAAAAATTTTGGCCGGGGCCATACCAGCCGCGCTGCTCGTCATCCTCGTCGACTTGCTGCTCGGGCTTGTCGAGAAAAAATCGAGCTTCCGCCTGCGCGCAGCGAAAAACAAATAGGAAGGGGCGAGCAAACGATGAGAAAACTGGTGTGCATCGGCGACAGCTTTACGGAAGGGCTGGGCGTGCCGAAAACGGCGGCCTGGCCCGCGCTCCTGCAGCGCGAACTGGGGGTGGAGGTCATCAACAAAGGCATTTCGGGGGACACGACAGGGGGAATGCTCGGCCGCTTCACGCACGATGTCGTTTGGCAAAACCCTTCGCATGCGCTCATCATCGGCGGCGGCAACGATTTGTGGTGGGACTTGAGCCAAAATGTGCTGCTCGCCAATATGTACGCCATGGTCAAGCAAGCGCTGCACCACGGCATCGTGCCGATCATCGGCGCGTCCGGCTCCGGCTTCGACCCGGGCCAGGTAGACGGCGAGCAGGTCTGGGAGCCTGTAGCCGGCTATGGCACGCTGTTGCGGCGCGGCAAGGAATACGCGGCGGCGCTGGAAGAGATGGCGAAAAAAAGCGGCCTGTTGTTCCTGAGCTTTCAGGGCATTTTCCACGACGAGCGGGGCGAGGTCGACCAGACGTACTTTGCGGGCATAGACGGACTGCATCCAAATCAAGCGGGGCATGCGAAAATCGCCGGAGCGGCCGCTTCGTTTTTACGGGAAGTGATCGTATGAAAAAAACATGGCAGATCGCAGTGATTGCAGGAGACGGCATCGGGCCGGAGGTGCTTCGGGAAGGGATCAAGGTGCTGGACACGGCGGCACGGCTCGACGGCAGCTTCGAGCTGCAATTTCACGATTTTCCCTGGGGCTGCGAGTACTACGCCAAACACGGCAAGATGATGGACGAGGACGGGATGGAGCAGCTCCGCAAGTTCGACGCGATCTACCTGGGGGCTGTCGGCTATCCGGGAGTGCCGGACCACATTTCGCTGTGGGATTTGCTTTTGCGCATTCGCAAAGGGTTCGAGCAGTACGTCAACATCCGCCCGATCAAGCTGCTGCGCGGCGCTCCTTGCCCGCTCGCTGGTGTGCCGCGAGAAGCGGTCGACATGCTGTTCATTCGCGAAAACAGCGAAGGCGAATACGCGGGGGCAGGAGAGTGGCTGTTTCGCGGAAAGCCGGAGGAAGTGGTGCTGCAGACAGGCGTGTTCTCGCGCAAAGGGACGGAGCGGATTATCCGCTACGCGTTTGCGACGGCCCGCGAACTGGGCAAGTCGCTGACGAGTATCAGCAAAGGCAACGCGCTCAACTACTCGATGGTTTTCTGGGACGAGGTGTTTGCAGAAGTCGCCAAGGAATACCCCGATGTGCCGACGCATTCGTATTTGGTCGATGCCGCGAGCATGTTCATGATAAAAGAGCCGCAGCGGTTCGAGGTCGTCGTCACTTCCAACCTGTTTGGCGACATTTTGACCGATCTGGGCGCGGCGATTGCCGGAGGGCTGGGCCTGGCGGCGGGGGCCAACATCAACCCCGAGCGCACGTATCCGTCGATGTTCGAGCCGATTCACGGGTCTGCCCCGGACATCGCGGGAAAAGGCATCGCCAACCCGCTGGCCGCGATCTGGTCGGCGAGCCAGATGCTTGAATTTTTCGGCTACAAGCACCTCGCTGAGCTGGTGCTGCAAGGGATCGAGGAGACGCTGGTGGAACACGAGGTGCTCACGCCGGACATGGGCGGGACGTCCGCGACTGCAGAGGTGGGGGACGAGGTCGCAGGCAAAATCATCCGCCTGTTTCAGCAGAGTGGACATATAGTCTGAACCGATGGGAGGCTCCGCCGCTTGGATGGCGGAGCCGACTTTTTGAGGAGAGGGTGTCGCATGATTTATGTGACGATTGCGTTGATCCAGATTATTTACGTCGCGCTCAATTCCCTGCGGGTCGTGCTGATGATAAAAGGCCGAAACTACGCGGCCGCGAGCTTGTGCACGGTCGAGATTTTTGTCTATTTGTCCGGGTTGTCGATCGTCTTGAACTACATGGATTCGTTCTGGGGGATTTTCACGTATTGCCTGTCGTATGGAGTGGGGACGTTGCTCGGCATGTACATCGAACAAAAAATCGCCCTCGGCTACATGACGCTGCAAGTGATTACGGCCAATGAAGCGGAGCTGACCAGCGTGCTCAAGGAAAAGGGCTACGGCGTGACCAAGTGGCACGGCTCCGGCCTGTACGGGACGCGGATGATTTTTCTCATTTTGGCCAAGCGCAAAAATTACCTGGATGCGATCAAAACGATCCAGCAAATCGATCCCGGCGCCTTTATCATCTCCTCGGAGCCAAAGACGTTTGTCGGCGGGTTTACGCCGGGGAAGCTGAACTGAAAGCACGCCTGTTCCAAGTCTGCCTGCGCCAAGCCCGCGCATAAAAAGGTGCCGTGTAGCATCAGGGGAGCGCGGCATCTTTTTGCTGTCTGCCCTGGGTGGTGCGGCAGCTTGTGACGACCCGGCTTGCGGAATCGCGTTTTTGCCCGTGCAGGCGTTAGGCTGGTTGGCCCCGGTGTTTGTGAAGGCAGTTGCCATTTTCTTTGCCGTCTGCTCATAAAATACTATCTGATAGACGAATTGCCAGCTTTTGGTTTGGGACGACTGAGTGGCAAGGTTGCGGCCGGAGAAAAAGGGCGGCTCTGGCAGCGGAGCACAGCCGGATTGCCGAGGCGAACCAGTGCCAAGCGGTCAGAGTTGTCCAATCGCCGGACAGAGGTGTCTCGTCACTGTCCGCTGTCCGCTGCGCGGATGTGCCCGGACCGCGACATGGACAGCAGTGTTTTAGACAAAGCGGGAGCTGATAACGCTTTTGCGGGCTGGTGCAAAACTTGCATAGGTAATGTTGCGAATGCCGATTTGAAGGAAGGGAGAGAATGGCGTGGAAATTCGGGATGTGGTTGCCATGGTAACGGGTGGAGCTTCCGGATTGGGGGAAGCCACAGTAAGGAATGTGGTTGAGCACGGAGGAAAAGTAGCCATTCTTGATCTGGACCTCGAACGGGGGTACGCCCTCGCCAGCGAGCTGGGACGTGAGCAAGCCCTGTTTGTACAGACGGATGTGACGAGCGAGGCGAGCGTGCGGGAGGCGATTGACCGCGCAGCGGGAGCTTTTGGCACCATTCATGCTGCGATCAATTGCGCGGGCACGGTCCTGGGGCAAAAGACGCTTTCCAGAAACGGCCCGCATTCGTTGGAGGCATTTGCCAAAGTCATCCAGCTCAATCTGATCGGCACGTTCAATGTCGTGCGCCTGGCGGTCGAGCAGATGGCAGGCAATGAGCCAGCCAGCACGGGCGAGCGCGGCATCATCATCAATACGGCTTCTGTCGCCGCTTTTGACGGGCAGGTGGGGCAGGTGGCCTACAGCGCCTCCAAAGGCGGAATCGTCGGCATGACATTGCCATTGGCACGCGACCTGGCGCCGTACGGGATTCGGGTGATGACGATCGCTCCTGGCTTGTTCGATACGCCGATGTTTGACAAGCTGCCGCGCTCTGTAAAAGACGCGCTGGGAGCGACCGTTCCTTTTCCATCGCGCCTAGGTCAACCCAGCGAATACGCCAGGCTGGTGAACAGCATCATCACCAACCCGATGTTAAACGGAGAGACGATTCGGCTGGACGGGGCGATTCGGATGCAGCCGAAGTGAGCGAAGGGCGAAGCCAGCGGGCAAGCTTTTGTTTCAGCTTTGCGGTTTGACGCGGCTGGGCGCTTCCGTTTCCAACAGCGACCGTTCCTGCGCCTTGAGCAGCGCCTGCGTGCGGTTGGCGACGCCGAGCTTGCCGTAGATTCCGTGCAGGTACACTTTTACCGTCCCGCCCGTATTGCCCAGCGCTTCGGCAATTTCCTTATTGGTAGCTTCCTTGCCGAGCATGGACAAAATGATCCGCTCCTTGCCTGTCAACGGCTCTGCAAGCGGCGCGGAGCGATTGTCTTTGATGGTTGCGCCCGTTTGCGGGAAGAGGGCAAGCAGGCGGGCGACGTAAGCGGGAGATACGTCAGGAGCAAACGGCTCTGTCCGGGCTTTTTCCCGCTGCTGATAGGCGAGCAGCAAGCTGTGCATGGCCGGGCCTTCGTCGAGAAAGCTGCGCACGTACAAATTCCGCTCTCCGATTGCGAGCGCCTCGTGCAAGCATGCCAGGGCCTGCGGCTTGTTGCCTTGCTGCCATTCGGCCAGCGCCTGCACCACGTATTTGTTAATCAGCGAGTCGCCCCAGCCGTGCGTCTCCAGGATGCGGGAAAACTGCTTGCCGACCAGCTCTGTCTCATCGGACATCATCCCTTTCAAGCCGAAGCGCGTCTTTCGGATAAAAGGCTCTGTCGCGTTGTAGTTCAGATGGTAGAACAGCGGGTTTTGGGGCAGCTCGTCCTGCAATTGGGCAGCGCTTGCCACCCAGCTTGCAAAATCGCCGTTTGCGAACACGAGGTTGGCCCGGACAAAAAACAGGCCGCTGGCAAATTGCTCGCGTTCCGCGGAGGCTGGCATGTTTGACAAGTCTTTATCCTCTTCCTTGCAGCGCAAAAGTATCCTTCTATTATACTAGCAGATATGCGCCGTTCGACACGGGAAAAACGCGGCGTCAAAATAGGGCGAGAAATTCCTTTCCCCGCCGGACACGCTTCAACAAGCTTTTCGCAGCGCGCCTTCTACAATGAAAGGTAAAAAAAGGACGTGTGCGCGGCGAATGCAGATCATTCGATGGAAAAGGGCGGCCATGGTAGCGGTCGCAGCGGCTTTGCTGGCTGCTGCGAGCGCAAGCCCGGCTTTCGTCCAGGCGACAGAGGCGGGCGAGCGGCAAATAGCAGCAGAGGAAATCCGCATCGCGTTTGTGGGAGACATCATTTTGGATAAAAGCGTAGGGGTACAGATCGCGCGCCACGGGATCGACTACCCGTTTCAAAAAACAGCGGATTTTTTGCGGCAGGCCGATCTGGCTATCGGCAACCTGGAAACGCCTGTCAGCACACGCGGCAAGCCGGAGAAAAAGGAGTTTACGTATCGCGCCAAGCCGGAAGCGTTGAACGGGCTGAAAAATGCCGGAATCGACGTGGTCAATCTGGCGAACAACCACACGCTGGATTACGGTGTGGATGCCCTGCTCGATACGTTTGCCCATTTGCAAAAGCAGCAAATCGGCTACGTGGGCGCAGGCAAAAACGAAGCGGAAGCGTTTGCGCCGTACGTACAGACGATCAAAGGCAAACGCGTTGCGGTGATCGGGCTTGGCCGCGTGCTGCCCAATCAGCGCTGGTACGCGGGCAAAAACAGGCCAGGGCTTGCGCACGCCTACGCCTATGAGCCGATGCTCTCCTATGTGCAGCAGGCGGTGGCGCAGTCAGATATCACGATTGCGGTCATGCACTGGAATCTGGAGTATAAGGACACGCCCGAGCCGTATGCCCGCGAGCTGGCGAAAAAGCTGATCGACCACGGCGTGGATGCGGTAGTCGGCTCGCATAGCCATTCGGTCATGGGCGTCGAGTTTTACAAAAATGCGCCGATCTACTACAGTGTAGGCAATTTTGTGTTCACGACCTCGCACAATCCGAAAGGCCGTGAAGCCATCATGGCGGAGCTGACATTTGCCGCAAGCGGCACGAGGACGCGGGTCATCCCGGTCAAGATTGCAAACGGACAGCCAGCCCCGATGGACAGCCAAAACAGGCAGCGGATGGTGGACAAGCTGAACCGGATTTCCTACGGGGCAACGGTCGCAGCGGACGGCGAAGTGAAAAAGAAGTAGGGAGGCTTTTGGAGAAGCCTCCCTTTTTGCATGGCTTTGGCTGGTCGCTCAGGCGTGCCCGACGGACAACGGACACCTCCGCTCACACAGACTCTGCCTGCCTGCGCATCATCTCTCTGCGCACGAAGCCGTACTGCTCGTACAGTCCATGCGCATCCCGCGTACCCAGCGTCATGTTCGTATGACGAATGGCTGGATGGTGGATGACGATCTCCATCATCCACTTGCCAAGCCCTTTTCCCCGATGCGCTGGATCGACGAAGACATCGCACACCCAGGAAAAAGTCGCGTAGTCCGTCACGACCCTGACGAATCCAGCCTGTCCGTTCTCGTGGTGCAATCCGAAGCAGAGCGACTGCTGGATGCTTTTGCGCACGATCTCGCACGGACGCTCGCTGGCCCAATAGGTGGTAGCCAGCCACGCACAAATTTTGTCCTCGTCGAGCAAAGCCTTGTCATCGCTCATCGTATAAGGCCATTCGCCGTGCTTCCACTCCATCTGTACCCCTCCCGCTTTCCTGTTTACTGCCTGACTTACGATTTACTATACTGTAAGGAACAAAAAGAGAGCTACGCACAAAAAGCGCATCTGTACCCACACAGAGCGGAGAACGGGGGACAGGATGGAGACAAAATACGAAGCGGTCAAGCAAGAGATCAAGGAGCGACTGGCGGCGGGCAACATACGGCCGGGCGAGAAGCTGCCTTCAATCCGCACAGCCTCTGCGCTGTGGAATTGCAGCATCAACACGGCGATCCGGGCCTATCAGGAGCTGGAAAAAGAGCACTTGATCTACTCCGTGCCAAAAAGCGGCTATTACGCAGTGCTTCGCTCGCAGGAAAGCGCGCGCCGGATGGAGGAGCACATTGATTTTTCAGCGGCGAGTCCCGATCCGGAGGTCATGCCGTACAAAGACTTCCAGCATTGCCTCAACCGCGCCATCGAGCTGTACCGGGAGCAGCTTTTCACCTATTGCGATCCGCAAGGCTTTTCCTCTTTGCGCCGCGAATTGGAGAAGCATCTCGCCCATTCGCAAGTATTCGCGCATCCGTCCCGAATCTGCGTAGTTTCGGGCGCGCAGCAAGCTTTGCACCTGCTTGCGTCGATGCCTTTTCCCAACGGAAAAAGCGCGGTGCTGGTCGAGCAGCCCACTTTTCACGGCATGCTGCGTTCGCTGCGGCTGCTGGGCGTAACGGCGCTCGGAATCGCGCGGACTGCGGCAGGCATCGACCTGGACGAGCTGGAGCGACATTTTCGCAACAATCCGATCAAGTTTTTTTATACTGTGCCGCGCTACCACAATCCGCTCGGGACAAGCTATGCGGCAGAGGAGAAAAAGCAAATCGCCAGGTTGGCGGAGCGCTACGGGGTATTTGTCGTCGAGGACGACTACCTGGCTGACATGGAGACGAAGGCGAAGGCCGACCCGATCTACAGCTACGATTCAGCGGGACAGGTTATCTACGTCAAAAGCTTTTCCAAAATCATGCTGCCGGGACTGCGACTGGCTGCGGTCGTGTTGCCGCCGTCGCTTCTGGAGACGTTTCGCCTGTTCAAAGCATCGGCTGATTCCAGCACGTCGGTCCTGTCCCAAGCTGCTCTGGAACTGTATCTGAACTGCGGCATGTACGACCGTCATGCGGCGATGGTTAGGGAGCGCTATCAGGCGCGGATGGAAGCGCTGGATGCAGCTTGCCGCCGCCATCTGGACAAGGGGCTGGGCTTTCGGTATGTCGCGGCGCACGGGGGAATTTTTACGACCATCGTCCTGCCGGAAGGAATCGCAGCCCTCGACATGATCGCGGCCTTGCAGCAGCGCCATGTACGGGTGTTCTCCACGGAGCAAAACTACTTGCCGAGCTTTGCTAGCGACAACGGGCTGCGCCTCAGCATCATTCAGACGGATGCCGCCGAGATCGACAGAGGAATGGCGCTCATGGCCGAGGTCGCCGGCGCGCTTGCGCAAAAACGGGAAATGGACAGGCGGCGAGTCATCGACTGGCGATGAATAGGAGCTGCTGCCAATGAATTGAATTATCAAAATATTTACCGTTGACTCGACTGTTCTGAAAAATTTAATATATATAAATTGAAAACTATGTTTTGTATATAAAACAAAAAACGATTTAAACCAGAAAAATCAGGAGAATGATATTATCCCCTTTAGGTAGACAGTGAAAAAAGACCAAGTTAACGAGCTTGGATGATACACTGATACTTGGAGGGGATTTTCTTTGGCTAAAAAGGGGCAGTCATTTGTGAAGTATTCAGAGGAGACAAAACAAAGAGCCGTTGATTTATATGAAAAGGGTGGACGAAGTTATCAAGCTGTGGCGGATGCTCTGGGAATACGCAGTTCTAGTCAGGTAAAGAGCTGGGTAAAGAAATGCCGCAACCACGAAACACTGCAGGATCAGCGGGGCAAACAAGCAGCTTCCCATCCTTTTATTGGACGGCCCCGCACCAGGTTTTCCAGCGTGGAGGAAGAACGGGATTATTTGAAAGCGCAGGTCGAGTTTCTAAAAAAGCGCAATCCCAATCTATTCGGGGAGGGATCATTCCGAAAATAAATCGCTTTGACATCATTTCTTCGTTAAAGGACATGTACCCCATTACTTGGTTGGTGGCGATCGCCCAAGTATCGCGGGCAGGTTATTACAGATTTTCCGAACGAGAAAGCCCGCTACGGTGCGATAGCACCCCCTTTAGGGGCGGGATGAGAGTGAGTAGCGAATGGCTGCACCCGTGAGTTGTGCCCGGCCCTGGGGCTGGGCTTTCTTCTTTTCCACCCGAAAGGAGGCAAACGATGACCGCCTATTTCCTGAAAAGACTGTTGTACATGGCGCTGAGCCTCTTCGGCGCATCCGTTCTGATCTTTCTTTTGTACGCCATGACGCCCGGCGACTTCGTCGATACGAACCCGAAGCTGACGGCGGAGCGCAAGCTGGAGCTGAAGGCGATGTACGGACTGGATAAGCCTGTCGGGGAGCGGTATGTCATCTGGATGAAAAACGCTTTGCGCGGCGACTTCGGCTACTCCCTGCAATACCAGCAGCCGGTGATGTCGCTTTTGAACGACTACATCTGGAACTCGTTTTTGCTCGCCATCACCTCTACGTTTTTCACCTGGCTCATCGCCATTTCCATCGGGGTGCTGTCTGCGGCAAAGCAGCATTCGTGGTTCGATGCGCTCGTGACGATCGGGGTGTTTGCCGCGATGTCGCTGCCTGTCTTTTTCGTCGGCTTGCTGTTCATCAAATTGTTCGCGGTCGATGCCAAGCTGTTTCCTGCGGGCGGGATGATGCAGATCGGCAGTAAGGAGACGGGGCTTGCTTACGCATGGGACGTCATTCGCCACATGTTTTTGCCTGTGGCTGTCCTGACGCTGTTGAGCGTAGGGGCGCTGACCCGCTATTTCCGTACGAACATGCTCGAGGTCATCCAGCAAGACTTCGTGCGCACAGCCAGGGCCAAAGGGCTGAAAGAAAAAGTCGTCCTGCACAAGCACGCCCTGCGCAATGCGCTTTTGCCAGCGATTACGCTGCTCGGCTTTGAGCTGCCGGCGCTTTTTGGCGGCGCGATCATCACGGAAAAAATTTTCAACTGGCCCGGTGTCGGACAGTTGTACATGCAGGCGTTTTCGGTGCGGGACTACCCGCTGTTGATGGGCTTCACGATGTTTTTGGCGATTCTCACCGTCGTGGGCAACCTGTCCGCCGATCTGCTGTACAGAGTGGCTGACCCGCGCGTCCGGCTGAAGTGAGGGAGGAAACGAGATGGCGACAGTAGCGAGGGAAGCAGCGGAGCTGGCGAGAGACGGGCGGACTGCCTCCCGCCGATCCTCCTTGTGGCGCGAGGCGTTTTCGCGGCTGAAAAAGAAGCGTTTGGCGATGGGCGGACTCGTGTTTTTGCTGGTGATGGCCGCAGTTTGTTTGATCGGGCCGTTTTTTTCGCCCTACGCCAGCGGCAGCGTGAACACGGCGAGCATCAACAAGCCGCCAAGCCTCGCGCATTGGCTCGGGACGGACAATTTGGGGCGGGACATTTTGACGCGGATGATGCAGGCGGGTCGCATCTCGCTGACGGTCGGGATCGCCTCGATGGTGCTGTCCGTCACGATCGGGACGGTGCTCGGGGCGCTCGCAGGCTTTTACCGTGGTTGGGTCGACCAGTTGATTATGCGGCTGGCGGATGTGTTGATGACCATTCCCGGCTTACCGCTGCTTTTCATCATGGGCGCGGTGCTCTCCGAGTGGAAAATCCCGACTGATTACCGCATCTACATCGTGATGGTCATGCTCAGCCTGATCGGCTGGCCGGGCTTGGCGCGGCTGGTGCGCAGCCAGATGCTGACGCTGCGCGAGAGCGAGTTCATGCAGGCGGCAGAGGTGCTCGGCCTGCGCGATCGGCGCAAGCTGTTTCACCATTTGCTGCCCAATCTGATGCCGCTGCTCATCGTCGTGGCGACCTTGAACGTCGGGGGAGCGATCCTGAGCGAATCGGTGCTCTCCTATTTCGGGCTGGGCGTCGTCCCGCCGACACCGACGTGGGGCAACATGATGGACGCGGCGAACTCCCTGATTGATTTTCAAAAGCGGCCGTGGCTGTGGGTACCGCCGGGCGTCGCCATTTTTGCCACCGTGATTTCGATCAATTTGCTCGGGGACGGACTGCGAGACGCACTGGATCCGAAGCAGAAGGGCAGGTGAGCCGGACGTGAACAAGCTGGTGGACATTCGCAAGCTGAGTACGCATTTCAAGTCGGAGCTGGGCGTGGTCAAGGCGGTAGACGGCCTCGACTTGCGCGTGCAGCCTGGCGAGACGGTGTGCATCGTCGGCGAGTCGGGCTGCGGCAAGAGCGCTGCGGCCATGTCGCTGATGGGGCTGATCCCGGAGGCGGCGGGAAAAATCGTCGGCGGCGAAGTGTGGTTCGCGGGCCGCGACTTGCGCAAGGTGAGCAAGGAGGAACTGCGCAAACTGCGCGGCAACGAACTGGCGATGATTTTTCAGGAGCCGATGTCGTCGCTCAATCCGGTGTTGACGATCGGCGAGCAAATCATGGAGCCGCTGATCGAGCACAAGCGGCTGCGCAAAAAAGAAGCGCTGGCAAAAGCGATCGAGCTGATCGAGCTGGTCGGCATTCCCCGCGCCAGGGAGATCGCCAAAGCGTACCCGCACGAGTTGAGCGGCGGGATGCTGCAACGGATCATGATCGCGATTGCGATTTCCTGCCATCCGCGCCTGTTGATTGCCGACGAGCCGACGACCGCGCTCGATGTGACGATCCAGGCGCAAATTCTCGATCTCTTGCGCAAGATCAAGCAAGAGTCAGGCACAGCGATCCTGCTGATTACGCACGATCTGGGTGTGGTCGCAGAAATGGCCGATCACGTGGTGGTCATGTACGCCGGAAAAGTGGTCGAGGAAGCGCCCGTCGAAGCGCTGTTCGAATCGCCGCTGCACCCGTACACGCAAGGCTTGCTTCGCTCGAAGCCCGTGCTGAACCAGCGGCAGGCCAAGCTGTACTCGATCCCCGGCCAGGTGCCGCATCCGGCGACGCTCGGCGAGTCCTGCTACTTCCACGACCGCTGCGCGCATTGCCTGGACAAGTGCCGGGTGCAACATCCGCCGCTGCGCGAGCTGGGCGACGGGAGGAAGGTAGCCTGCTGGCTGCACGAGGAGGAATTTGGCTATGACCGGTAATCTGGTGGAAGTGCATCGGCTGAAAAAATATTACCCGATCACAGGCGGGCTGTTGGGGCGGACGGTCGGCCACGTCAAGGCAGTGGACGACGTCAGCTTTTCGATCAAAAAAGGCGAGACGTTCGGGCTGGTCGGCGAGTCCGGCAGCGGAAAAAGCACGACCGGGCGCACGATTTTGCGGCTGCTGGAAAAGACGGCAGGCGAGGTGCGCTTTCAAGGAATCGACGTGCACGCCCTGTCCAAAGCGGAGCTGCGCGCCCTGCGCCCGCGCATGCAGTTTATTTTCCAGGACCCGTACAGCTCGCTCAATCCGCGCATTCGCATCGGGGAGGCGCTGGGCGAGGCGCTTCTGGACCACGGGCTTGCCGCGCCCGCCGAGGCGAGAGAGCGGGTGCTTGCCGTCATGGAGCTGTGCGGGCTTGCGCCTTATCACATCGACCGCTACCCGCATGAGTTTTCCGGCGGTCAGCGCCAGCGGATCGGGATTGCGCGCGCGATCATCCTCAACCCGGATTTCATCGTGGCAGACGAGCCGGTTTCAGCCCTGGACGTGTCGATTCAGGCGCAAATTATCAATCTGTTTGCGGAGTTGCAGGAGCAGCGGCAGTTGACGTATTTGTTCATTTCCCACGACTTGAGCGTCGTCGAGCATTTGTGCTCGCGGATTGGCGTCATGTACCTCGGCTCATTGGTGGAGCTGTCCTCCCGCGACGAGCTGTTTGCCGAGCCGCTTCATCCGTACACGAAGGCGCTCTTGTCGTCCGTTCCGCTACCGATTCCGCGGCACAAGCGCGAGCGGATCGTTTTGCAGGGAGACATGCCAAGCCCTGCCAATCCGCCCGCAGGCTGCAAGTTCCACACGCGCTGCCCGTACGCGATGGAGCTGTGCAGCGAGCAGGCCCCGGCTTTTCGCGAAGTAAGCCGGGACAGATTCGTCGCCTGCCATCTGGTCTAGCTGCTGCGAAAAAGGGAGAGTAGAGGCATTGACCGAGAGAGAAAGTATATGATAAACTCGTTATAAATCAAAGTAAGTATATCTGTTTTTGTTAAATAGCTGATCGGACTACCGAAGGCTCCCGTGCAGACAACCAGCATGTCTTGTTCATCGGGAGTCTTTCTGCTATCAACCGGAAAAGAGGTGAAGTACCAAAGCAACCGCACAGCGTGGAAATGCAATGGACATACATGAACGCCAGCGATACCGGATTTGCGCAGCCTCTCGAAGCCCCGTGCTCTCATTGACAAAAAAGGGGACCGAGGGGTATCATTAGGAAACAAAACATACTAAATGGGTAGGAATAATATACATTGATTTTTTTCGCCAAAAACAGGGAGGAGTGACCATATGGCAAAGAAAGAGAATGCCCTGGATGAACGGTTGTGGGAGAGAATCGCGCGTGCGTTGGACAGCTTGGAATACGGCTCCATTCACATCGTGGTTCACGACTCGCAGGTGGTCCAGATCGAGCGGACCGAAAAATACAGGCTCCCTGCTGAAAAGGCGGAGACGAAGTACAATCAGGCACGAACAGGCAGATAGCAGGCGGAGCAAACAGGCCCAGCGCACGACAGATTGATACTGACGGGAGAATAGAGAGGAGGAGCTTTGTTATGGCAGGCGTTCTTGTAGTAGGTGGAGATCGGGTAGGGGAAATCGAGAGCTTGTTGCAGGATAAAGGGTTTCGCAATGTGTATCACGTTTCCGGACGAAAAAAATCGGACGTAAAGGCGACGATTCCTGCCGATACGGAGCTGGTTCTCGTCTTTATCAACTTCGTCAGCCACAGTCTCAGCAAAAACATCAAGAAGCTGGCGAAGCAAAAGCACGTCCCGATCGTCTTTTGCAGACGGTCGTGTGACGCGGTTTCCATGCACCAGCCAGCGATCAGCTAACCCCTGTCTACCGGACAATTCCATATTCGCGCGTGAATAGAAGTATTCAAGACTGAATACTTCTTTTTTGCGTAATCGGAAAACGAAAAAATGGGCAGCCTGATCGTGTGGGCCGCGTTTTTTCCCAGGGAAGACAGGCGGAAATTTTTGCCGGAACTGCCCAAAGCAAAAAGTATTCAGCGTTGAATACGCGAAGAGAACAGCGCCCGCAAAAACGATCTGGCACAAAATTTGCAGAATATTTATGCATCAACCGTTCGCCGAACCAAAAAATGGGGGTAAGCATGAAAAAACCAGTTGTCATCACAAGTCTCTTGGTTTTGCTATCCGGATTGTTTGCAGGCTGCAGCAACAGTGCGCCCACGAATCAGGCAGCGCCAGACTCGCAAGGGCAGCCGTCATCCGAAGCGGCTTCGCCTGCACCGGCAGCCAGCCAGATTTTGCGCATGAACGCCTCCGAGCCGGAAACATTGGACTCCGGCATGTCCAACGACGTCATTTCCGGCGCGTTTATCCGCTCTTTGTACGACTCGCTCGTGCGGCTGGACAAGGATGGCAAGCCGGTCAATTCCGTAGCCTCGGACATTTCCATATCGGACGATAAAAAGGTGTACACGTTTACGCTGCGCGACAGCAAATGGAGCAACGGCGACCCTGTGACGGCCAACGATTTCGCTTTTGCCTGGATGCGCGTGCTCGATCCGAAAACAGCGAGCGGCTCCGCCTACAAATACTACCCGATCAAAAATGCCCGCGCCTTTTTCGAAGGCAAGGCGCAGGCAGCAGATGTCGGCATCAAGGTGATCGACGCCAAGACTTTGCAGGTCACGCTGGAAAATCCGACCCCGTACTTCCTGACGCTCGCCACCTTCTACTATCCGGTCAACCAAAAAGTGGTCGAGTCCAACCCCGACTGGGCGAGAAAGCCGGAAACGATCGTGACAAACGGCCCGTTCAAGCTGGTGAACTGGGAGCATAAAAACAAGATCGAGCTGGCGAAAAACGACCAGTATTGGGACAAAGACGTCGTGAAGCTGGACGAAATCGAGTTTTCCATGATTGAAGATACGAATACCGAGCTGGAGCTGTTCAACAGCGGCGAATTGGACTGGGCAGGCGGGCCGATCAGCAGTTTGCCGGCGGATGCAATCGGGCCGCTGCGCGACGAAGGCAAGCTCAAGACGATGGAGCGCGCGACCAACTACTACTTGCTGTTCCAGACGGAAAAGCCGCCGTTTACGAATGCGAAAATTCGCAAGGCGTTTGCCTACGCGATCAACCGCAAGGACATCGCGGACAACATCGGGCAGGCTGGACAGACGCCGCTGATGGGCTTCGTGCCGCGCTCCGCCTCCCTGAAGCCGGATGGATTTTTCAAGGATAATGACACCGAGACGGCGAAACAGTTACTGGCAGAAGGCATGAAAGAACTGAACATCGCGACACTGCCGGAGATCACCTACCTGTACAACACTTCCGACCTCAACAAGAAAATTGCCGAAGCGCTGCAAGCCCAGTGGAAGCAGGTGCTGGGAGTAGACGTCAAGCTCGTCAACAAAGAGCTCAAAGTCATGTTCGACGATCAGGAGCACGGCAAGTACATGATTTCGCGCACGGGCTGGACAGGCGATTACAACGACCCCGTCAACTTCCTGGAGCTTTTGATGGAAAAGTACAGCGCAAACAACTCGACCTTCTGGCACAGCGAGCGCTATGTGGAGCTGGTAAAGCAGGCGTACGCCGAGCCGGATGAGGCCAAGCGCAACCAGCATTTGCTTGCGGCCGAAAGCATTCTGATGGACGAGATGCCGGTCACAGGGGTGTACAGCAGCGTCAACTCCTGGGTGCAAAACGACAAGGTCAAAGGCATCACCGTGGACCCGCTGGGCTATATCGACTTCAAGTGGGGCTACAAAGAACAATAGCGCATGACAGAAATGGCCGACACCCGTGATACATGTGTGTTGGCCGTTTCCATAAAAAGGAGGAGACTTTCCTATGGCATGGCAGAAGGCATTGGAAAAAGCGCTCGCGGACGCGCCAGGCGTGTTCGGGGTCGCAGCGGAGCATCTGGAAACGGGGGAGTCGGCCGGACAGCTCGACGATCAGCTTTTTCAACTGGCGAGCGCATTCAAAATTCCGATCATGGTCACCTTGATGCGCGAGGTGGAGGCAGGGCGCGTCCGGCTCGACCAGCGGGTGGTGACGCAAAAAGACACGCGCGTCCCCGGTTCAGGCATTTTGCAGGAGCTGGATGCGGGCGCGGCCTTGACCGTCAAGGACTTGGCGACGTTGATGACGATTGTCAGCGACAACTACGCGACCGATCTTATCATCGAGCTTGTCGGCGGCATCGACAAGGTCGAGGCGCACATGCACGAGCTGGGGCTGAAGCAGATTCATTTGCGGCATACGTGCTGGCAACTGCTCAACCGCTGTGTCGGCATGAACGAGCCAGCGCCGTCCCCGGCAGGCTATGACGAATACGAGCGCCGGGAGGAAACCGGCGAGTACGAAATCGTCCACGACGTCTCGCTGCCGACTTTAGACAACAACGTAGCGACGCCGCGCGACCTGAACCGTCTGCTCATGCTGATCGCGCGAAAAGAAATTTTGACGCAAGCCTCCTGTGAGCTGATGCTGGACATTTTGCGCCGCCAGCAGTTCAACAGCCGCCTGCCTTACTTGCTGCCGGAAGGAACGAAGGTCGCGCACAAGACCGGGACGGTCAACGCCGTGGTCAACGACGCAGGACTGATTTATTTGCCTGATGGAAAAGGAACGATTGCGATTACCGTACTGTCGCGGGGCGTGACCGACAAGCAGGCCGCAGAGCTGGCCATCGCCCGCGCAGCCAGAGCGATTTACGACGAGGCGGTGGGGAACTGATGCAGGTGACGACATAGACGAAATCGTTTGAAGAGTATGCCGAGCAGCTTTTGGCCGAGGCCAACGCGCCAGGAGCGGCGATTGGGGTCGCGCGGGGAGGAAAGCTGCTGTACCAGAAGACATTCGGCTACCGCGACAGGGAAAACGGGCTGCCCCTCTCGGCCGACACGGTGTTTGGCATCGCCTCGATCACCAAGTCTTTTACGTGCGTTGCCATCATGCAGTTGCAGGAGGCTGGCAAGCTGTCTGTCCACGATCCGGTCGTCAAGTATTTGCCGGAGTTTCGCGCCGGGGATGAAGAGCTGACGAAGCGGATAACGATTCATCACTTCATGACGCATACGCCGGGAATGGCGCCGCTGCCTTTTTTGGACAAAGCGATGAAGCGCAGTATGGAGCAAGACCCGGCGATTGCGGGGACGGAAGCGGAGGAAGAGCTGAAAAAGCTGCCGTACCTGGACACGTATGAAGAGGTCCTGCAGGCGATCGCGGCGTTTGACGCCAAGCCGCTCGGCGAGCCGGGAGAAGTGTTCAGCTACAACAACGACGCCTACGGCTTGCTCGGGGCGATCATCGAGCGGGCAGACGTATGAACAGTACGTGACCGAGCACATTTTGCAGCCGCTCGGGATGCAGCGGACCGTGTTTGACGTGGAGGCGCTTGCGGACAAGGACGACGTCACGATTTTGTACACGAACAAAAAACTCGACGGCGAAAATCAGGTGATTGCCGCCCCGCACTGGCACGATGTCCCCGCCATGCGCGCCGCCGGCTTTCTCAAATCAACCGTGAACGATCTGTTGGCTTACCTGGAAGTATTCCGCACGAACGGAGAGGGCGTCGCTCCGGTGTACACATACGCGCCGTATGAGCTGGCAGACGAGCAACTGTCCGAATACGCAGGCCGCCATGAATCGGACGAATGACTGAATACCGTTATTGCAAAGCGGGATGGGCAGTTGTATTTGGAAGTGGACGGCCTCGTTTATCCGCTATTGCCTGTAGCAAAAGACAGCTTTATTTTTAGACGGAGAGATTCCATCGTCTGGATCGACTTTTTCCGGGATCGGGAAGGCGAGGTCGCGAGGATGAGCTACGCCTTGCGTCAATTGACGAAAGCTTCTGTAAACAACGGCTCGTCGGAGCAGCAATAGCTTGTCATAAAGAAGGATGCGTAAGCCATTTCGCTGCGTATCCTTTTTTTGCCGGAAAAAAGCAAACGCTTCGCCTGGCTGCGGCAAACGGACGTTGTCGTGCAAAAAGAGAACCGGCGTATCATTTTTTATTTATGTGTGAGAAGGAACCAGTCACAGTCTAGCGAATTGTCCTTTGGTTGGGAAAATATGGGGAAGGGCAAGAGGGAAACAATGAGTGACGAAGAGTGGATTTCGGTCAGGGACAGATGGCTGTCGCCGTTGCTGGTCGCTGCGGAGGAAATCGTGGAGCTGCACATGCAAGACATGCTTTCATTTGGAGAGCCGATTTCCCGTTACTATCGCAAATATCAGCAACAGCAGCGGATAAGGGTTCACGGCTTGCTGACAGAAGCGGTGCAGCATCTATTTGCAGAAGAGGGCGAGTACACGGTATATTTGCAGGCGCTGCCCAGGGAGTCGTACAAGTGGGGGGAGAGGTGGGCGAAGGAAGAAATCCCGAAGGAAGTGCTGCTCGAAGCGATGCACAACCTGCGCCACCATGCGTATGAGGGCATACGGCGAGCCTGCACGGAGGCACTGGCCAGAGAGGAACTGTTGTCGCGCCTGCACGATGTGCTAAGCGTGCGCTATCACCACACGATGCGCGGATACTTGGCGAGCAAAGATCAGAAGATCAGCCATTTGCACCAGCAAAAAATGGGGGTCATCGGGCAGATGGCCGCAGGCATGGCGCATGAGATACGCAATCCGTTGACGGCGATTCGCGGATTTTTGCAGTTGATGCGAAAAAGTCTGGAACTGGAGGCTCCCTCTCCGGCAGACAGGGAGCGCTTTGCCAAGTACATTCAAATTTGCCAGCACGAGGTGCAAACCTTGGACAAGCTGGTCACGAGCTTTTTGATTTTGGCCCGCAAAAATGAAGCGGCGAACAGCCGCAACGAAATCGTCGAGCTGCACCCGCTGCTGGAGAGGGTGCATGAGCTGACGATGCATTCTCTCATCGAAAAAGATGTGCACTTGTCTTTTCATTATTCACCTGAGCAAGTCCGGGTCTGGGCGATTCCATCCCACGTGGAGCAAATTTGCCTCAACCTGATGCAAAACGCGATCGACGCAGTGGACACAAACGGAATCGTCCGGATTCACACCCGTTTTTTTGCCTCCGAATCAACGGTCAGCGTGACGATTGAGGACAACGGCTGCGGTATTTCCGAGCAGCGCAAGAAGCATTTGTTTGAGCCGTTTTATACGACGAAGGAAAAGGGGACGGGCATCGGCCTCTCCGTCTGCAAAAAGCTGGTCGAGGAAATGGGCGGGCAGATCGAGATTTACTCGACAGAAGGGCAAGGGACAAGGGTCGAGTTGCGCTTGAGCGCCGTCGTCCCGGCTGAGCCAGCTTGCCTTGCCAGATGAAGCTGGCAAGCTCAATCCGCAGAAGCTGCGAACGCAAAAAAAACAGGCATGGCTGTGAGCTGCATGCCTGTTTTTTGCGTGGAAGCCAGCCGCCGATCACAGAAAGACGCCGATGATCGTGGCGGACAAGACAGAGGCGAGCGTGGAGCCGAGCAGCAGCTTCAAGCCGAATTTCGCCACGAGATCGCCCTGCTTTTCATTCAGCGCCCGCACAGAGCCTGTAATGATGCCGATGGAGCCGAAGTTGGCAAAGCTGACGAGGAAGACCGAGACGATGCCGACCGTTTTCGCCGACAGGCTGCTCGCGATTTCCTTGAAGTCGAGCATCGCGACAAATTCGTTCGTGACGATTTTCGTCGCCATGATGCTGCCAGCCGTAACGATCTCCGCCTGGGGAATGCCCATCAAAAAGGCGACAGGAGCGAAAATGTACCCGAGCACGTCCTGGAACGAAATGCGGAAGATCAGCAAAAACAGCTCGTTGACCAGATTCATCAGGGCGATGAAGCCGATCAACATCGCGCCGACGATCACGGCGATTTTCAGCCCGTCCACGATGCTCTCGCTAATCATCTGGAAAAAGGCAGGCCTCTCTACTTCTGCCTCAGGCTCGATCAAGTCTTCTTCCGCCGTCAGCTCGTACGGGTTGATGATGTTGGCGACGATCAGCGCCGACAGGATGTTCACGACGATGGCGACGACCACGTATTTTGGCTCCAGCATGGTCATGTAGGCGCCGACGATGGCAATGCTCACAGCGCTCATGGCAGAGGTGCACAGCGTATAGAGACGCTTGCTGGAGACGAGCCCGAGCTGCTTTTTCGTCGTCAGAAACACTTCGGATTGCCCGAGAAAAGCAGAGGAGACCGCGATGTAGTTTTCCAGCCGGCCCATTCCGTTCAGCTTGCTCAGCACGAAGCCGGTGAAGCGAATGAGCAGCGGCAAGATTTTAAAATGGTTCAAAATCCCGATCAGCACGGAGATGAAAATAATCGGCAGCAGCACATCGAGAAAGAAGGTGGACGTGCCGTTGTTTTCCAGCCCGCCAAACACGAAGTCCACTCCGCTGATCCCGAGCTTCATCAGTGTATCGAAGCCTTTGGAAATAAACAAAATCAGGTCAATCCCGAGCCCGGTATTGAGCAAAAGAAAGGCCAGCACGAGCTGGGTGGCGATCATGATGAGAATCGGCTTTAGCCTGATCGCTCTGCGATGATGGCTGAGCGCAAAGCCCACGCCGAACACAAACAGTAAACCCGTCAACAAAAAAACGACATTCATTGCTACTTTCTGCCTCCCAATTATAACAAGTATCTCATGCTGCGCGAGGTGCATGTCCCTTCCAGGCCCGTGGAGCCGCTTTCAAAGCGTTTTGAAAGAGAAGTGCAACGATTTTGAATTTTTGTTACTACTTGTGGAGTAACCTTATCTACGGACGTTTACCAGCTTACATGGAAGGCAGGCGCCTGTCAATTCGGAGGTTCGTTGGCTTTGTGTCCATCTATGCTTTATCATAGGAAATAAATAACCAGTTGATACGGGCAGGAGGAAGCATGTTACAAAAATTTGGTTTTTCGCAGTATGAAAGCAAAGTTTTTGAAGCGCTGGTGTCGAGCGAGGAACCGTTGGACGCGACGAAAATCGTGAAATATTCCGGCGTGCCAAAAGCGAAAATATACGAAGTGCTGTCGCGCATGATCGAAAAAGGCATGGTGCTGGATTCGGTATCGGAAAAGAAAAAGCTCTACAGTGCGCTGCCCTTGCCGCTTGCCATCGAAAAGCTGACGGCAGAGTTCCAGGACAACATCAAGCAGTTGAAAATCCAGTCGCGCAAAAAGTCCTACTCCGAAGATTTGGTTTGGAGCCTGAAGGTCGACACGTCGATTCGCGTACAGAGCAAGCAGATGATTCAGGAAGCGAAAAGCTCCATCCGCATTTCGGCGTGGAAAGACGATCTGGTCGAGTATTTGCCGCTTCTGGAACAGAAAGAAGCGGACGGAGTAGACGTGGAGGTGCTCGTCGTCGGGGCGTTGAAGCCGAATATCGCCAAAGTGCATACGCTGATTCCGGCAGCAGAGCACCACACGCTGGAGCGCTTTCGCCTGCTGATTATCGACGAGCGCGAGGTGATTTTCGCCTGTGAGGAAAACCAGTCGTGGCAAGCGATCAAAACGATGTCCAAGCCGTTTGTCAAAGTTTTCACGGAATTTTTCTACCACGATCTCGCGCTGGCGAAAATCAGCCGGAAGCATTACGATCTGATGATGAATGACGACGAGATCAGAAGCATTTTGATGCAGCTTCGTTATTGAGGCTCCGTTAGGAAGGCGAAGGGAAACCGCTTTTGCAGGTGCAGATGAGTTGCGGGATCGCCAGCAACGCGCCAGAAATGCGCCAACAATCCGCCAGACATGCTTGCAAGCGAGCGTGCCTGGCTTTTTTGCTGGGTAGATTTTTAAAAAATTAATCGTATTCAAAAAAATTGTTGAAAAAGAAGTGCGCAGAATAGTATGGTTAACGTAACGAAAAATATTTCTGACTTTTCATTCATTCGCGGGGTGATGCTATGTCGAAGATCGAAAATCGCTTGCAGCAACTGGGCTATACGCTGCCGCCGCCACCGCCGACGATGGCGAACTACGTCTCGTGCGTGCGGACGGGCAATCTGCTCTACACTTCCGGGGCGGGCTGCTACGTCGATGGCAAGCCGCTCTACCTGGGCAGGCTGGGGGCAGACGTGACGATCGAAGAAGGGTACGAGGCGGCGAAAATTACGGCGCTCAATCTGCTTTCGATGCTGAAAGCCGAGCTTGGCGATCTCGACCGGATTGTGCGCATTGTCAAGCTGTTTGCGCTGGTCAGCAGCGCGCCGGATTTTTACGAGCAGCCGCGAGTCATCAACGGCGCTTCCGACCTTTTGATCGAAGTGTTCGGGGAGGCAGGCAAGCATGCGCGGGCGGCAGCCGGAACCTCTGTCCTGCCCTTCAACAATCCGCTTGAGATTGAGCTGATTGTGGAGGTCAGTTGACATCATCTTAGACAAAAGAAGCGAGGCTTTTTTCATGACGAAACCGATTCATCCGATTCTCGCCAGCTACATACCGGTCGTGGAAGGGCTGGCGAAAACATTCGGCCAGCATTGCGAAGTGGTGCTGCACAATCTGACGGACGTGTCTTCCTCGATCATTGCGATCCACAACGGCCATGTGAGCGGCAGACAGGTCGGCTCCCCTGTCACCAATCTGGCGCTGCAAGCGCTGCGCACCGCCAAGACGAGCCAGGAGGACTACGACCTCAACTACCGCAACGACACGATCAAAGGCAAGCAGATCAAGTCCAGCTCGATCTATATCAAGGACGAAAACGGACAGGTCATCGGCAGCCTGTGCATCAACATCGACCTGACGCACATTGCGATCGCGCAGTCGGCCTTGAGCGAAATGATGGCGTTTGCCGACAAGGTGGAGGAAGGCCGGACGGCAGAAACGTTCGCGCCAACGGTCACCAGCCTGATGGAGCAAATGATCGACGACTGCCTGAAAAAGACGGGCAAGCCGATCGCTCTCATGCAAAAAGAAGAAAAAATCCAGTTTATCCACCTGCTCGACGAGGTCGGCCTGTTTTTAATCAAAGGGGCCGTCCAGCATGTGGCCGATTTGCTGGGCGTCACGAAGTACACGATCTACAACTATTTGGACAAAAAAGACGGGAGATGAGCGAGCATGGCAGATGCGACTGTGGAGCAGGCGCGGCGTTTTCACGATGGCGTCCATGTGCTGGACGGGCATTTTGACCTTTTGATGGATGTGGAGATTCAACGCGGCTACGGACGGACGAAGCTGATCGAGACGGAGTATTTGCCGCGGTTTCAGCAGGGCGGCGTGCATTCCGTCGTGGCCGCCGTATTCGTCGAAGATGCGTTTGTGCCGGAAATGGCCTTGCGCAAGGCGCTGAACCAGGTGAGCGCCCTGCACGCGGAAGCGGCGGAGTCCGGCGACCAGTTTGTCATCGCAAAATGCGTGCAAGACCTGCTCACAGCCAGACAGGCAGGCAAAGTCTCGTTCATCCTCTCGCTGGAAGGCGCAGAGCCGCTGTACAACGATCTCGGCCTGCTGCGCATTTTTTACGAGCTGGGCGTGCGGATGCTGGGGCTGACGTGGAGCCGCCGCAATTACGCGGGAGACGGCAGCTTTTTCGCTCCGGTGCGCGAAGGGAAAAAGGGCGGCTTTATACAATTTCATCTACAATAATGATATTGAACAAATCACCAGCGTTGCATAAAAATCCCTGGACTAATAAACTGATTTTTCTGGACGTGATTCTGGTTTCAAATGGCGAAAGAACGGAATGACCTACAAGGTAGTTCCGTCCATTTGGCATTTATATAGGGCTTGCTGAACAATGCATAAACGCGAGGAATCGTGAAATAATCAAAGAAAACTGCGGAAAATCTGGATTTATAACCAAGTGCAAGGTTTTTGCAGGAATTCTTTGAAAAACCTTGCACCAGTAAGAATTTCGTTCAATCAAGAGGCACACGAAACGTTCAAAATGGATCGGAAAAACAGTATTTTATACTACTGATATGCCATTCAGACTCTGACTTTGCTGTTTTGGAACCAAATCTGCATATTATTCATGATTTCTTGTATATTTCTCATTCGTTCAGCAAGCCCTAATAGCCAGTGAGAGAGAGCGGGAGGGGTAAAATGACAATAAAAAAATGGATGCCACTAATAGCGACAGGGATACTGATTTTGTGTATTTACCTAACTTTTTTGCTGGGTGTTCTTTAAATGGTGTTTCAACCAACTGGTCAGGGGAAATAAAAGTGACAGCAATTAACCGTAATGTAACAACTGATAATTTGAAGCTTGAATATAGGGTTAAGGAGTTACCTATAAGTTTAAAAAGTATAGAAGTAAATCTATCTGAGGAACTAGGTCTTAATAAAACAATCAAGTATCACAATCCATACCAATACAGTGATACTGTTTATTTAATGACACTTGATGGAGGAGAAATGGATGCTTGGGTTCTTCCTGTTTGGAAACTCCGAAGTAAGCTTTCCAATGCATATGTTACAATCATTTGGGATGACACAAAAGGAATAGAGCATACGGAAACTATTAAACTGAAGTAATCGAAAAGGAAGCTAGGTTTATGAGCTCTGGGGGAAAAGGTTAACTGTATTAAAATTATTCAAATTCTAGGCCCACGTTTATTTTTAAGGCTGTTTTCGTAAACTTTGTGGCTTCTGAAGGAGAAAAATAAACATTGTGATATAATAAAGATATAAAAATAGTAATTGTATAAAGGTTTGAATATGATAAATTAGGAATAACAAATAACTTTCAGGAGGTGAACCCATTTGAATAAATACAGTATTTTTTCACTTGCTACTTTGGTAATCTTCATTGGTTTGTTTTATACAATGTTGAGTGGTGTGTCGTTAGGAACATTCGGTAAGCCATTTATTATTTCGATGTTTCTGTTCCCATTATTAGGAGTTTTTTCGGGACTAAAAGCCAAAAAAGGCATAATGAAATGGCTACTAATAATACTTAACATTATTGCAATTTGTACAATCGGATATATTTCATTACTTGCCAATGGTATTGCCGAAAATTGATGCAAGACGGGTAGCATACGCTATCCTTTTTTTATGCCTTATAAAACAGACCTTAAAGAATTGACTGTGGTGTTGGTCGATTTTTGACACGCTGAAATAAGCATTTGCTCAACACGTTTTTCAAATGCCAAATACTTGCCTAATTCAAGCCAACGGAACAGTGTCAATTTCTTCAGCTCTTACACGACCTGTTCCTGCTTTTCGAGCAATCACACTACCGTTACGGTCTTGTGCAACTACAACAGCAATTTTAAGGTTGGAAATTCCTCTTTTTTCGTCTTTTTCACCTCGTTTCTTGGATTTTCTATGAGTGATTTCTCTACCTTTCATAGACTCACGAAAGAAGGTTTCGTCACTCTCAACGATACCTTGCAGTTGATTAAAGCCAAGACTTCCTAATGCGTTCAAGATTTTATGCCTCCAATAAAAGGCAGTAGAAATGTGTATTTGGAGTTTTTCAGCGATTTTTGGTAGGGTATATCCCTCTACCATTAATTCAATGTATTTCACCCATTTTTCAGGGTATCGAGAGCCTGAAAATGGCGTATTTGTCAGATCATTGAAAGATTTTCCACAATCATTACATAGATAGCGTTGTCTTGAGCGATAGATACTGTTCCGTTTAACCGATGTACTACCACAATGGACACAACCCAAGAGCGCGGGAGACGGCGCTCTGACGCTCGCGGCCCCGGGCAACGAGCCAGCCGACACGTACTTGTTTGACCCGCTGGACGCCGCGCCTTATTTGCTCGATTTGTCCGAAAACGAAAACAGCGTGCCGGAAAATTACCGGGAGGTCGAAAAGCGCCCGGACGTGCTAGTCTACACCTCGGAGCCGTTGCAGGAAGAAGTCGCGATCGCGGGAGAAATCACGGCTGTCCTGTACGCGGCGAGCTCTGCGCGGGATACGGACTGGCTGGTGCGCGTGAGCGACGTCGATGAAGAGGGCAACTCCATCCGGCTGTCGGACGGAATCATCTGCGCCCGCTACCGTCATTCTTTTGCCGAGCCGAAGCTGCTTGAGCCAGGCCAGATTGAGCGCTACGAAATCCGCATGGGCAAAATCGCCAACGTCTTCCAAAAAGGCCACCGCATCCGGGTCTGCGTCACCTCCGGGGCGGAGAACTTTTCGTTCCCGAATCCGAACACCGGGACAGATTTGGCGACGGAAACCGAGACGGTGGTGGCCCGGCAGCACATTTACCACGATGAACAGCACCCGAGCCACATTCGCCTTCCTTTGCTGCCGAAAAACAGGTAGCAGGCGGCACAGGCACAGGGCGAATTTTCGCCAGCACATGCCAATCATGAAACAGCGGCTGCCAGCAAGTTCGGCAGCCGTTTTTTCTCGTGCCAGCATACGTGCAACTAAGGCTGCGCCAATGGCTTGGTGCAGCCAAGTTTTCTGATCTGATTATGCAAAAATGGGTTGCCGATGCGCGATTGCATAGATGCTACGGCAAAAACGTTTCGAAACAGGGGTGAAAATAAACTGAAATTGCTAAAAAATCAGACTTGGTACAAAATATGCAGAGGACAACTTCTCGAAAAAGGAGAGTAACCTAGCAAAAGAACTGGGGGATTGATCTATGGAGCATCCGACTGCACCAACGCTGAAACGCTCGCTTACCTTGAAGCACATCGTCTTTTTCGGGCTGGCTTTCATGGCCCCGCAAACGTTTTTTTCGACCTACGGTGTTGCCGTACACAGCACAAACGGGATGATGCCCACGGCGTATGCGATCGCGCTGATTGTCATGCTGTTTACGGCGTACAGCTATGCGCAACTGGTAAAAGCGTTTCCGAATGCGGGAGCGGCCTACACGTTTACGCAAAAAACGATCAGCCCGCACGTCGGCTTTATCGTCGGCTGGACGATCATCATCGACTACATGTTCAGCCCGATGATTAGCTCGCTGCTCATCGGCATCTCGCTGTCCGCCTTCTTTCCTTCCGTCCCGATGTTCGTCTGGATCGTTTCGTTTGTTGCCGTCATTACGGCGGTCAACATTCTCGGGATCAAGCTGGCAGCACAGTTCAATACGTACATGCTGTTTTTGCAACTGTTCGTCTTCCTGCTGTTTTTCGTTTTGGCGATTTACGGACTGCAAAACGGCAAGGGGGCAGGGACACTGTTCTCGACGCTGCCCTTTTACGATGCAAAAATCAACGTTCCGACGCTTTTGTCCGTCGTTCCGCTGCTCTGTTTCAGCTTCCTCGGTTTTGACGCGGTGACGACGCTTTCGGAGGAGACGAAGGACGCGACGAAAACATTGCCGCGAGCGATTTACATGATTACGCTGATTGGCGGGCTGCTGTTTATTTCCGGCTCTTATTTCGCGCAACTCATTTTCCCGCAGTATCAGTCCTTCCAAAATCCCGACTCCGCTTACTTGGAGATTGCCGCGTACATCGGCGGAAACGTGTTTACGAGCATTGTGATTGCGGTCGGGCTGACAGCGGGTTTTGCCTCCGCCGTAGCGTCAGGCACGAGCGCCTCGCGCATTTTGTACGCGATGGGCAGGGAAAATGTTTTGCCGAAAAAAGTGTTTGGCTATTTGTCGCCGAAGTTCCGCACGCCGATTCCGAATATCGTCCTCATCGGCGTAGTCGCGATGAGCGCGCTGTTTCTCGATCTCATGACGGCCGTATCGTTTATCAATTTCGGGGCCTTATTCGCCTTTTTCTTCGTCAATCTGGCCGTGATTGCCCATTACTACATTCGCGAGAAACAGCGATCGTTCAAAGGCACGATTCAATACTTGCTCCTGCCGCTGATCGGTGCGGCGCTCATCGGCCTGTTTTTTGTCAAGCTGGACAAACACTCCTTGCTGCTCGGGGGAAGCTGGCTGCTGATCGGCTTTCTTTATCTGCTGGGGCTCACGAAAATGTTCAGGCAGCCGCCCCCTATGCTCACTGTCGACGAGGTGCACTAAAGGCGTACGGAATGAGGCAAACGTTTTTTCACAGCAAACACGATCTGGAGAGGATGGATATTCATGACCAAGCAAACAGCCGACCTGATTGTATCGAGCAACGCCGTTTTTACCGGGCTTTCCGACCGCCCGGAGCCTGCCGCCATTGCCATCGCGGGCAACCGGATTATCGCGGTTGGCTCCAAGGAAGAAATCAGCAAGTACGCAGGGGAAGAGACAAAACGATACGATTTTCAGGACCAGCTCGTCATGCCAGGGTTTCACGACTTCCATCTGCACGTGATGCACGGAGCGGTGATGATGGAAAGCGCGATGCTGTTTTCCGCCCGCTCCGAAGCGGAAGCGCTGGAGATCATCCGCGAATTTGCGCAAGCGAAGCCGAATGAACCGTGGGTCATCGGCGCGGTCTGGGATGCCGGCTACTGGGACACGCAGCGACTGCCGAATCGCTACTCCCTCGACCGGGTTGTCCCCGATCGGCCTGCGATCATGTTCCACGCCGAAGGCCACTACGTCTGGGTGAACTCCAAGGCGCTGGAGATTGCAGGCATCGACCGGAACACGGAAGACCCTGCCTTCGGGATTATCGGCAAAGACGAAACCGGAGAGCCGGATGGCCTGCTGTACGAAAAAGCGATGGGGGCCGTCGTCAAGCACGCCTATCATTTTACAAAAGCAAAGAAGCAGGAGCTGTTCAAAAACTTCCTGGCGCACGCAGCGAGTCTCGGCGTCACTGCCGTGCACGACCTGTTCGCCACAGAATCGATGGATATGCTGACGGATTACGAGCTGTTCAAGGAGTTCGAGAACACAGGGGAGCTGACGGCGCGGCTTCATCTCTGGCCTGCCCTGGACGGCGACCTGGAGCGGGCGAAAAGGCTGCGGGAGACGTACCAGTCAGACAAGCTGCGAGTGTCGGGCTTGAAGCAGTTCATCGACGGCGTCATTACGGCGCGTACCGCCTATTTGCTGGAGCCGTACGCCGACCAGCCGGATACGCGCGGAGAGACGTCGTTTCCGCCGGAGACGATCAAAAAATGGGTGGTGGAGGCCGATGAGGAAGGCTTTTCCATTCGCTTCCACGCCATCGGAGACGGGGCGATCCGGCTTGCCTTTGACGCCTACGAGGAAGCGCAAAAAACAAACGGCAAGCGCGACTCTCGCCACTCCATCGAGCACGTGGAAGTCATCCACCCGGACGACATTCCCCGGTTCAAGGAGCTGGATGTGACCGCTTCGATGCAACCCGACCATTTTGCCATGTCCGAGCGGGGCGTGTACACCGAGCGCATCGGTTTGGCGCGGGAACCGCATGTGTTCTCCATCAACACGCTGCAGCAGGCCGGAGCGAGACTGGCGTTTGGCACAGACTTCCCGATCGACATATTGCAGCCGCTCTTGCAAGTGTATCGCGCCGTCACCCGCATCGACAGCAGCGGGGAAAACGTCTGGCATTCGCATGAACGGATCTCGCTCGCCGATGCGCTCAAGGCGTACACAGCCGGATCGGCATATGGGACGTTCCGCGAGCACGAGCTGGGTACTTTGGAGGCGGGCAAGCTCGCTGACATCGCCGTCCTGGAGCGCAATCTGTTTGCCATCCCGGTGGAGGAAATTCTGGATACGAAAGTGCGGCTGACGATTTTCGATGGAAAGGTAGTTTTTGAGCAGGCGGAAACACTCGTCGAAAAGTAGGCGGCCATCCCCAACGCAAAATCCCAATTTCTCGTTATCCACGCGAGAGATTGGGATTTTTTTCGGGCTAACGCATTCACATTCAGGAGTGGTGGCGTTCTTCTGCTGCGGCCTGCGCTTTTGTTCGGTGCACCGTTCCGTGCGGATGATGGGGCGGCGCGTAGATCGTGTACAGTTTCAACGGCTCGTTTCCGGTGTTGATGATGTTGTGCCACGTTCCTGCCGGGACCATCACGGCATAGTCGTCATTCAGTCTGGCCTGATAGTCCAGCCTGTCTCTTCGCGGCCCCATTTGCACAAGCCCGTGGCCCTCTTCGATGCGGAGGAACTGATCGGTGTCCGGATGGATTTCCAAGCCAATGTCTCCGCCCACGGGAATACTCATCAGCGTCACCTGCAAATGCTTCCCTGTCCACAGGGCGGTGCGATAGTTTGTATTTTGCTTCGCAGCTTCATCAATGTTGATCGCCAGTGGATGAGGGCCGTAGTCTTTCAGCTCAACGCGATTCCAGCCGCCCTCCCAGCTTGCATGCCAATGGGAGTAGGCCGGAAGCCAGTAGTGCTCCCAATACGGCTGATTCCAGTTGACCGGCATGGCGGCGGGATGCCATGGATGGTGATAATACGATGGGTACATCGTGTTGCTCCTTTCGTGGGTTTTGCTCTCCCTGATTACCATATGCGGATGCCCATGTGTGTGAAAGCCCAAAAATCGAAAACAGAGCAGAGCGCACAGGCGATCGCCGCCTTTTCGTCACCGCCTGGCGTTTGCGAAAGTCGTTGCCTCATCGCTTGAGAAAGTCGCTGTCCCCTCGCTTGAGAAAGTTGCCACCCCATCGCTTGCCATTCCCACGCTATTCCGATGGAAGCATGCTCGCTATCTCTCGCAAAAAAGCCGCCGTATTTTTGCCGAAGAACTCTGCCAAGCTGCCCTCCCGCATTTATTGCGCCGCCGCCGAAGCGCCGTCCAGCAGCACAAAATTGTTGATGTAAGTATCTGGCCTGGAAAAGAGCAGGGTGATCGTGCGGGTGGCAAAGTCGTAGTAATACAGGCCGTTCAATGCTCCGGCGACAGGGGCCAGATGCTTGGGCGGGTTTTTCACAGTCCCAGCGAAGTAAAACCCTTGTTTGTCAACAGACAAGTACATTTCCTCGATTCTCCCCAACTCGGGAAGGTCCAGCTTCTCTTTTTTGCCTGAACCCAGGTAGTGCAAGTAGTTCTCCCGCTGTTTATGGACCATGGGCGCACTTCTGACCAGCGCTAGCTTCGCATCCTTTGAGACGGAAAAAGAAGGAATCACTTCTCGGGCCTTGTACAATTCCCGCAGGGCATTTCCGTCCAGATCGTACTCGACAACGCGGTGCGTGGCGGCCACGACGTCATCTGCCTGTGTTTCGTTTGCCTTTTCCATGTTTTTACTGCTTTCGGCAAAAGAATACAGAGTCGCGTACAGTTTGCGGGTAAACGGGTTATAGGACAACGATCTGGCAGACGTATCGTGATCTTCGGGCTTCATCCAGTACGTAAGCGTGTTGGCGCGCAAGTCATAGGAGGCGAGCTGGACAACGTCTTTCCGTTTTTCCGCGGTCGCCAAAATCACCTTGTCGCCCGTCGGAATGATGGAATTGATCGCAAACAGATCGGTGGTCAACGTTTCTTTCCGCTGCGTCGCCAGGTCGAGCTTCACCAGTTGGTCTGACCCGGTGGCATCGCGTTCCGCATAAAACAGCGCCCCGTTTTGCAGGTCGACGGCGCCGAGCGGGTATTGGGCGGTATCGGGCGTTTCGATTACGTGCTGTACGGTCTTGGTATCGAACTGGTAGGTAAAATACAAATTTTTGCCCTGCTCGGTTGTCGCCGTGATCGACAGGTAGGGAGAGACGGGTGGCGGTGGCGGCAGGGGCACAGAGACAGTCTCCGACGCGGGACCTGTCGTTTGCGAACACGCGGTTAGTCCTAACAAGCCTATCGCCAATACAAGGATGCTGCGAAACAAGCCGTTCATTGGTTGTGCTCCTTTCTAAGCATAGTCCCCGTACGGGTGGGCAGGGGGGCATATTTCAACTTCGTTTTTGTTGACGAAGAGCTTGTCTCTGGATAAAGACGCAGGAAGTTCGACCGCCGTCACAGAGGACGCCAGCCGGATTGCCCGCGAAAGGTCCGCCCCAACGCCAAAAGCCGCTGCCAGCCGCCCCGCGAAAGGCACGCCCTAACACCAAAAAGTCGCTGCCAGCCGCCAGCGAAAGCCCCGCCCCGACGCCAAAACCCCCACCCCAACACCAAAAAGCCGATGCCCAACATCCCGGCATCAGCCCAAAGATCAATCATCCACCTAAAGACTTGCTTACAGATTCACCCCGAGTTCAATCAAGATCATCATGCCTAAACAAAGAAGAGAGCGCTTTCTGCAAAAAGCTCGTGACGACGTCCTCGTCTTCTGCATGCACCGCAAGCGGCTGCACCCAGCTATGATTGTGCGCAAGGTCGTCGGAAGAGATCAGGGCGGCGCGCATGTTTTGCAGCGACATGACAATGCTTTTGCCGTCGAAGTGCTGGGAGTAGAAAAAGGCAAAGTCGTAGCGATGGTGCTCCGTGGCGAAGGTGACAAAGCGCGAGAGCAAATTTTCCGATTGATCGTACAAATATTCGAATTTCATGAGCAGCTCAACTCCTGATAATAGTTTTGGCTAAAGCGCACTGGCTGGCTGACGGTCAGCGCAGAGCGAAATCAAATCGCTTCCTCAAAGTCGATGACAGGCGGCTTTTTCGTGAAAAACTTGGTGCCGATCAGCAAGTAGCCGATGCCCGCCAGCGTCCAGAGCAGCCCGAGCGTCAGGGCATGGCTGTCCAGGTTGTACCAGAGAAACGCGACGAAGCTGGTCCCGCACAACGGGGCAAGCAAGTAGCGATACGTATCCGCCAGGGAACGCCGTTGGTTGCGAATATAGTAATGGGCGATGACGGAAGCGTTGACGGCAGTAAAGGCGGTCAATGCCCCAAAATTAATGAAGGCGAGCGCCGTCTCCAGATCGAGGAACAGCGCAGCAAGCGACACCGCCCCGACGAAAAACACGTTGCGAGCCGGGATTCCTCTCGTTGGATGCAAGTGGCCGAACAACTTTTTCGGCAAGACGTTTTCCCTGCCCATTACGTACAGCAGGCGGGAAGCGCTCGTGTGGGAAGCGATCCCGGAGGCGAGAGCGGCGGTAATGCTGCCTGCCACGAAAACCGCATAAAACAAGTCTTGTCCGAGAATCATCGACATCTCCGGCGAGGGGGACTCTGGGTTTTGGAACTGGTCGACAACCGGAAAAGCGAGCTGCGTGAAATAGGAGGTAGTAATGAAAATGACGCCGCCAATCAATGCGACGAGAAAAATGCCGCGCGGAATCGTCTTCATTGGATCGACCGCTTCTTCCGTATAAGTGGTGACCGCGTCAAAGCCGAGAAACGAAAAGCAGAGAATGGCCGCTCCGGTCAGCAAGGTGGGAAAAGAAATCGCTTCGCCGTAAAATGGCTGGATCGTGAAGGCGCTCTCCCCGTTTGCTGCCGCACTGATGTGCGAGATGCTCAAGCCGATAAAGACGACGACCACGATCACCTGAAACACGACCAGCAGCGTGTTGAAGTTGGCCGTAGACTGAATACCGCGAAAATTGATAAAAGTAGTCACCGCAGCAAGCAAAATGCCCAAAATCCAGCCGGGAACCATCGGGAAGGCGGCGGATAAATAAATTTTGCCCAAAAGCACATTGATGACGGGCAGAAACACGTAGTCCAAAAGCGACACCCAGCCGACCAGAAAGCCGATGTGCGGATTGATCGCCTGGCGCGCATACGAGTAAGCCGAGCCGGCGACAGGGAACACCCGCACCATTTTTCCGTAGCTGGATGCGGTAAATAGCATCGCTGCCAGCGCGAGAATGTACGCGGTCGGGACGTGGCCCCCGGTTTCCTGGCTGACGATCCCGTACGTGTCAAACACAGTCAGAGGCGTCAAATAGCCAAGCCCCAATACGATGACTTGCCACAGCTTCAAGCTTCTTTTTAACGTGGGTGCCGACGTTGAATAATTCAGGCTTTTTTCCATGACCAATCCCCTTTGCGAGTGAAATGAAAGCGTTTAACATTCAGAAGTCGCTTCGTCCAAAAGCAAGCTTCGATCAACGGCCTGTTACGAGCAAAAGCCAGTTCCTATTCGATCCAGTCCTCCCGCCGCCCGGCTGCGGAGTCTGGTCGCATCGTTTTTCCTCATGTCATTTGCCCCCCTTGCCAAATCGGTGGTGATGCGACTGTTTGCATCAGCAACTGTAAGCAAGGGATGTGCCAAAAGCGAAAGCAGCCCGCAGTCCGGCTTTTTCGCTCACGAGCAAGCCTAATCGAAGACAATGATCCATGCAAAAATTCATCGTTTACCCAAAAATGCATAAAGCGAGAAAGCGCATGCCAATAAGAAGGCACGAGGATCGCCGTTTGGCACACGACTTGCTAAAACAGCAGAGGTGTAGCAGCAAAACGCAGGACGCCCGGGTCATCATTCAAGGGGTTGGAAACGTCGGCAGCTACCTGGCGAAGTTTTTACATGAACAAGGAGTAAAAATCGTCGGGATCGGGGACGCCAATGGCGCGATCTACGACGAAGCTGGCCTCGACATTCCGTACTTGCTGGAGCGCCGCGATTCGTTTGGCGCGGTCACCCAGTTGTTTGCCGACCGGATCACCAACCAGGAGCTGTTGGAGCGGCCGTGCGACATTCTCATTCCGGCGGCGCTGGGCGGACAGATTACGGCGGAAAATGCGGGGCGCCTGTCGTGCCGGATCGTCATCGAAGCAGCGAACGGGCCAACGACGGCAGAGGCCGAGCGCATGTTGCAGGAGCGGGGGATTATCGTCGTGCCGGACATTTTGGCCAATTCCGGCGGCGTGATCGTTTCTTATTTTGAATGGGTGCAAAACAACCAGGGCTACTACTGGGATGAGGCGACGGTCGACAAGATGCTGCGCGAGAAGATGGAGGGAAGCTTCCGCAAGGCGTACGAGACAGCAGAGCAATACAGCATCGACATGCGCAAGGCCGTGTACATGGTCGCCGTCAAAAGGCTGGCGGAAGCGGCACGCGTGCGGGGCTGGGCGAACTAAGCGGGGAAACACGGGCATAAAAACAGCGGCAGGAGCGTTGCTCATTCGGGCGGCGCTCCTTTTTCGCGATCAGACCAGGCAAAAGCGGTTATGCAAAAATGGATAGATCATGAAAAAACGAATAGAAAACAGCCTGCCTTTCAACGTTTTCACGAAAGATAAATTGGCATAATTTTTGCAATAATATTTCAATGAACGCGCAAGGAAGGAAACAAGGAGTGGTTACAAGCGATGCGAAACAAGCTTTTCCTCATTGCTGTCCTGCTGTCCATGATCCTGTTGCCGGCTTTCGCCCATCCGGCGAGCTTGTTTGCAAAAGGATACAGGCAGCGTTGGGCAGGAGCTGAGGGATAGAGAGGCACTACGGTAACAAAGCCAACTGCCCGTCATCTTTGCCAAAAAGTCCAACGCTGTAGAGAAGAAACAGACGATTCATACCCGACAACCTACAAACGGAGGACTGAAACTCATGCAATATCCACTTTCCCCAGATGTAAAACCGGAGTTTTGCACGACAGGCACTTTCATGCGTCTGCCGTCCGCGCGAGAAAATGCCAAGGTAGCGATCATCGGACAGCCGTTTGACACGGCGGCGTCCTTCCGCGTCGGAGCGCGCTTTGCGCCGCAAGCGATTCGCCAGGCTTCGATGACGCTGTTCCCTTACCATCCGACGCATAAAGTGTACCCGTTTGAAGACACCAAGGCGATCGACATCGGGGACGTCCCGGTCATCCCGCACAATATCCACCGCAGCTACGAGCTGATGGAGGAAGCCATGCTCGACCTGATGCAAAAAGGGATCGTGCCGATCGGCTTGGGCGGGGATCACTCGATTACGCTGGCCTCGCTGCGGGCCGCCAAAAAAGTGTACGGCCAGGTCGCGATGATTCAGTTCGACTCGCACACGGACACGTGGGATACGTATTACGACGAAAAATATTGGCACGGCTCGCCGTTTATCCGGGCGCATGAGGAAGGGCTGCTTTTGCCGGACAAAGTGTTTCAGGTCGGCATTCGCGGGACGCTCAACCACCCCGGCGATCTCGAAGCGAGCTACGAGCTTGGCTACAACGTCGTCACGACGCAAGAGCTGCGCAACCGCGGCTGGGATGACGTGCTTGGCGAGATCAAGGCAAAAATCGGGGACACGCCGTGCTTTTTGACCTTTGACATCGACTTTGTCGATCCGGCTTTTGCTCCGGGAACAGGCACGCTCGAAGTAGGCGGCTTCACCAGCCACGAGGCGCTGCAAATGATTCGCTCCTTGACCGGCCTGAACTACATCGGCTTCGATCTGGTCGAGGTGCTGCCTCCGTACGACCCGGCACAGATCACGTCGCTGTTGGCAGCTACGCTGATTCACGACTTTGCCGCCCTGGTCGCCCTGCAACAAAAGCAGGCTGTGAGCAAGTAATCCAGCTATTCATTTTTGCATAATCTATGAATTTTTGAATAGATCATTCGTGCAGGTGATCCGGGTTTGCGCATGTGCACGGGCGCATCCCGGATTGGCACGAGAGTTGCTTTAGGTAGTTTACGTGAATGGATACAGCGGAAGGAGAGGATTCGTTGCATGATGAACCTGAAGATGTACATCAACGGGGAATGGGTAGACGCGCAAAGCAAAAAGACCCGCGAGATTGTGAATCCCGCTACGGGGGAAGTGATTGCCCTCTCGGCAGAAGGGGACGTGGAAGACGCCCGCCATGCCATTCAGGTCGCTCGCGAAGCATTCGACAGCGGCATCTGGTCGGAGCTTCCGGCAGCAGAGCGCGCCCGCTACCTGTTTAAGATCGCCGACAAGCTCGAGGAGCGCGCGGAAGAAATCGGCAGGCTGGAGACGCTGGACAACGGCAAGCCGCTGCGCGAGACCGCTTTTGACGTCGCCGACGCGGCCGCGTGCTTCCGCTATTACGCGGGCCTCGTTACCAAGCCGGACGGGCAGACCTATCACGTGGCAGACCCTGTGCAGGCGATGGTCGTGCGCGAGCCTGTCGGCGTATGCGGCCTGATCGTGCCGTGGAACTACCCGCTGCTCATGGGCGTGTGGAAGATCGCGCCTGCATTGGCCGCCGGGAACACGATCGTCTTCAAGCCGTCTGAGGTCACCCCGGTCACTGCGCAAAAGCTGTTTGAAATCATAGAAGAAGTAGGCATCCCGAAAGGCGTAGCCAACATGGTGCTGGGCGCGGGAGCTACGGTAGGCAACGAGCTGGCGGAGAGCCACCTGGTGGACAAAATCTCGTTTACAGGCGGCACGGCTACCGGACGCAGCATCATGCGGGCCGCTACAGGCAACATCAAAAAAATTTCCCTCGAGCTTGGCGGCAAGTCGCCGAACATCGTGTTTGCCGATGCCGACTTCGAGACGGCTGTCGATTACGCGCTATTCGGAATTTTCGCGAATCAAGGCCAGGTCTGCTCCGCCGGATCGCGCCTGCTGCTTGAGGACAGCATCCACGACCGCTTCGTCGAGCGGCTGGTGGAACGGGCGAAAAAAATACGCGTAGGCCGCGGCGACGATCCCGCTACCGAGATGGGGCCAGTCGTCAGCCAGGCGCACATGGAAAAAATCTTGCACTACATCGAGCTTGGAAAAGCAGAAGGCGCCCGTCTGGTGTGCGGAGGCAACCGCTTGACGGCAAACGGCCTGGAAAAAGGCTACTTCATCGAGCCGACGATTTTCACCGATACGACCCCGTCCATGAAGATCGTCCAGGAGGAAATTTTCGGCCCTGTGCTGGCGATCCAGCGCTTCCGGGACGAAGCAGACGCCATCCGCATCGCCAACGATACCGTCTACGGACTGGCGGGCGGCGTGTTCACTCAGGACGGCGCCAAGGCGATGCGCGTCATCAAGAAGCTGCGCGCCGGGATTACGTGGATCAACTGTTACCATCCGACGTACAACGAAGCGCCGTGGGGCGGCTACAAGCAGAGCGGCATCGGCCGCGGTCTGGGCACGTATGGCTTCGAGGAGTACACAGAAGTCAAGCAGATCAACATCAACCTGCACGTACAGCCAACCGGCTGGTTTGAAAACTAATACGACAATCAGGAGGACAGCACGATGAACAAGACAGTGGAGAGCAATCAGCATGCACAAGTAAAAGAACAGTACAAAGACGTCTACGCCTATACGAGCCAGGTGCTCGACCTGATCGCCAAAAGCGAAATCACGAAAGACGAAGCGGAGTGGGTCACCCGCCAGACGGTGGAAAACTTCCGCGACCACGTCAATCCGGGCTTTCTTGGCTACCGCAAATCCGTGACCAAGGACGGCCAGTTCGCCGCTGTGGAATGGAAAGACGCAGGCCCGAACTCGTTCATGGACGTCAACGGAAAAGTGTACATCGACTGCCTGGGTGGCTTCGGCATCTACAACGTCGGCCACCGCCATCCAAAAGTCGTGGAGGCCGTCATCAACCAGCTCAACCGCCAGCCGCTGCACAGCCAGGACTTGCTCGACCCGCTGCGCGCCATGCTCGCCAAAATTTTGGCTGACGTGACGCCGGGCAACCTGAAATACGCCTACTTCGCCAACAGCGGGACAGAAACGGTGGAAGCGGCGATCAAGCTGGCGAAAATGCACACGGGCCGCACGACTTTTATCGCGACGACGAAAGCGTTCCACGGCAAAAGCTTGGGCGCTCTGTCCGCTACCGCCAAAGGGGTATTCCGCAAGCCGTTTCTGCCGATGATCCCGGGCTTCCGCCACGTGCACTTCGGCGACATCGAGATGTTGCGCAAGACGTTTGAAGCGTGCGCGCTCGTCGGCGAAGAGATCGCCGGGGTCATCCTCGAGCCGATCCAGGGCGAAGGCGGCGTCAACCTGCCGCCGGACGACTATTTGCAGCAGGTGCGCGAGCTGTGCGATCAGTACGGCGCTCTCCTGATTCTCGACGAAGTGCAGACGGGCATGGGCCGCACCGGAAAAATGTTTTGCTGCGAGCATTACAACGTCGTTCCGGACATTTTGTGCCTGGCCAAAGCGTTCGGCGGCGGCATCATGCCAGCGGGAGCCGTGGTCGCGACAGAGGAAGTGTTCAAAAGCTTTTTCCCGAATCCGTTCGTGCAGACGACGACGTTTGGCGGCAACCCGCTGGCGTGCGCGGCGGCGATTGCGACCTTCAACGTGCTGATCGAGGAAAACTTGCTCGACCGCTGCGTGGAAATGGGCGAGTACATGCTCAAAGGGCTGCGCGAAGCAGCGGCAGCGCACAGCGACAAGGTGCAGGAAGTGCGCGGCAAAGGGCTGTTGATCGGGATCGAGTTCCACAGCGACGAGATCGGCTACGAAGTGTCCAAAGGCTTGTTCGACAACGGCGTGCTGGTCGCCGGAACTTTGATTAACGCGAAGACAATCCGCATCGAGCCGCCGCTCACCATCACCTACGAGGAAGCTGACAAAGTGATCGAGACGTTCAAAAACGTACTGCCGCAAGTCCAAATCTAAATCGTTTACCGGAAAAGAAGACTGCCCACCCCAGTCTTCTTTTCCCCTTTCTTCTCCATGGGAGCCCTGAGTATAATAGAAGTCACACGCCAAGCAATATTGGGAGGACCTATGGTTTCAAATCGTTTTGTCAGAAAAGCGTTGACTGTATCGTTTGAATCTTCAGTAAATGAAGTCCGGAACATCATGTCACGGTTCAACGAACGCTATGTGTTTGTAACCGATCCGAACAATGAACAAAAGCTCGTTGCCTATATACGCAACACCGATCTGCTGCAACGGATGACGGACGCGGACTGGATGGACAGGCCCGTGCGCGAGTTGCCCTATCAAACGAACCTTTCTTTTTTGCAACAGGGAGAAGACGTCCCGGATTTTTTCAAAGTATGCGGAGAAGAAGTCGTCGTGGTTTCCGGTCCGGCCGGACAGCCCGAAGGCTACTTGCGCCGCGAAGATGTGCTGTACTACGTCCTGACCAGCCAGTCCGGGCACCCCGACTGGATTCGCTCGCTGCTCAACTCGATCCCGATGGGCATTTTGATTGTGGACGAGAAGGGGCGGATCGAGAACTTCAGCTCGGAAGTGTTGCGGATGGTTCGCGTGACCCCGGAGGAGCTGCGCCAGCAACGGGTCGGCGAGTTGCTCGACCCGGACGTTTTTCACAAAGTGATCGAGTACGGGGAAAAGGTGCTCAACTACATCATCGTCAACGAACGGATCGGGGTGCTGGCCGATTTTTGCCCGATTCGCAGCCAGGACGGCACGGTAACCGGGGCGACGATCGTCCTGCAAGATTTGCCGTACATCGAAAAAATGGCGATGGAGATGGAATACGTCAAAAACCTCAACACCGACCTGCAAGGGATTCTTTCCTCGATCTACGACGAGATTCTCGTCCTCGATGAAAAAGGCGTGCTGTTGCGCTACAGCGGCAACCTGATCGAAGACTTTTGGGAGATCAACAAGGAGCAGCTCGTCGGCATCAATCTGATGGAGCTGGAGCAGGAGGGGCTGTTTTTCTCCGCGATCGTCCGGATGGTGATGGAGCGAAAACGAAAAGTGTCCGTCACCCAGGAGAGCCGCTCGGGCAAAAATGTGCTCGCGGTCGGCAACCCGATTTTTGACGGCAAAGGCAAGCTGGAGCGGATCGTCATTGCGCTGCGGGATATTACGGAGACGGTCATGCTGAAGGAAGAACTGCTCCAGGTCAAAAAAATATCGGAGAAATACAAAAAGGAACTGGAGCATTTGCGCGACCAGAAGCAGTACGCGAAAAACCGCCAGTTGATCTACGCCAGCGAGCCGATGGAAAGAGTGATGAAGTACATTCACAAGATCGCCAACACTTCGTCGACCGTGCTGCTCACCGGGGAATCCGGCGTCGGCAAAGAAGTGTTCGCTCGCACGATTTACGAGTTGGGGCCGCGCTACAACCACCCGTTCGTCAAGGTCAACTGCGGGGCGATCCCGGAGACGCTGTTGGAGAGCGAGCTGTTCGGCTATGAAAAGGGCGCGTTTACAGGCGCGAATACGAACGGCAAGCCGGGGTATTTCCGCATGGCCCACAAAGGCGTGCTGTTTCTCGACGAGATCGGAGAAATGCCGCTCAATCTGCAGGTCAAGCTGCTGCGCGTCCTCCAGGAGCGAGAGATCATCCCGGTAGGCGGCTCGGAGATCGTCGAGGTCGATGTGCAAATCATCGCCGCGACGAACAAAAATCTCGAAAAAATGGTCGAGGAAGGCACGTTTCGCGAGGACCTTTACTATCGGCTGAACGTCATTCCTGTCGTGATTCCGCCGCTGCGCGACCGCCCTGAGGACATCCCGCTCATCAGCCTGCACTTTTTGCAAACGTTTAACGAAAAATACGAACGTTCCACCCAACTGTCCCAAGACGCCCTCGACCTGCTGGAATCGTATTCCTGGCCAGGCAACGTGCGCGAATTGCAAAACATCATCGAGCGAATCGTGGTCACCGCAGACGAGGATCTCATCGAAGCGCACCACATTACGCCGCTGTTGAAGACGAAGAAAAAGCAGTATATGCGGCAGCGTTTGACCAAGATCATGCCGCTGAAGGAAGCGACGAGAGCGATGGAGGAGCAGCTTATCAAGATGGCGATGGACGAGTTCAAGACGACGTCCATGGCAGCCAAGGTGCTCGGCGTCAGCCAGTCCACGATCAGTCGCAAATATCAGGAAATCCAAGAGAAGATAAGTCGAGGTGAGCAGATTGGGTTTAAAGTATGACGTAGTATCGCCATTTGCCGGAACCATTGCGCGAATCTTTTTTCGATTGAGTGATTCTGTGCAGGAGGGAGAAGTGCTGTTCACACTCGCAGACGGCAGCCGGAGCATCGACATCCTCTCTCCGGTTACAGGGAGTGTGGAGGCGATTGAAGTCGAGCAAGGCGAGCTGGTAATTGCGGGGATGATTTTGGCGTCGATCATGCTCTGCAGCGAAGAGTCGAGCAAGCGGGACGAATGCGAAAGCAAGGCGTAACCCGGATCGTTTCGCCTGGGCAAAAAGCGGGCGAATGCCCGAAGCAAGCAAAATGGTTCATGCTGCGTCAAATACGTACAGCAAAAAGGGATCTGCCAGCGAGCGCAGATCCCTTTTTGTTGTAAGCTTTCTCGCGTACGCCGATGATGCTTACTCGGCGATAACGGCCTCCAGCGCCATGACGATCATGTCGTTGAACGTCGTCTGCCGCTCTTCGGCCGTCGTTTCCTCGCCCGTGAAAATATGGTCGCTGACGGTCAGGATCGACAAACCGTTGACGCCGTACTTCGCGGCAAGCGTATAGAGCGCCGTCGTCTCCATCTCTACGGCGAGCACCCCGTAGTCGCCGAGCTTTTTCACCGGCTCCATGCTTTCGCGGTAAAACACATCGGCCGTCAGCACGTTGCCGACCCGCACCGGCAAGCCTTTGGCAACGCCTGCGTTGTACGCTTTTTGCAACAGCTCGAAATTGGCGCAAGGCGCGTAGTCGAAGCCCGGGAATGTCAGGCGGTTCATGTTCGAGTCCGTGCATGCCGTCATGGCGATAATGACGTCGCGCACATGCACGTCTTTCTGGATGCCGCCGCACGTTCCGACGCGAACCAAATTTTTCACGCCGTAGTCGCGGATCAGCTCGTTGACGTAAATCGAAATCGACGGAACGCCCATGCCTGTCCCTTGCACAGACACCCGTTTGCCTTGATAAGTGCCCGTGAAGCCGAGCATGCCGCGCACCTGGTTGTAGCAGGTCACGTCTGTGAGAAACGTCTCAGCAATGTACTTGGCCCGCAGCGGATCGCCTGGCAGCAGGATGCTTTCTGCGATTTCACCTGGTTTGGCTTGAATATGTGTGCTCATGATAAGGCCGTCGCGCACCGAGCGGAACGCACAGGCTCGCTCTCGGCGCGACGGCATTCACCTCCTTAAATGGTAATGGACTGACCAAGCTTGGACGTAGCAGGTCTTGTAATAGAAAAAACAGCGCAGACAAAGGCAATCAGCACGAAGATGCCGCCTACCCAGGCCGTGTCCACGACAGAGTGATGCTCAATGACAAAGCCGCCGACGGCCGAGCCGAGCGCAATGCCGATGTGCAACGCGGACGTGTTCAAGCCTTGCTGAATCTCGTACGACTCGGGGGCCGTTTCGATCAGGTAGTTTTGCTGCGCGGGCGTGATCGCCCAACTGAGCATGCTCCAGACAATCATCACGACGAGGAACAAATAGAGCGAAAACGTCACTGCCGGAATGAGGAACATCACGACAGCGAACGAGGCGATAATGACCAAAATGCTTTTCGTCGAACCGAGCTTGTCTGCCGCCCAGCCGCCAACGCCGCCGCCGAGCACAGCGGAGATGCCGAAAATAAAGTAGACGATGCTGACCCAGCCGGAAGACAGGTGCAAAGCCGTTTTCAAAAACGGAGTGAAATAGGCGTACAACGTCAAATGTCCGGTCAGCATGAACACGGACGTCAGTTGCGCGCTGATGATCTTCGGCTTTTTCAGCGTCAAAAGCTGCTCTCTGAGCGGAATCGTCGGCCTTGCCGGGATTTTCGGCAAAAAGGCGGAAATCCCGATCATGGAGACGAGCGTCAAAACGGAAATAAGCAAAAACGGCGCGCGCCAGCCAAACGAATTGCCGATGACAAGGCCAAGCGGCACACCCAGCACGAGCGAACCGCTCACGCCCATGAAAATGACGCCGATTGCTCTCGCCCGGTACGCCTCCTGGACGATCGAGGAAGCGATGGTGATGGACAGCACGATAATCAGCGAACCGCTCGCTGCGGAAAAAATCCGCCCAAGCATCAAGATCGAATAATGAGGACTGAGCCAAGAAATCACGTTGCCGACGAAAAAAACGGCCAGCGCCCACAAATACAGCGCTTTTCGCTCGGCCTTTGCCGTTACGGTCAGCAAAATCGGAGCGGAAAGCGCAAAAACAACAGAGAACATCGTAATCAGCCAGCCTGCGGTGCTGATGGAGACTTGCAAATCCCCCGCGATGATGTCCAAGATGCCGCCGATAATCAGCTCTACCGTTCCTACGACAAAGGCAGCGATAGCCAGGAGGTACACTTTCATGTTCACGGTGGCGAGCAAACCTCCTTTTGAAATAGTTTATTATAGGTTACTACGATTATAGTAACCTATATCGCGGTGGATAACAACCACTATCGTAGTAACCTTTTATCTTGAGGTAACAATATTTGACAATAGAGTTGGCAGACTCTTATAGTAAAAAAAGAAAAAAGAGAGGATCGAGGGGAAATCTTTGGGGAAACTGTTCTTGTTCTCAATCCTGTGGTGGCTGACAGGCAATCCGTTTATCGCCATGCTGATTATTTTGCTCGTCCTGTATTTCCTGGATCGCCGCTTTGTCCGGCTGCTGCCTGACATTACCAAGCCGTATCGCCGTTGGAGAAGGCTGTCGGCGTTACGCACGCAGTTGCGGCTGAACCCGCACGACACGCCAGCCAAGCTGGAGGCGGCCCGTCTGCACATGGAAAAGCGGCAATATGCAGAAGCGCTGGCTTACTTGGAAGGGATCGCCGCCACGATGCAGGATTCGTCCGAATATTTGTGTGACAAAGGCATTTGCTTGCTGAAGACAGGGCGGATGGAAGAGGGGCTGGAGCTGATCGGGCAGGCGTTGAAGCTCAATCCGCGCGTCAGATACGGGGAGCCGCGCCTGATTGTCGGGGAAGAGTACGCGAAGCGCCAGCAGCGGGAAAAAGCGCTGGAATACCTGGAGGAGCTGGCGAAAATGAACATGTCGTCGTGCGAGGTGTACTTCAAGCTTGGCGTCGTGTACGACGAGCTGCAGCAAAAAGACAAGGCGAAGGCATCTTTTCGCGAAGCGACAGAAGTGTACCGGGGACTGCCCGCCTACAAGCGCCGGACAGAAAGGCGCTGGGCGCTGCTCGCGTGGCTGCGGAAAACGTTTTGAAAATCCGGCACAACCAGATAGAGGCTTTTCGTGGCTGCCATGTACGGCAGCCATTTTTTGCTTTGTTTTTTGTCCGCGCTCCTATACAATTATCCATTAAATAAGGAAAGCGTTTGCCTGCTGCTTTTTGCAATCCATGCCCGCAACCGTTCATAATAGAACCAATACATTCAGGATGTGATACTGCTTGCAAATCATTGTCTATGACCTGGAAACAACCCTTACCCATCAACGGGACAAGATCCCGGAAATCATCGAGATCGGTGCGGCAAAAGTCGTGACCGGAAAAAACGGCGTGGAGGTCGACACCTTCCAGCGCTACACGTTTCCGGCCATCGAGCGCAGAATTACGGAGCGCACCCGCAAATTTATCGGCCTGGACAAAGAAAACATGCCGACGTTTATTCCGTTTCGCAAAGCCTTCGACGCTTTTCTCGACTGGATCGGCACGGACGAGGACTACTATTTGTGCTCGTGGGGCCAGGACGACAAACGGCTGATGATCGAGCATTGCGCCCGCTTCGGACTTGATTTCAACTGGCTGCGCAACTACAACGACATCCAGCCCGCGATCAGCATGCTGCTCGCCGACCGCAAGCAGATGAGTCTGAAAGACGCGATTGATGCAGCCGGCATCGTTCAGGAAGGAAGGCTGCACTCGGCTTTGGTCGATGCCATACATACGGCGCACCTTTTAATCAAATACAACAAGACCGTCCACCTCTCGCAAAACACGCCCGAGCAAAACTACAATTTGTCCAGCTCGCTGTACGTGACGTGCCGCTCCTGCAAAAAGCTCAAATACTACACCGCTTTTGGCAGAAAAAGCAGAAGATGCCAGGCGTGCCTGCAACATAAAAAGCAACTGGAGCAGACGGCGGAAGCGACAGCCACGAAGCAGAGCTAGCGCGCAGGCGATGAGCAGCAGAGGGAGAGAAGAGAAATGATTCGCAACCTGAAGGAGCGCGACCTGGGCACGGTCGTGGCGATGCTGCAAAAAGAGGTGCAATGGCGCCCGGTGGAACTCGCGGCAATCCTGAAATCGGCCACGGTGTTTCTCTGTGAGGAGCAAGGGGAGATCGTCGCTTGCGGCTTGTACGATTTAACCTCTTTTGGCGAAGAGGGGACGGCGGAAATGTACGTGTACACACGTCCCGAGCAGCGCAAAAAAGGGATCGGCTCCCGGCTGTTCGACCTCGTCTGGACACAGTTGCTTGCGCACGAGCAGAAGCCGACGGCGGTCGTCGCCACGTATCGCATCGACGAGGGCGATGCCGGGGCGTTTTTTGCCAAAAAAGGCTTCGCGCCGTTGTGGGGACAGCATACGATGAAGTACACAGGCGGGATGGTGCCGGAGCCGACGCTTGCGGTCAAGCCTTTTGCCGAGCAGGAGCTGCCCTGCTACATCCAGTCCCAAAGCGACGCCTACTATGAGGTGCGCAAAAGCATTGATCTGAAGCCGTACCGTCTGACCGACTACTGCGAACAAACGATGGACTCCTGGCAAAAGTGGCTGCTCACGGAAATGAAGGACGACATCTACATGTTCTACGAGGAACAGGGCGAGTTTGTCGGCTCGTTGATCGTGACCCCGCATGGCGAAGCCTACGATGTTTTCGTCGACCCCAAGCACCAGAAAAAAGGCTACGGCAAACAGCTTGCCCGGTTTTTCATAAACCGGACGCTGGAAAAAGGCTTGCAGCCGTACCTCGTGACAGGAACGCACAACAAGCCTGCGATTGCTTTGTACGAAGGGACAGGCTTTCGGATTACCCAGACGATGCTGACGGCGAAGCGAGCGCTCCTGTAGAGAAGCGGGCCTCGCCTGGCCTGGGCGACAAGCGAAACGGCTGCGCCAGCCAGCCTGTTCAGCATAAAAAAATGCCGCAGGTCCGTGGGAGGACCGAAGCGGCATTTTTTCGTTCTATACACCCAGCAAAAGCAGGATAATCGAGGTCAGCGAGAAGCACATGCTGATTAAGCATAGAAACGCCACGACCTGCTTGGGATTAAGCCCCGTGCGCAGCAAGCGGTAATGCACCTGGCTGGCGTCTGCCTGGTAGATCGGCTTGCCTTGCATGAACCGTTTTGCTACGACGAACAGGTTGTCGAAGATCGGCACACCCAGCGCCAAAATCGGGATGAACAGCGACAGGACCGTTGCCTGTTTGAAGGCTCCGTCCAGCGCGATCACGGCGAGGATAAAGCCGAGAAAAGTCGCCCCTGCGTCTCCCATGAAAATTTTCGCGGGCGGCTTGTTGTAGCGCAAGTAAGCGAGAGCGACCCCGATCAGGCTGATCGCCATGATGGCGGAGGTCGTCTGTCCTTTGACAAGGGCGACGACGAACAGCGTACCGGCAGAAATGGCGGTCAGCCCTCCGGCGAGGCCGTCCATGCCGTCCGAAAAGTTGATGACCGTCGTCACACCGAAAATCCACAAGATCGTGAGGATGAACTGCAGCCATTCCGGCAGCAGGATGTACTCCCCGCTCAGCGGATTGTAAAAGCCGGAGAAGCTGATTCCGGACAAGTACACGATCACGGCGGCGGAAAGCTGGACGATCATTTTTGGCAGAGCGGAGAAGTCTTTGCCCTGCGTCTTGTACCAGTCGTCAATCGTGCCGATGGTAAGAAGGAGCAGCGAGCCGATCAAAACGGCAATCGTCTGTTCCGGCGATTCTTTGGAAAACAGCAGAAACGATGTAGCGAAGCCGACGAAGATCGCATAGCTGGCGGTTAGCGGGATCGGCTCCCGATGAATCTTGCGCTCGACGTCTTTCCGGGGCTTGTCCACAAAATCAAGGCGAAACGCCAATTTGGCCAGCGGTGGAATCAGCACCATGACGATAGCAAACGACAGCAAAAACGAAATCGCGTATGTAATCATGACCATCTCCTACGAAAAGACAGCTTTTTTTTGACAAGTCTATTATAGGAAGGATTCCAAATTTTGTCGACTCTTGCCGGGAAAGCCGGGGAGGTACCAAAAAAAGTTGGTACTTATTTCATGCAGCGCGAAAAAATATAATCCCTTCTAGGAGGGATCGGGATGGAATACATGGCCTTATGGTTCATCTTGGGCATCATTTTTATGCTGTTATGGACGACAAAAGGGATAAAGGGCTGGGTCAAGGCCGCTGTAATCGTCTATTATATCGTTCTGTCGTACGTGTTCATCTCACGCAAGGAAGCAATTTACGCGGAGTATCATACGCTGCCGGTGCCGGAGCAATTTTGGGACAACAATTCGGCGTGGGTCGAGTCCATGCTCGGATTTTTCTTTGTTCCGTTTCTGCTCGTGCTGCTGTTCAACTACTACGGTTGGTTCAAGGCTGCCCGTGGAACGGCGCAAAAATTTTGGATCGCGCTCTCGATTGTTCCGGCAGGGGTTGTGTATGCGTGTCTTTTTTTCATCTTTAGCATGTACGGGTATCGTCCATAACGGATCGGTGATATATGTATGTTAATTTTCCTTACATAAAATGTTCCGTTTTAACTGACAGCGCTCCGTTTCTCGGTTATAGTGGTGCTAAAGGATACAGAATAATCACGCACATAGCGAAACGTAACGGAGGGGACAAAGCATGACGCCAGGTTTATCGTATCGAGAAGTGATCCAGCCAACGGAGCAGGAGCTTCGCGAGCTGGCCGGGCTGCTGGTGGATGTCGTAGCGGATGGGGCTTCCGTCGGGTTTTTGCCGCCACTGGCCTGGGAAGAAGCATACGCCTACTTGGCCTCGGTAACGGGCGAGCAGGTGGTAGTCTGGGTGGCAGCCAATGAAAACGGCATCGTCGGGACAGTCCAGCTCCACCTGGCTGAGCGGCCAAACGGACGGCATCGGGCGGAAATCGCCAAGCTGATGGTGCATCCTTCCGCGCAGCGGCAAGGCATTGGCCGCACGCTGATGCTGCTTGCACAGGCGCGGGCGCTGGCCGAGAACCGCAGCCTGCTCGTTTTGGATACGCGCGCCGAAGATCCGTCCAATCGGCTGTATCAGGCGATGGGGTACCAAGAGGGCGGGAGAATCCCGCACTACGCCATGTCTGCTGACGGCAGCCTGCACGACACGGTGATCTACTACAAACTCATCGGCTCGCAGTAAAGCGTAAGCAGCAGCGAAAAGCAGCGTCAAGCGGACGAAGCGACGTCCGTGTTTTTTCTTTCGCTTGACAAACCGACCGACGGTTTGTATAGTGGTCGTAAGGAACCGACTTCCATGTCCATTTTCTACAGGAGGATACTATGTCATCGATTCATCAAAACCCCAGCTTCCAATTGCTGCTGACGGCGACAGAGGAATTGATTTTGGAAAAAGGATGCCAGCAGACGACGTTGCAGGACATCATGAAGCGTTCAGGCTTGTCCAAGGGCGCGATCTACCATTACGTAAAAAGCAAGGATGAACTGCTCGGCTTGCTGTTGCAAAGACGTTTTGCCGCCATCAGCCAGCGGTTTTACCAAACCGTAAAAGAAGGGGGAAGCGAATTGACGGGGGCACTCGGGAGTATCTCGCAGGGCTTGCGCCACATTCACAACCCGCGCGATGTGACGAATCTGATCCTGATTTACTTGCTGAGCAAAAGAGAAGACCCGGTGATTGGCGAGATGCTTGCCAAGCTGCACGAGGAGAGCATCCAGACGTCGAAGGAATGGATCGAGGTTGGGCAGCGGGCTGGCGTGATCCCGGCCACGCTCGATGCGGAGAAGGTCGCGATTTTTTTCACGATGATTACGTACGGCATCCGGATGAAGACGCAAATCGCGCCGAATGCGAGCGGACTGACTGTCGATGAAGTGCATCAGATCATGTATCAGACGCTGACCAATGGTTAGCAGAGGGGGAAACAGCGCCATGCTTCTTTTCTCGATTTTCAAAGTGATTCACATCATCGCCGGATTTACCGCCTTGCTCGTATTCTGGCTGCCAATCGTCACCAAAAAGGGCGGAAAGGCGCACGTGCGCTCAGGCTGGGTCTACGTGATCGCGATGGGAGCAGTCGCGATCTCGGCCCTCGTCATGGGCATCTGGCGGATCGGATTCGATCCGGACAAAACGGTCGAGTCCGTCGCCTTCGCCTGGTTCCTCATTTTTATCTCGATTTTGAGCTCGGCGACAGCCTGGTACGGGATTCGCGTGCTGCGGTACAAAAACCGCAAAGCGGCGCATCGCCAACCGGTCGACCTGCTGTTTCCCGCTTTGCTGGTCGCCTCGGGCGCAGCTATGAGCCTGTACGGGGCGACGATCGACTTTACCCTGCTGACCTGGTTTCCGTTCATCGGGATTTTCCTCGGCACGACGCAGCTTGTGTACTGGCTGCGGCCGCCGGGGCGAAAGCTCCACTGGTGGTTTGAGCATCTGGGAGGAATGCTCGGCTGCTGTATCGCGACGATTACGGCCTTTACCGTGTTCGGTGCGCCGCGCCTGCTCGGCCTAAGCTCTGTTCACCCGCTCGTCTGGTTTATGCCGACGATCGTCCTCGTCCCCTGTATCATCGGATTTTCCCGCTATTACCACAAAAAATTCAACTCATCCAAAAGCGCATGACTGCACCGGCAAAGCTTCCTCGATGAATGAGGGGGCTTTGCTATTTTTCTAAAAGCCAGTGCCAAAAGTTTTCTGGAAAAAACGAAACTTTCCAGCTATTGGCTCGTCTCATTGAAAGAGTAAATTTCGTCCCGAGAGAAAGGAAGGTTGGAAATGGCGAAACTGTCTTTGGCAGCACTTGTTCCGTTGCGTTCAGATATTGCCCACAAGGTCAGCGAGCTCGATCAGGAGCGCGAAAAAAACGCCTTCTGCGTCTATGTGAAAGGCGAGCAAGCGGAGGAGCCGACTCGTTCGTTTGCGCTCATCACGGAAGAGCTGGAGGAAGCGCGCGAAGACTTCCGCGTCATTGACGAGCTGATCCACAGCGCCAATCTCGCCCACAAAATCACCTGGAACAATCAGGAGATCAGCCTTTTTACTGCGATGCAGATTGCGAAGCATATGCGCAAGGAAGCTGCCTCGCTGAAGCGATACGGTTCGATGAAAAAAGAGGAACTGAATACGGGCGGCTACTTCAATGGCGGGGACAAGACGATCACGCGCGCCATGTACGACATTGAAAAAGCGCGGGAAAGCGGCTTGAAGCTGGAGAGAAAAGTCAAGCGCTTGTCCCAGTTGATTGAAGACGAATGCCACAACATTTTTCTGGAGTTTCCGCAGGCCGAAAAATATATCGAGCTGGAAGACTAGGCACAGCTTCATGTGCTTAGCTTAGAAAACGTAACGGATTGCGTTTTGTAAGCTGAGTACATCTCAGCCACAGGAAATCGCGGACAACGCCTATCCTTGTGCGAGACAAGGACCCCTATGAGCGCTGGTCGCTCGTAGAAATGTATGACAGAGCATACGTGCTAATCCTAATTTGTATGGGTAGAACGAATCGCCAGACGCCTATTCGGTTCATCGGTTACTCGTTCGATTCGGCTGGACAACCGCGAACACCAACCTCCCTATTTCGTCCCGTTTCCTGTGCCTTATTCTGAAAATCCAACTCCTTCTCTTTCGGCAGAGAAGGTTTTTTTATGCCGCCACGCTACAATTCCCCTGGGACACGACGGACATACGGCGCTCTTGCTCGCCGTCGCGAAATGGATGGCTGAAAAACGGGAAGCGGTCAAGCCAAACATCGTGTTTTTGTGCGGAAAAAAGAGCGCCTATCCGCATCATCACCCCAAATTTGATATCGACGAGGAAGAGATCGGCACGGCTATTGATCTGTTTCTGAATCTGGTCAAGCATTTCGCGTGACTAGCGGCAAGCGATTCCTGTTTGGGGATCGCTTGTTTTTTTCTTCCGCGGCGAAAAGGGCTGCCGCTTCCCGGGCGCTACTTATGCTACTATGGAAGAAAAAAGGAAGTGAACGGCCGATGAAGCTGCAAAAGGTGACGTTGACGACGAGCAAGCCGGAAGAACTGCTGGCTTTTTACACGCAAGTTTTGCACATGCCGCTGATCGAAAGCACGCCCCGCTCGTTTGCCGTATCGGTAGGGGAAGCCACACTGGCTTTTCAGCGGGCCGAGCAAAAGCCGTTTTACCATTTTGCCTGCGGCATCGCGGAGCGGGCGTTCGATTCGTATGCGGAAGCGATCAGACAGCGCGGCATCGTTTTGCGCAGCAAAGACGGGCAGGAAGTCATGCAGTCGTACACGTGGAAAGGAAAGCAGCTCTACTTCGCAGACCCGGAAGGAAACATTTTGGAGCTGCTGGCTTTTCCGACAGAGGCGAAGACGGATTGGCTCTCGATTCAGGAAGTCGGCATGCCCGTTCCCGATGTCGCGGCATTCGCGGCTTCGCTCGCCCCGATCCCGAGCGAATTTGAGGCTGAATCGGAAGTCTTTCGCTTTTACGGCGATCAGGACGGCGTGCTCGTGCTGGTAAAAGCAAACCGCCCGTGGTATCCGACCGACAGAGGGGCCACCATCCATCCTATCGCGATCGAGCTTGCGCCTGAGCCTGAGCGGGGACAGCAGGGGCTTGTGCATACGAGTCCGCCGTTGCCGTACCGGATCGTCTGCTGAACGGAACGGTTGCCGACTGCGTTCCAAAGACAGAGAAGTGGCGCTGCGGGAAATCAGCATCGTGTTTGCTACGCTGATCGGCGTCGTCTGGCTCAAGGAGCAGACACGCACGCATAAAAAAACACCTTCAAGATTGTCCCCGATCTTGCGAAATGATCGGATTGTCTTGAAGGTGTTTTCATCTGTTTCACATGCTTGGGATCAGTTTCGGCAGAGATTACGGCGTGCGCTTGTGCAAACAGCAAATCGATTTCTTGGCAATGAACTTGCGATCAATGAAAAATGCCGTAAAGAAAGCAAGAGCGAGAGTAAGCAGCAGGTGCGCATAGGTCATGAGAGGAAGCGCACTGCCTTCCAGCTTGATATTGTCGGAGCGGTATTCCAAACGCTTTACGCCATGCCGGGCTGTCAGCAGGTCTTCCTGCTTGGCCAGGTCTTCCAATGGAGCTTCAAACACATAACGGTTGGGAGAATCGGCGTGAATGAGCAGAGTCACATCGGCCTTGCCTTTTTCATTCCAAAACTTGATGTCATCGTGAGCCAGCGAAGGCGCGTCGCCGCCAGGGATAATCATTTTATCCAATTGTGGCGCATTCTCGATGGTGTGTCGTGCCACGATGTTGAGGTGATGCTTGGTCGTAAGCGGTGTCATCGTCCTCGAAATGGTCCGAACGCGTGTCGTTCCTGTGTCCGCGTACGAGTCAAAGATCGAAGACAGGGCCAGTTCTTCCATGCCGTCATAGAGCAGCACGCCCATTTGCTTTTTCTGCCAGCGGAATGTGCTATTCAGAATGTAGGTGGAAAATTTGTAGTCGAGAACAAACGGTTCCACTTTTGGATTCGCGACAAATTCGTAATTCGGATAGCTGATTTGTTTGGCAATGCTTGCTGCTGTCGGCTCGCCCACTTGCTGCGAGATGAGGTGAAGCACCGCATCGATACCAGCCGTTTGACCGGATGAAGTCAGCGTATTTCCTTCGTGGACATATCTCACATCCTCTACCCAAGTCGTATCCGGGTAGAATACTCGCAATGACGGAATCGCTTGCCAGTGAGACGCAGCCGATTTTCCTTTCAGCAGACCGGCATCAGCCAGGTTGCCTGAACCCCCGCAAATGCTCAGGAAAGTGGTATCGCTGTTAGCGTGTTTCTGAATCCACTCGCGGGTAGGGGCATATGTCGCTTCATCGATAATGGGCATAAACGGGACTACGATTACGTCAGGGTCTTTCCCCAACAGAGCATCCAACTCTGCATACGTGTAGTGCGGGACGACATCGAGTCCGCCTGACAGAGCTTTGAGGTCTTTGTCGGGTGCGACAGCATAGACATTATACGCTTCTGTCATCGAGAGCAGCGTGTACGGAATGAGAAAATCGAAATCCTCTGTTGTAATCGAAGAATCTCCCAAGACGACTGCAACGGTAGGTTTCGCCGGATCATGAGGGGGAATGGTGACTCCCTCCAGGGAAGGGACGGCCTCTTCGCGGAGCGCGTTGTAAAATTCCTTCTGCGTATGGGAATATCCAAGAAAGCCAAGACCGCCTACAAATACAACCAGACTAAGCAGATACACCGCCAAACGCAACAAAACTTTTTTCACTTTTGATTCCTCCTGTTTACTATACCACCGTAGGGTAATTAGCTTCTAAGAGGAATATAAAGCAGCTATGTGAACTGAATATGAACGGGAACCAAAAAAAGAAAAAAACCGCACGCTGGCGGTTTTTCACTGCGGCAAGGTAACTTCAAACGTCGCTCCTTTTCCTGCTTCACCTAAAACCCGAATGTTTCCCCGATGCCCGTCAATGATTTGCTTCACGATGGACAACCCAAGGCCGTTTCCTTTTACGGCAGAATTGCGAGCTTTGTCTACTTTGTAAAAAGGCTTGAAAATGTGAGCCCTTTCTTCTTCAGGAATCCCGATTCCGTTATCGGTAATGGAAACGATGCACTGATTGCCTTTCTTGACAGCCGTGATTTGAATCGTGCCGTTTATAGGTGTGAATTTGATGCTATTGCTCAGCAGATTGATCCACACCTGGCTGAACTGGTCCTCGTCTGCTTCTATCATGAGCGGCTCCAGATGAAGGTCGAAGTCGATCTGTTTGGTTTCCCAGTGTGGAGCAAGCGCAATCACGACCTTGCGAATCTGCTCGTCGAGACGATACGTCTTGGTGCGCAGCGGCATGTTCTCTTGCTGCAGTTGGGATAATTGCAGCAAATTTTGGCTCAACCGAGACAGTCTCTCGCTCTCTTCCTCGATAATGGTCAAATAGCGAAGGCGGTTTTCCTCGCTTACTTCCTTGTGCTTCAACGCCTTTGTGAAACCGGAAATCGAAGTTAAAGGGGAACCGATCTCATGCGAGACGTTGGAGACGAAATCCCGCCGCATTTGATCCAGCATTCCGAGCTTTTTGGCCATCTGGTTGAAGCTGGCGCTCAAGATTCCGATCTCGTCTTTGCGCTTGATAGGTACTTCTACTGCGAACTCTCCTTCCGCCATTCGCCGGGTGGCTTCGGTCAATTGAACAATCGGCTTGACCAGGTAACGGGCGGCGATGAGAATCAAAAAGCTTCCGATGAACAGGATTAAACCGTACAGCAAATGAATCGAATTCATCAATTCTTCGTCAGCGCTGTTTCGTGTCAGCGTCACGAACAAGGCATAAGGCTGTCCGTCCACCTGAAAAGGCAGGCCAATTACAGGCAGTGCAGCTTCATGGGAAGCAGAAGTGTCGATTCGCAGCAGATCAGTTAGCTTTTCACCAGCGAGGACACGCGCGACATCACGAGGCTCCACCTGCAACGAGGTTCCTTTCTCGGCGAGGAGCGGAACGCCCTCTGCATTGTAAAGCTGCGTATGGGTTAGGGAAAGGCCCGACAAGTGCTGCATGAGCGGAACCAGCTCTGCGGTGGGAGTGGATTGGTAGGTAGCGATCATTTGGCTTCCGTTTTCGATGAGTATGTCTCGGACGATGCCTTTGGCGCGTTCTTCATACAGCCAGGTCGTAATGAAAAAAGCCGTCACCAGGCTGAGCATGACGATTCCGACGAACACGAGCACGACCCGTGTATAGAGCGATTTCATTGCGCTGTTACCTCCAGTCGATAGCCCAAACCGCGAATCGTCACGATGCGAAATCCGAATTCGGCTTCGGGGAACCGCTCGCGAAGCCGCTTGATATGCACATCTACCGTTCGTTCGTCCCCTTCATAATCGAGCCCCCAAATTTGTTCGATCAATGTTTCGCGAGTAAATAATTGCCCGGCATAGTTGCCCAGTTTGTACAGCAGTTCAAATTCTTTCATGGGGATCGTTTTGGTCTGTCCGTCTGCGTATACCACCAGATAGCGTGAACGGTCCAACGAAAGATGGCCAAGCGTAATGATGTTGGATACCGAAATGCGATACCGCTTGAGCAGTGCCTTTACGCGCAGAACCAGTTCTACGGGATCAAACGGCTTTACCAGATAATCATCGGTCCCCAGCTTGAATCCATGGATGCGGTCCTGCGCCTCGCCTTTGGCGGTAATCATGATGATCGGCATATCGCCAAACTCACGCAGTTTGGAGCATAGCTCCCAGCCGTCCATTTGCGGCATCATGATGTCGATAACCGCCAAATCCACGGCATGATTTTCCGCGTATGCCAATGCGTCTGCTCCATTTGTTTTTTCTACAATGTCAAACCCCTCGTCTTTTAAGTACAATGCGACCAATTCCCGAATGTGCGGGTCGTCATCGACCACTAATGCCCTTGGCACGCTCATCCGCTCCTTTCCGTTCTGCATATCAGGACCGTCATTACTGCATTTTTACCATTTACTATAGGGCCTTCTGTTTTTGGGAACAAGTAGCAAGTCTTGCCCACTGGCGGTCAAACGTTTGTATGCAAAAGGAGCTTACCCGCACCTGCGTTTTATCAGGCCACGCGTCGAGCGGGAGTGGATGCTCGGGCTGACAGCGGCACAGCTTGCGCAAGTCGCCGAATGGGAAAAAGACATGTGGAACGGCATCCACGGCTACATCGGCATTCACGGTGAGACGAATGACAGCGAGTATAAAGACGTGCCAGAGGAAAAGCAGCGGCTGCTTGCCGAAGCTTTTCAACCCATGGCGCACCGCGTCGACAATGAAATCAAAGGAATCCGTATTCATTACCCGACGGCGGCAACCGCGCAAAAGGCAAACATGAGCACAGACGCTTTCGAGGACTTTTTCTTCGACGTCTGCTCGTTTGACTACCGGAAAATGGCCAAGGCAAGCACGCCGCTGTACGAGCTGATGGACAAAACGGATCAGGTGCGGATAGTGGGGCCGGGAACCGACCTGGCTTTTTCCATCAAAGGAATCGGCAAACAGGTGGCGGTCGGCAAGCGGAATATGCCGGACGGGGAAGTGTACACAGCGCCCGTGCGCGGCTCGCTCCACGGAACGATCCAGTACAACGCGCCAAGCCGCTACAGAGGGACGGCTTTTGACAACGTGCGCTTCACGTTTCGCGAGGGCAAGATCGTCGAGGCGACGGCGAATCATACCGAGAAGCTGAACGAAATACTGGATACGGATGAGGGAGCGCGCTACATCGGAGAGTTTGCGATTGCGTTTCATCCGCACATTTTGCACCCGATCGGCGACATTTTGTTCGATGAAAAAATCGCCGGGAGCTTCCACCTGACGCCGGGACAGGCGTACGATTCGGCGGACAACGGCAATCGCAGCACGATTCACTGGGATTTGATCGCGATTCAAAGGTCGGAGTACGGCGGCGGGGAAATCTGGTTTGACGACGTGTTGATCCGCAAAGACGGAAGGTTCGTGCACGAGGCTTTACTGGGGCTGAATCCGGAGCAGTTGATTTTGTAGGAGGGCAGATGCGCCCTCCTTTTTTATTTCAGCTTAAAGACGAGCACGCCTGCGATCATGATGCCGATTCCCAGCAGTTTGTTTGCGCCAAGCGGGACTTTTTCCACGCCGAACAAGCCGAGAGAGTCGATGAGCAGGGCGACGAGCAACTGGGAGATGAGCAGGATGGAGACGGAGTAGGCCGGGCCGATCAAGGTGATGCCTTTCATGACGCTGAAAACGATCAGCGCCCCGAATACGCCTCCGAGCAAGTACAGCTTGTTCACTTCCCCGATTTTTTGCCAGTCCCCGTCGCGGACGATGGCGAAGACGGCGAGCGAGACGAGGAAGCCCAGCCCGTGGACGATGGCGTTCGTTTGCCACAGGCCCAGCTTGTCGCTCGCCTGGGCATTGAAGACGCTCTGCAAGCAGATGAACACGCCTGCGAGCAGCGAAAACAGAATGCCTTGCATGCTTTTCACGCCCTCCTATGCGGCCATTTATTCGTAAATGTTGCCGCTCGCAAGCTCCACGACTTTTTTTCGATTGCGAATGTGCAACGCCCCTCTTTTCCGCTCGATGATGCCGGACGCGCTCATGCTCTGAATGACCCGGTTCAGATGACGGTAGCTCGTGCCGAGCAGCTCCGCTACTTCTGTGAGCTTCGCCGTCTTCAATTCGTCCGAGGCAGTCGGCTGCGTGCCGCCTTCGAGGGTGGAGAGCAGGTAGCTTGCGAAGCGGTTTTCCACCGGATACAGCAAATTCAGGCTCGTCGAGTTGGACGAGGTGTACAGCTTGTGGCTGATTTTTTGCAGGATGAACTGTAAAAAGCCCGGATGGTTCTGGTAGCGCTCGTGCAATACTTTGAAGGGCAAGGCAATCAGCTTGCCCGGATGGACAAATTCAACCGTGTTGCGCGCCTCCAGCCGCGTGACGAACTCCACGTCGCCGATGATCGCCAGCGGGTTGTTGAAGCGCAGCAGCAGCGACTTGCCGTTGGGGAGCGTCGTGAAAATTTTGATTTTGCCTTCGACGACGAAGTACATGTGCTGGAGCACGTCGCCTTTGGCGCACAACAGCTCGCCTTTTTCCGCCTGGTACAGATGCATTTCGCGGATGGCGGCAGCGTCGAACAGCTCGTGCAGACAACTGTTTTCGATAAAAGCGTGGAGCACAGCTCGATCGTGTATTTCCTTCATGGCAATCCTCCGAGAAAAAAGGATGGGGCAGACGGCATCTTCTATAGTAAAAGACTGGGGGGCGAGAAAAAAGGACATATGTCCTGTTGGCTGAAATTGTGGCCGTGCAGGCGCTCGCTTTGCCAGAGAGCAGCAGGAATATCCCGCTTTGTTCCAGAACTATACGGGTAGGTATTACAGAGAGAAACGAGGGAGCTGGTAGCGTGACTGTACGTGCAGAAGAAACGGTTATCGGGTTTGTAGGAACAGGCGTCATGGGCAAAAGCATGGCGGGACATTTTTTGCGGGCAGGGTATCGGGTGCTCGTTTATACGCGCACGAAGGCAAAAGCCGAGGAACTGCTGGCGGCAGGAGCAGTCTGGAAGGAACGGGTAAGCGAGCTGGCTGCTGAAGCCAATGTCATCATTACGATGGTCGGATACCCGTCTGATGTGGAAGAAGTGTACCTTGGGCCTGAGGGCATCATTTCGCATGCGAAGCCGGGTGCTTTTTTGATCGATATGACAACGTCGAAGCCTTCGCTCGCCCAAAAAATATACGAGGAAGCGAAAAAGCATGCGCTGCATGCGCTGGACGCCCCGGTGTCCGGCGGAGATGTCGGAGCGCGGGAAGCGCGGCTTGCGATCATGGTCGGCGGCGATCAGGAAGCGTTCGACGCGGTGGAGCCGCTGCTTGCGGTCATGGGCAAAAACGTCGTTCTCCAGGGCGGCCCTGGTGCCGGACAGCATACGAAAATGTGCAACCAAATCTGCATCGCGACCAATATGATCGGCGTGTGCGAAGCGATCGCCTACGCGAAAAAAGCGGGATTGGACCCGGCGCGCGTGCTGACGAGCATCGAAGCGGGAGCGGCGGGCAGTTGGTCTTTGTCCAATCTGGCTCCGCGGATGATTGCGGGCAATTACGCGCCCGGCTTTTACATCAAGCATTTTATCAAGGACATGGGCATCGCCCTGGAAGCGGCCGAGGAGATGGGACTGTTGACGCCTGGGCTCGCGCTGTCCAAGTCGCTCTATGAGGAGCTTGCGGAAAAAGGCGAGGCAGACAGCGGGACACAGGCGCTGATTAAATGGTTTGAACGCGAGTAGCACAATTTGGAAAGAGTAAAGCAAACAAAAAAGGAGCCCGCACGAGAAGGGCTCCTTTTGCTTGGTTATGTCGAGGATTGAGGCGGCTGTCCGTTTTCCTATTTGGCATTGACCCGCACGTCCAGCACTTCTTTGGAAACAGGTCTGTTTTTGGACATCGGGGTTCCCATTTTTTTTACTTCCAAAATGTCGAGCAAAAATACAAACGACGGAATCCCCACGATCAGTCCCCAGACGCCGAAGAAGTGTTCGGAGAAGATCAGGACGACGAACGTGTAAAAAATCGGCAGATGGGTCTTCGACGCCATCAGGCGAGGGTTGAGGACGTAAGCTTCCATGGCGTGAATCAGCATGATGAACACCAGCAGGTAGATCACCGTAGGCAAGCCGCCGATGCTAAAGGCGATGGCGCTGAGCGGAATCAGGGAAATGATGACGCCGGCCACGGGGATCAGCCCGAGCACGAACACCATCAGCGCCAGGCCAAACAAGTTCGGGAAGCCGAGAATCCACAGGCCGATGACCGTGAACACAGTGTTGAACAGGGCGATCAGCAACTGGGTTTCAATGACTTTTCCAAAGGTCAAAATAAACTTTTGGCTGAAATATTCAATCTCGTTGTACAGCCACGACAGCTTGCTGGTGCGGAACTGCGCGGTAAACGCGATCACGTTGTCCTTGCCCAGCAGGAAAAACAGGCTGAGCAGCAGCGCCAGAAACAGGTTGAAGCCCATGTCCTTGACGACCGTCAAAAAGTCAAGACTCCCTTTGACAAGCCCTTTCATGTCAAGCTTGTCTAGGGCGGACATGAGATAAGGCGCAAATTCGTTATGCTGGTTTTCCCGCACCACCTGCTCGATGAGGTGGATCAATTGCCCGGTTTGATGAATCAGGGCCGGGAAAGCTTTCATCCCTCCGCCAACCAGAAAGGCCGTCAACAGTGCGTAGAGGGCTATGAGAATCAATTTGGGATGGACGGGCACGAGCTTGTGGGTCGCCCTGGTGAGAAACAGGTGCAGCCGATCCATCAAAAATGTGACGAGAAACGTGAGCAAAACGACATTGAGCATGCTTCCGAGCGAGTAGAGCAGGAAACAAAACAACGCCAAAATACCGAAACGTCTGAAATCCTTATTTTGCAAGACGGTGAGCAAGTTCATGGGAACATCCTTTCCAATTTCGAGACGCGCTATTTTCTATGCTAAGCTTACCGTAACGATGTGTATTTCCTGTGTCTTTTTTTGGCGAATGCTGTAATTATCACACCATCCAAGGAAGGGAGAGCCATCCATGAAGCGACAGGTGCTGCTTGTCGAAGACGAGAGCCGCATCCGCGAAATCGTCGCGGACTACTTCGAACAGGAGCAATGGATTGTACACGAAGCGGAAAACGGAAAGCAAGCCATTCAGATGCTGGAAAGCCTCCGGGTCGATCTGGTCATTCTCGACATTTTGATGCCGGAGATGGATGGCTGGACGGTTTGCAAAGAAATCCGCACAACCTCTGATGTGCCGATCATCATCCTCACCGCCAAGTCCGAAGAAGACGACAAGATGCAAGGCTTTGAGCTTGGCGCCGACGATTACGTCACGAAGCCGTTCAGCCCGCGAGTGCTGGTCGCCAGGGCCAACTCCTTGATGAAGCGGGTTGAGGGCACGGTCAGAGGAACCGACCATCTGCTGCGCTTCGGCCAGGTCGTCATTAATCGGCATGCCCGGCGCATGAAGATCAGGGGCGAAGAAATCGACCTCGCCCCGAAAGAGTATGAGTTGCTCGTCTATCTTATCAAAAATGCCGGGATCGTGCTGTCGCGGGAAACGATCATGGATCACGTCTGGGGCTTCGACTACTTTGGCGATTTGCGCGTCGTCGACACCCATATCAAGAAGCTTCGCAGCAAGCTCGGCAGCGAAGCGCGACACATCCGGACAGTTATCAAGGCAGGCTATACGTTCGAGGAAGAGCGATGAAAAAATGGGGCGTCACACTCAAGCTGTTTGCCATCACTTCATCGTGTTTCCTGTTGTTTTATACGATTATCATGATCGGTCAGTTACTTTTTTTTGAGCAATTTTATCAATCGAAAAAGCTGGACGACCTGGAGAAGAAGCTCGAAGCGTTTGCCAAAGAGTACGTCTCGCGGGAATGGGACGCAGAGAGCATGGCCCGGGAGTTGTCCGTTTTTATCAGCCGCAACAAGACGCAACTGGCGATTGTCAGCCCAAACGGCCAGGTGAAGTACGACAATCCGTTTCGCATCGTCATTCGCGATCGCGAAGGCAAAAACGTGAAAATCTCGCTGTCCCTGCTCCCGGAGGAAGACCGCAGCGCCCTTTTGAGCGCGAATCTGCACAAAGGCGACCGGATTGAAGCGATCGGCGTCTTTGAGGAAGGGCTGCTGCAGGAGATGTTTTATCCGCGCGTCATTAAAAAAGCGGGGGCAGCCGATATCGGCACGTTGCGAGGGAGCGACACGACTCTGACGCTGTCGACTGTCTCCGGCGAAATTACCGAGCTGTTTTTGCCTGCGCCCAACCAGTGGAATTTGCGGCAAGGGATTCTGTTTCATGTGCTGAAGGACTTATTCCCGTTATCGGAGGAACGCAAACGCGCGCTGGAGGGCGGAAGCGTGCTGGAGGAGGAATGGGTGGAGCCGTGGAGCGGCGTGCGCAGCCTGGTTGCGATTCACCCGATCGTACAGGACGGGCGGCTCAGTGAGCTGGTCGTCGCCCTCACCTCCTTGCAGCAGATCAGCGAGGCAAACGATGCGCTGCGGCTGTTTTACGTCTACATCGGAATCGGCGGCTTCGCGCTGATCCTGCTGTTGTCCCTGCTTTTGTCCAAAATCGTCACCAAGCCGCTACTTTCCTTAAACAAAAGCGCCCTGCGCATGGCGCGGCTCGACTTCTCGGTCAAGTCGCCGATTATCCGCAACGACGAGTTCGGCAGCCTGGCGCGCAGTCTGAACACGATGGCGGAAAAGCTGGATGTGACGCTGCGGGAGTTGCAACAAGCCAATGAACAGCTTCGCAACGAGATGGACCACAAGCAGCGGATGGAGCTGATCCAGAAGGAGTTTGTCTCCAATGCCTCGCACGAGTTGAAAACGCCGCTGAGCATCGTGAAAAGCTTCGCGGAAGGGCTGCGGGACGGCGTCGGCGAGAACAAGCGCGAGCGCTACATCGAGGTCATCCTCGACGAGACGGAAAAAATGGAGGAACTCGTCCGCGATTTGCTGGAGCTGGCCAAGCTGGAGTCGAAGACGATCAAGCTGAAAAAGAGCTGGTTTTTCTTAAGCGAGCTGACGGAGGAAATCGTCGAGCGGCTGATGCATCATTTCCGCGAAAAAGAGCTGCGGGCCGTGACGATTTTGGCCAACGAGGAAGCGCTGTACGCCGATCAGGAGAAAATCGAGCAAGTGTTGCTCAACATGCTGGTCAACGCCATCCGCCATGCGAATCCGGGCAGCGAGATTACCGTGCGGATCGAAGGCGAGGCGCAAGCGCTGCGCGTCACGATTGAAAATGAAGGCGAGCAAATCCCGCAGGAGCAACTCGCTTTTGTCTGGGACCGCTTTTACCGGATTGAGCGCTCGCGAAACCGCAAGACAGGCGGGACCGGGCTCGGACTTGCCATCGTCCGGCACATTCTGGAACTGCATGAAGCCTCCTACAGTGTGCGAAATACGAAGACAGGCGTCGCTTTTTCCTTTTCGCTGCCCACCCATGGAAAAGGAAAGTGAAACCAACGTGGCCGTTTGCGCGTCTGACTGATAGCAAGCAAAAAGCACAGGGGGAGGCCAACAAGCCCATGAAACAAAAAGCGATCAGTCTGATGGCGGCTGCGCTGCTCTGCGCGAGCGCATGGACAGCGCCGGTGCAAGCGGCTTCGTTTGCAACCGTTCAGCCGTACTTGACGGATTACAAGATCGGTTTCACCAATGGCAACGCGCTGGTAACGAAAGCCCAGTACGATGCATTCGACTACTCTGCGCACGCGGTGATCGTCACCAAGGCCGGAAAAAAAGGATTGCTCGACGTGCGTACCGGCAAGGAAATCACTCCCGCCGTCTGGGACGAGATCGAAATTCCCGGCTCGAATAACATCGCCATCGTGCAAAAAGGCGGCTGGTTTCAATACATCGACCTGACGACGAAAAAGCTGTCAGCCACGAAGTTTGCAGGGGCGCACAGCTACTATCTGTCTTCTGACCATGACCCAGTCATTGTGCTGGGCGGACAGACTTCCATGCTGCTGGACAAAACGGGCAAGGTGCTGATTCCTCCCGTGGCAGGCAAGCTGTCCATCGTCTCGCTGATTCCCCCAGAGGCAAAGGGCGATCAGGAAGCAGACGCGACGCGCTACGTTGTGGCGACGACCGCGAAGGCGATGACCTTGTACGATCTGGTGACGTTCAAGCCGAGATTTTCCTTGCCGGGGGCCGCGCTGATTCCCAATGAAGGCGGGCCAAAGACTGCCTATCTCAAGGTGCGCTCGGGCGGCAAGGAAGGTCTGGTCGATGTGAATGGACAGTACGTGCTGCCTGCGCAATACAAGGCGATCTACACCTGGAACCATGGATATTTTCAACTGGTGGGGCCAAACGGAGTCGGTTTGTGGAAGGACGGACAGCTTTTGGCGGAGCCGCTCCATGCCGAGGTGGGATTTGCGCATAGCAACCCGGATTTGTACTGGACCGTCTCCAAAGATATTGTGACCTACCATTCCATCGCCAAAGGAACGGCTCATTCGTTGAAAAAGGGCGCGGACTATTTGCGCGACAGCTACGTGCTGGGACAGGACCCGAAGACGGGCATGTACGGCGTTGTGCAGGTAGACGCAGGAGTGGTGATCCCGTTCGTGCATCCGCGCGTGGAAGGGCCGCCTGCCTCCCGTCTGCTGGTGCGCAGCGACGGGAAAAAGACGATTCTCCCCGGTTGGGAAAAGCCGATCCGCGAACCGGACTTCTGGTTCGATTCGTTGACGCCGTTAGGCAGTTACAGTCTGCAGAGCGTCAAGGACGGCAGCAAAATCGGGCTGTATTCGGAGCGCGAAGGTTTGCTGCTCACACCAGCAGAAAATCGGGTCATTCGCTATGAGGAAGCTACGGGACAGGTGGTGGTAACCGAGCCGGATGGAAAAGTGCTACGCTTCGGTGGCATTAGTGGCAAGCCGGAGAGCGAACACGACGTCCAGCCGTTGTCCGAGCAGTTGAATGCGGTGTACGAAGCGGGCAAAGGGAGCGTAATCGTCGACCGTTCGACCGATAAACCGATCAGCAAGCATTATGAACAGCTTTACGCAGACGATGCCTCCAAGCTGATCGTCGCAGCAGATGGGCAGACGGCTGACCTGTACACGCCAGACGGCACGCTGCTCACGACAGAGATCAAGCTGGCGCGGTGGAAGGGGCGCTACGACGCTCCGCCCGTCACCATCATGCAGGTGGGCGACGCCTTCTATACATTGGGCGTGAAGGAGGGCACAAACAAGCGGGCATTCATCCGGATCGCAGACGGGCAGTTGCAGGTCGCGGGCGAGTTTGCGTATCGGGAGGCTGTGGAAATAGCGATGGGCGAGAAAAAAGCGGCCGTTGCGATGCGGGCGGACGGGACGCTCGATGTTTGGGCGCAGGAAGGCAGCCGGCTCGTGCAAAAGCTGGCGAACGCAACCGGATACGAGACAGCCTCTACTTTCGACAAGCTGCTGGTGCAAACGAAAGATGGCTGGGATGTGTACTCCTCTTCGCTGGAGCGCATCACCACAGGGAACTACCAGTCGTTGAAGCCGCTGCCGCAAAGCGACAAAAGACCAGGCGTTGTCGTCTACCAGGATAAGCAGACGGGCTTGTACGGGCTTTTGGCAGCAGACGGCAGACAGTTGACTGCTCCCAGGTACGAAGCGATCAAGCCGTCCGGCGAAGTCTTTCCCGGACTTTGGCTGCACGACGACACACAGCCGCCATTTGCGTTTGCGACGAAGGACCAGTTCGGCTATCTCGATCAGGACGGCAAAGAGCTGTTTACGACCAAGTTCCTGACGAAAAAGCCTGTGATTACGTATCGCCCGCTCCAGTTGCAAAGCTTCGAGGCATATACGACACTGATGAAACAAAACCCGCTGGAGCTTGTCGACTTCGGCAAGCCGTATAGCTGGTCCGGGAAGGGCAGCAGCGAGAGCAAGTTTTACGCGAATCTCGCGCTGTATGCGGGACTGCCACAGGGCGCAGGAAAAGCAGAGGTGTTCGCGGCACTGGAAGCAAAAGGCGCGATCAAGCCCGATGCGAAACGCGCTGACATGAGCGACGAAGACATGTACAGCCTCGCCTACTTCATGGCGACAGGCAAAAGCAGCCAGTCGCTGACCGCCAAGGAGTTGACGGAATGGGCGCAAAAGCGGGGCATCGTGCCGCAGCGTGGAGGCATGAGCTACTATATGTCGATGGATTTGTACAAAGAGTATCACCAGATGTTTTTTGCGGAGCTGTTACGATCGGTGGCGGGGAAAAAGCTCGCGAAGCCGAAAGTGCTGAAGGCTGGAGAGCTGTCGCCTGAGCAGAAGGCGCTGGTCGAGACGATGCTGCTGGTCAACGGAAAGCAGGCGAACCAGTTGCCGCTGCCGTTGCCGCAGGCGGAGTGGAACCGGGGCGTTCAAGGATTTTTGACAGCATACCAAAAACAGGCAGCCGGACTTCTTGCCGCCTACGAAAAGCAAGCCGGAAATTGAGCGTGCCGAAAGACAAGCGCGGGAGCATCAAGCCCGCGCTTGTTTTCGCAGGTGCGTGATCTGCTGCTGTAGCAAGCAGGCGGCGCGTTTAAAAGATCGGCCAATATTTCAGCATGAGCAGGTAAAAGGCAGCGTGCACCGCCGCTGTCGCGACCAATGAAACGACGAAGGCGACGAACGAAATCTGATCCAGCTTGTAGGCGACCAGGAAAAAAATCGAAAAGGCGAGAAAGGCAATGAACGTGCCTTCTTCCAAATAAGCCATTTGCGCATTCACCTCGTTTTTGTACCTGTCTCCTATTCTAGCGGATTTCGGCCGCGGATGAAGAACCAATCATGTTTGTGAAGGAGTGTCGTTTTCATGTCCATCCATATCGAGCCGTTGAAGCAGCAGGATGCCCCGGCGCTTTTTGCCTTCGAGTGCAAAAATCGGGAGTTTTTCGAGCGGACAGTCCCCAGCCGCGGGGAGGCGTACTATCACTGCGATTATTTTCAAAACAGTCTGCAAGCTTTGTTGGCAGAGCAAGAGCAGCGTATTTCCTGCTTTACGCTCATCAAAAATGCGGCGGGAGACATTTTGGGCCGGATGAATCTGGTCGACCTCGATCACGAACGAGGAAGCGCCGAACTCGGCTACCGGGTCGGAGCGGATGCCGCAGGCAAAGGAGTGGCGTCTCAGGCGCTCAAGCTACTGCTTACCGAATACATACAGCCGCTCGGTATCCGTGAAGTACAGGCCAAGACGACAGCCGAAAATATCGCCTCGCAAAAAGTGCTGCTCAAAAACGGCTTTTTTTTCGCGAGACTGACGCTGCGGGATTTTGGCACTACCGCTGGACGCGGTAGCGGTGGATAGTGGCTTGTTTGTGTTTATTTTAGTTATTTGGTATTATATGTAAAGTTTGAAAACTAGGAATCAAAGGAGAATCGCGATGAAATCACGCAGCAAAAGCGTTTTGAATGTGTTGGTAGCCGCTGGAGTGATCGCCTCTTGCGCTGGCTACGCGGCAGCCAATGAAGCAAAGCCAAAGGCAGCCAGTCCGGCCGCTACGGAAAAAGTACTGCGGCTCAATTTGGTCGCGGAGCCGCTCACGGTCGACCCGGCGCTGGCAGAGGATGAAGTATCGTTCATGTTGACCAGGGCGATGTACGACGGCCTGGTTCGCGTTGGCCCGGATGGAAAGCTGCAGCCATCCATGGCGCACAAGATCGAGGTGTCTGACGATTTGAAGACGTACACCTTCCACTTGCGTGATGCCAAATGGAGCAACGGCGATCCCGTCACGGCCTACGATTTTGAATACGCATGGAAGCGGGTGCTCGATCCGAAAACGGACAGCATCTACTCCCATCAGCTCTACGTGATCGAAAATGCCGAAGCAGCCAACAGCGGCAAGGAGAATCTGGACGCCGTAGGAGTGAAGGCAGTTGATGCGAAGACGTTGCGCGTCGTGCTGGAGGAGCCGACTCCTTATTTTGCCCAACTGACAGCCTTCCCGACCTTTTATCCGGTCAACCAGAAGGTCGTGGCCGCGAATCCGAAATGGGCCAATGCCGTCTCGACGCATGTAGGAAATGGCCCTTACAAGCTCGCTTCCTGGACGCGCGCTGAACAGATGACGCTGGTGAAAAATGCGTCGTACTGGGATCAGGCAGCCGTGAAGTTGGACAAGCTCGCCTTTTCGATGGTTGAGGACGAAGAGACGGAGCTGGCCTTGTTCGATACGGGTGAGCTGGACTGGGCGGGTGCTCCCGGGCAGCTTCCGGCAGATGCTCTGCCAGTGATGAAGGAGAAAGGGCTTCTGCACACGAAGCCGATCGCGGGTGTCTACTGGTACAAGTTCAATACGGAGCAGGCTCCTTTTACCAATGCGAAAATCCGCAAAGCGTTCGCCTACGCGATGAACCGCCAGGCGATTGTCGACACGGTGACCAAGGGAAGCCAGGTGCCCGCTACGGCAATCGTGCCTGTGACCAATGGCGAGAAGCAGTCTGGCTACTTCAAGGACAATGATCGCGAGACAGCGAAAAAGCTTTTGGCAGAAGGGATGAAGGAGCTGGGAATCGGCAAGCTCCCGCCGATCTCCCTGTCCATGAATCGCTCGGAAAACCATCGAAAGATTGCGCTTGAAGTTCAAAAGCAGTGGAAAGAGGCGCTGGGTGTTGACGTGAAGCTGGTGGAAGAGGAATGGAAGGTCTTTTTGGATCATATAACCGAGGGCAATTACCAAATTGGACGGATGGGCTGGCTGGCGGACTACGGCGATCCTGCGAATTTTTTGGGACTGTTCTACGACAAAAAGGGCGGCAACAACAATACGAACTGGGAAAACAAGCAGTACCAGTCGCTCCTCGACAAAGCGGCGACAGAAGCGGACCCGGCCAAGCGCAAGCAATTGCTGGCGGAGGCAGAAGCCATCCTGACGGAAGAAATGCCCGTGCTTCCGATTTATTTTTATTCGAGCAACTGGGTGCAGGACGAGAAGCTGAAGGGCGTCGTCATGGATGAGTTGGGCTACCTTGATTTCAAATGGGCCACGAAGGAATAACATAGGAAGGCTGATAAAACGAGCAAGCTCCCCTTTTCGACGGCTGGAAAGGGGAGCTTTTGTCTGGGCAAAAGGATCGCGTGGCAGCTTACGGCTCCCAAGGGCGTCCCGTTCCGAGCGAATCAGGAGAGACGCTCGCGGCGTTGCAGTCGCGCGTCCGAGCGTCCGTCAGCTACGGCTCCCACGGGCGCTCCGTCCCGAGCGAATCAGGAGAGACGCTCGCGGCGTTGCAGTTGCGCGTCCGAGCGTTCGTCAGCTACGGCTCCCACGGGCGGGTCCCGTGCCGAGCGAATCAGGAGAGACGCTCGCGGCGTTGCAGTCGCGCGTCCGAGCGTCCGTCAGCTACGGCTCCCAAGGGCGCCCCGTTCCGAGCAAATCCGCGAGATGCTTGCTGCGCTTGCGGCGCTGCTGCCGCGCCTCTGCCCGCTCTGCCGCTCCGTCGTGCAAAAAAATTTCTTCCTGGGTTTCCGGCACGACTTTGGGCACGGGGGTTGGGCGGCCATCCGGCCCGATGGCGACGAAGGTGAGAAAAGAGGTCGCACAGACTTTACGCGCACCCGTCAGCAAGTCCTCTGCCACAACTTTGACGAACACCTCCATGGACGTATGGTGTGTCCAGGTGACAAAGCCTTCGAGCGAAACTTCGTTGTCCACGCGGATCGGATGCAAAAAATCGACGGAATCGGTAGAAGCCGTCACGACGGGTCCGCGCGCGTGCTTCATGGCGGAAATGGCCGCGACATCGTCAATGTGCGCCATCAGCCTGCCGCCAAACAGCGTGTTGTGGTTGTTCGTATCGGGAGGCAGCACATGGCTTGCCTTGAAAGTGCGCGACTCCCGGACAAAACGTTCTGCGATCATGGAAAGACGTCCTTTCGTTTTTTTGTGGATCAAGCAATTATGAATCATTGTAATATTCTCATTTTTATTATTCCACAACCAGACGAGTTTTAGCCATAGCAGAAAGATGCGGATTTTCCCGGTGCCTGCCGCCGTCATGTCATGGCCTATGGCTTGGCCCGAAGCGGTTTTGGCCGGCAGAAGCATCAAGAGCGACTTTCCGACAAACCATACCAACTGTACAGGCAAAAGCCATCACCATGCGGAAAGGGAGCTGCTGCTTTGGAAAACTACTTGCAGTACCTCAATCAGTTCATCGCCGCGATCCACGACCTGCCGGACAGGCTGGCCGGGGTGCTCGCCTCCATCCAGGACCCGATTCGCAGCTTGAGGAACACGCTTGTGGCGACCAACATCCTGCTTGGTATGCTGGTTGTCACCTCGGTTGCGAACGTTTATATGCTGTGGCGAAACGGCAGGAAAAAATAAACCGGGGCGGCCTTGCCAAGACTGCCTGGCTGGCGTATAATTCTGTAAAAATCAGGATGAGCGGCGTTTCTTTTTACATACAGTTCAGTTCGGTTGGAACCGAAATCAGCGGAAAGGAGCGGGCCCGAGTGAAAAAAAGAGCGTTGCAATCATTGGCAAAAGGAATCGGATACTCGACCGCTGTTTTCTTTGCGTTGGTTACAGATTTTCCGAACAAGAAAGCCCGCTACGGTGCGATAGCACCCCCTTTAGGGGCGGGATGAGAGTGAGGTCAAATACGGAGTACCACGAATAAATCGAAGGTTTGTGGTACTTCAAGTATTTGAAAATTCCACTCTTTTTTGTTGTTCATCTGTTGTAGTATATAAAACAAACTGATACGATAGGTGTATGAACGAATACAGAAGAACAAGCACAACCCTTTCATTATTAAACTACCATTTTGTGTTCTGCCCTCGGTACAGAAGAAAGATTTTTCTGCAAGCAGATGTAGAACAACGCTTCAAAGAGTTGGTACAT
>NZ_BAAIYG010000020.1:0-90180 GCF_057543335.1 Brevibacillus sp. YAE8
AGAGGCAGGTTGCCTACGTGTTACTCACCCGTCCGCCGCTAGCCCCCGAAGGGACTCGCTCGACTTGCATGTATTAGGCACGCCGCCAGCGTTCGTCCTGAGCCAGGATCAAACTCTCCAATAAAGTAGAAAGTGAATCTGACATCAAGTAAAACACAAGCTTATTTTTCACAGATGATTCTATCCGGTTTTCAAGGTGCATCTTTTTCCATTTTCGCTTCAAGTAGAGGCGACGTTTTTTAATATAGCATAGGCTAAAATCAAATGCAACAGGAAATTATAAATAAGTTGATTAAAAAATGTTTTTCCTCTCCTCTTGAAAAAGGAGGGTTTTTCAATGTACCACAATCCCTCCGACTAGACCACTGGAAAGATCGTCCATACTAGAAAAAGAAAAGCCCAAGTCACACCGAAACGGGAGCCAGCATGCTGCGAGCAGTAAGTTACAACATTCACAGTGGCCGCGATCTCTGGTGGCGCAAACGTCTTGTCCAAATGGCTGACACACTGTCCTACTTGCAACCAGACATCGTAGGCTTGCAGGAAGTCCACCAAAACTCCAAATACGGCTATCAAGCGAGCTTTTTGGCAGAGCAATTGCAGTATCACCTCGCTTTTGCGCCATCAATCCCGCACGGCGACGGACACTACGGAAACGCGCTGCTCTCGAAATATCCGCTCGAAAACATCCAGACCGTCGCACTCCCTGCGAAGCGCGAGCAACGGACGCTGTTGCAGGCTGCTTTCCAGTGGAGCGGAAAAACCATCACCGCCTGGGTAACGCATTGCAGCTTGAATCAAACAAGCCGTACAGCGCAACTACAGTTCCTCTCCGAACTCCTTTCCCGCCATCAGGGCCCTGTTCTGCTCATGGGCGACTTCAACGCTGCCAACGTGTCCTTCGCCCCTGTCCTGCAAGACTGCGCTCTCGTCTGCGGACAGGAGAAGAAGCACACCCTCCCGGCCTTTCGCCGCCGTCTGGATTACGTGTTTGCCTCCAGCCATTGGGACATTCAGCAGTATGCCGTCTCTAACGTCACCTGGTCAGATCACGTGCCGATCATTGTGGATGCGCGCCTGAAATGACGCCCAGCTCGCGTAAAATAAAATCTTTGACGTCCACCAGCCGCGCCGGCAACGGAAACGATTGAGCCGCGCCCGCGATTACCAAAGGAATCAGCGAATCGCGTTTGTGCAAAGAACCGTGGCTTCCCCCTCCGAGATGGGTAGGTGCGCATTCTGACAAAAATTCGTACCCCGGCGCCGCAGTCAAAATGACAGCCGGACCTTGCTGCGCAAACGCCGCTCCGTACAGCCGGGAAAAAGCATCGGGGTACGTGTCAAAGGTCAGCGTCTCGCCATCGTACTGCACATCGAGCACGGACGGATCGCCAGCCATTCCCCACGAGCGTCCATAAGCGTCGGAATACTCCGCACCGCGCCAAAAACTCAGCTCCTGCTTTGAGCCCCCGCGGCGAACAATCATTTTCTCGCCATCCTTCCAGGCGATCAAGTCAATCCGTTCATCAACGCTGACCGCTTCGACAATCGCCGCCTGCTCTGTCCCGTTCACCGGATACAAAAAGGTCATCCGCTCATTGTTGCAAATGACTACCTCGACTTCGCTGGTCACTTCCTTCCCCAGCGCATGAATGGAAAACCCCTTCAGGAGAGCATCCAATGAAATATTGTGCTCTTCGCCTTCCCCGATTACCGTCTGGCCATGGTCCGAGATCAGGATGCAGACGTTTCGCTCCAGCATTTGCTCCCAGGAGGCGAAGCTGTCCAAAAAGCGCACGAGCTGCTTGTCTACATCGGCGAGGTGCTGGATAGCATTTTGCGGCGAAGCGTGGAGCTTGTGATCGTTTTCCGGGAGGTAGACCAAGGTAAAATGAGGCTGTTTGCCACTGCGAATGACTTCGATCAGGACGTCGATGGCGTACGTGTCGTTGATTCCGTAGCCTTCGAACACGGTCTGCGCCATATTCCACGTCACCGGACGGAATATGTCTGGCCGCACCAGCGTGCCTATGCTCATGATCGTCGGGCCGCTTACCGTCTCGCGAAGCTGAAAAGAGGTGATGGCGTCGAGCAGAGGCGGCATGTGCACCTTGTGCTGCTTATGGCCACGGTGGGCAATGACATTGATCGACCCCGACACGAGCTGGTGCTCTTCCAGCACCTCATGGATCGTCTTCACGTCTTTGCTAAGGTGGCGCTCGTTCAAGTCAAACAGCACGTTGGTTGCACATTGGGCAATGCCCAGCTTGCGCACCGGAACCGCGCCGTTAATGTAATTCACTATTTTTTTCTGCTCCGAATCGTACCAAACCAGTCCCGGAACTTTGTGCTGATCCGGGTACACGCCCGTTATCAGAGAGCAGTCGATCGAAGCCGTCATCGTCGGAAACACGGTCACGCAGTCCGGGATGTACTGGCTATGTTCCAGCAAAAAGCGCAAGCCCGGCGCTTTGTTTGCCGCAATGCAACGCTCCAGCACGTCCGGCATCATGGAGTCGATCAAAAAAAGAAGTACCTTTTTCATCGGTCTGCCATCCTTCGTTCTTCATTAGTATCGCACCTGATAGTGTTCGGCTTCCAGCAGTCGACTATACTCCAAGCGAAAGAAAACTTCCCCCCTAGCTTTCCGCAAGCCCCGCTCGTATGCGAAAACGAAAGGCTTCGACCGTGTTTTTGGCGAAGCATCTTTGGAGGATAGCCCATGTCAAACAAAAAAGCCTCTGCCGGCACGTGGAATGGACAAATCCCACGGACAGCAGAGGCCTTCTCTTCTCTTTTCGTTAGGAAGTATAAGTCAGGACATGGAATCCATTTTTGCTTTGCACTTTCAAGGCAGAATGCTTATGCAAATAAGGCGAAAGCTCCACATACTCTTTTTCCCCGATCTCAGGATCTTTCAACAAGTGCGACAGGACAGCCGCCCTGATTTGCAATCCGTTGGTTCCTTGCTTGAAAAGCGGTTCCACGGTAGGAAACGGAATGCCGTTGATAACCGTATCGCCATCCTCATCGCTCAATTCCCACTGGCGAACATTCAGGGAGTGGAGAGCTTCGATCACTTGCGCCCCGTAATCCTCTACCAGTATGTCCGGCGTGAGTCCGATGTGATTGACGACCGTATGCTTGGGCGTGAAATACTCGTTCAGCGTCAGCTTCAACGCATCTCCCGCCGATAGCGGGATGACTTGCTGCGCGCTTCCTTTTCCGTACGTTTTAGTGCCGATCAGCTTGGCAATGCCGTGGTCGCGCAAGGCGCCAGACAAAAGCTCAGAGGCGGAGGCTGTTCCTCCATTCACCAAAATCCGTACCGGAACGTTGATATCCCGTCCGTTTCTCACCCATGTCTCCACTTCCACGCCATTGCGGTTCGTCGTGTACATGAGCAGGCCCTCTTCCATAAACAGGCTCGCGATATCTCGCGCAGTCGCCAAATAGCCCCCGCCGTTGTCGCGCAAATCGAGCACAAGCCCGGTCAACGGTTTTGGTGAGCGAGCAAATTCCAGCAGCTTGTCGCGCATTTGCAAAGCGCCCTCGGAGCCAAATGTTTCGAGGCTGATGTAGCCAATGGACCCATCGGAAAAAAGCTGTCCTTCGGCTTCCGGAAGGGTCATCATCGCCCGTTTCAGCTTGACCTGAAGCTCGCGTTTTTCAGCGGGACGATAGACGGTCAGGACCGCTTCCGTTCCTTCCGCCCCTTTCAGGTAGGCGTACGACTCCTCGAAGCTTTTGCCCACAAGCGAAACCTCATTGACCTTTTGCAACTGGTCGCCGCGCTTGAGGACTGAGGCCGCAGCCGGGGAGCCGGGAACGATTTCGCGAATAATCAAATGATCGTTTTGCATCCGCAGACGAAAGCCGAACCCGACGAACTGATTCTCCACATCGGACTGGAACAGCCGCAGTTCGTCTGCTGTAAAAAAGACGCTGTGCGGATCATCGAGGGTCGAGAGCATGCCGTCGATCGCCCATACGTTCATCGAAGCCGCATCGAAGCCGCCTTTGCTTTGCCATTCCACAAGCCGCTGCTCCAGCTCGTCCCATGTGTCGTCCTCAGGAGAGACGGCAAGCTGCAGCTTTTTGCGTTCCTTTGCCTGCTCGCTGACCGCTTGCAGCGCGCCTTTTACCAACTGTGCCGCTTGCGGCTTGCTCAGATGACTTTCCATGACGTGATAAAACACTTCTTCTGTTTCCACGTACGGATTTTCTGCTGCCTGGACTGGCGCTTGCCATGCCGATACTGCCAACAGGGCAGCCGCTAGCCATTGACTAAACCGCTTCATGGAGTCACCCCTTTTCGCACTTCATCAGGAATTGATAGTTTCACGTTTGCGGCGTAATCGTACCGATCCGTACCGGAATACGCGACATATTCATCGCTGCTGTAAATCTCTTCATAGCGCCACGTATGCTTGACGACGCGATCGCTCGCCCGGTCAATGTAATACTTGTTCATGAACAGCGGCACGTGTTTGACTTTGCCGCGCTCAAGCATGAGCGAAGCGGATTTTTCTTCGAGAGCGGCACCGGGTATCCACTCCGTAATCACGTCAATCTCCCCGAACGACTGCTTGAAGTAGCGGGCATGCAAAGTTTTGGCACGTTCCGCTACCGGAAGGGCACTGACCCATTCATGCAAAAAGTCGAGCTTGTCCGTCTTGTGCTGCTCCCATTTTTGCGATTCGGAGTCGTAGGAGTATTGGATATGTTTGCGACCGTCTGTATAGGTAGACAGCTTGTCGGACACGAGCTTTTGCGGCGATTGGTAAAATCCGTTGAGCTTGCTGATCTGGCTGCGCTGGTCGATCTCCTGCGTGTACTTGAAGGTGAACCCGCTGAGCACAGCTTCGCCCTTGACCTGATAGGACTCCGTGCTGTCCAGGCGGCGCAGCGAATAGCCGAGGTCGCTCACAATCGCCGTTTGCTCCTGCAAGGAAGCCAGCTCCTGCTGCAAAAGCTTGCCGAGCTGCACCATCCGGGTGTCTGCGGCGTTCGGCTTGACCGTTGCCAGCAGCGCTGCCGCTTCTTCCAGCCGTCCATCCTGATGCAAATAGTAGCAGGCGTTGAGCAGTGCTTCCGGATTGGCGGCAACAAACTGCTTGTAGCGGCTCAGCGCTTTTTCCGTCTGTCCGCTCCTGATTTCCAGAGCCCCCAGGTAGATGGCAAGCGCCTCCCATTCTTTTGAATCCGGTTTGACTTTTGCTTCATACGTGCTCAAACGGTCCAGCACCTTGGCGAATTGCTGCGGGTCGTTTGCCCCGAGCTGCAGCGCCAGGTCATATACATTGGCGCTCAACAGCCGCAGCGTATCCGGCGCGATGACCTTGTCGGCGAAATAAGCGTCGATAGCACTCATCGCTTCATCGAGGTTGGCGGAAATCTCCGTCTCCGGGTCCCAGCTCAAATAAAAATGCAGCCCGATCCGGTTGTCAAACGAGGTCCCCAACAGCTTGCGCAGCACCTGAAACGTCTGATCCGTGTCTTCGTGGTTGCGAATCGCGTCCACGGCCTCCACGTACGCCTTTTCCTCTGTTGTTGACCAAATCGTATACGTTGCAAAATAAGGGAAAAGCTCCTCAATCTCCGGAACCATCGGAAACTTTTGACCATCGTAGTCCAACAGCGGCAGGATCGTGTCCTGCACCAAATACGTAATCATGCGATCGGCTGCTGCCGCCGCCTCGCCCCGCTTCAGCTTGTCTGAGCGTTCGCCTTCCAGCCAGCCCCAAGCCTTGACTTCTTCCCACGCTTTTGCGCTGTCCGGCGACATCGTGAACATTTGCATGAGCTTTGCCGCTTCTTCGCGGGTGATCGGCTGGTTCGGGTTCATCGCCTCGCCGGGAAATACTTCCTGGATGGCATTCGGGCCGTACAGCCTGTCCAAAATGACTGACACGCGCAACGTCGGGTTGTACATCCACGTCAGCCGATCGACGTCTTTATAAGGAAGGTACGGCTCATCGAACCCTTCTCCTTTTGACCATTCGGCATGTTCGGATAAAAACGTCAGCGGATACAACTGATACTGCCCGCCGTTGTACAAGCGATCCATCAAGGCCACAAATTCGGCGCGGGTCATCTCCCGATTCGGGTAAAACATCGGCGCATCCGCACCCGCTGCAAACAGCCCTGCCTGTACACCGCGAATAATGGATGCTTTCGCCCAATGCGTGCCAATGTCTTTGTAAGGCAGAAAGCCCCCAGCCGCTGAAGCGACGCCGGGGGTGAGCAGAGCAGCGACAAGCAGTCCGCTAGAGAGCGTTCGAATTAGTTTTTGCACACAAAATCCTCCTACACTTCAACTGGACGGCAACCGTTCTTTTTTGCCGACATGTTCCTTACACAAATTGAAACGGATCCGTGTGCACAGCAGAGGCGATGACTTCGGTTTCGTAGCCGTTTGCTTTCAACTGCTCCAGCAAGTATTCCGCCAGTTTTTGTTTCATGATCTTTTCGATATTGTGGCCCGCGTCAATGATGGAAAGCCCGTCGGCCTGCGCATCGTGCGCGGTATGGTAGCCGATGTCTCCCGTCAGGAACACATCTGCGCCTTTGAAAATCGCCTTGGAAGCGAACGAGCTGCCATCTCCGCCGACGACCGCTACTTTTTTGACCGTAGCATCCAGATCGCCTACCACGCGAAGCCCTTGCAGCGAAAAGCGCTCCTTGACCAGCTCAGCCATTTCCCGCAGCGTCATGGGAGCAGGCAAGTAGCCAATGCGCCCGATTCCGTAAGCCTGGCCGGACTGTTCCAGGCTGATGATATCGTAGGCAACTTCTTCGTACGGATGAGCCGCGAGCATCGCTTTCAGCACCGCCGTTTGCTTGGAAGCCGGAATCACCATTTCGATGCGAACTTCCTCGACCGTCTCCAGCTTGCCTTGCGAACCGATATGCGGGTTGGTGCCTGCGCCTGGCAAAAAGGTTCCGGTTCCCTCCACCTGGAAGGAGCAGTGACTGTAGTTGCCGACATGCCCGGCACCCGCCTCAGACATGGCCTGGAAAACAGCGTCCTTGTGCGTGGCCGGTACGAAGACGACGAGCTTTTTCCACGCTTCTCGCTGCAGCACATCCAGCACGTCCACATCGACCAGCCCGATCGCTTCTGCCAGCCAGTCGTTCATGCCGCCCACCGCGACATCCAGATTCGTATGTGCCGTATAGACGGCAATGTCGTGCTTTATCAGCTTTTCAAAAACCCGTCCTGCTGCCAGATCGGTCCGCAAATGCTTGAGCGGGCGATAAATGACGGCGTGGTGTGCGACGATCAGGTCGACGCCTTCGGCAATCGCCTCGTCGACCACCGGTTCGAGCACGTCGAGTGCGACCATCACTTTTTTCACTTTCTTTTGCAGCGTCCCGACATGAAGGCCGATTTTGTCGCCTTCCATCGCCAAAGCCTTTGGCGCCAAACGCTCTACGTGCTGGATTACGGTTTGTCCGTGCGCAAGCATGCTATCACCTCATTGATCCATTTCACTTCTCGTTCGATTTCCGCAATTCGCTGGGCAGCTTCCGGCTTGTCCGAGCGCTGCAACTGGAGCAGGACCTTTTGCCATTTTTCAGCTTCGCTACTCCATTTTTCCAGGAGAATTTCTGATTTTTCTTCCCAGAGGAACGGACCGATCCTCAGGAGATCTTCTTGCGGACGATCTTTGTTTTCATAAGGAACAGTGGGAACGCCTCGTTCGGCCACCAAAATTTCGTAAATAATGCCGTCTTCCTTCAAAATGGTTTCGGCTACGAGCTGCCAGCCCTGATTCAACAGCCAGCGGCGCACCGCCTCTTCCCCGACATTCGGTTGCAGGATCAGGCGCTGTACGCCTTCCAGCTTGGGCAGTCCCGCCTCCAAAATGGAGACGATCAACTGTCCGCCCATTCCGGCGATGCAGACGACGTCGGCTTCGCCCGGTTCCAGCACGGCCAGTCCGTTTCCTTTTCTGACGGACGCGCGGTCTTTCACCTGCAAAGTATGTATTTGCTTTTTCGCTGCCTGAAAAGGTCCTTCGTTCAGCTCGCCGGCAATGACGAACGAGGCGATTCCTTTCACAAGCAAATAAGAAGCCAACAACGCATGATCCGACCCGATGTCGGCGACGCGGGCTCCTTCTGGACAGTAGCGGGCAATCGTTTGCAGCCGCTTGGAAATCGTTAATGATGTCATCTTTGTTTTCACCTTCCGTTGCCTCTATTCTACCCTATTTGGCAGCAATTGCGAAATGCAAATTACGTGACAACGCCCGCGCAAAGAACGACAAAATCCCCGCTGATCTGGCAGCGAGGATTCCAAATATTCCAAAATTTGTTAGCAGCCGATTTCCCTGGCGATGACATTGCGCAAAATTTCCGAGGTGCCCTCGCCGATTTCCAAAAGACGCGCATCGCGGAAAAAGCGTTCCACCTGGTATTCGCGCATGTAGCCGTATCCGCCGTGGATTTGAATGGCCTGGTGAGTCGCGGACATGGCGACTTCCGAAGCGTACAGCTTCGCCATCGCGGCTTCTTTCGTAAATTTGCGCCCGTGGTCTTTGAGCCAGGCTGCCTTGTACACCATCGTCCGAGCCAGATCAATCTGCATGGCCATGTCAGCCAGCTTGTGCTGAATCGCCTGGAACTGACTCAAGGAATTGCCGAAAGCCGTGCGCTGCTTGGCGTATTGCAAGGCCTTGTCGTAAGCGGCCTGTGCGATTCCGACCGCCATCGCCCCGATGCCGATGCGCCCGCCATCGAGCGTAATGAGAAACTGCTTGAAGCCTTCGCCGCGTTTTCCGAGCATGTTTTCTTCCGGCACCCGGACATTTTCCAGCACCAGCTCTGTCGTATTGGAGCTGTGCAAGCCGAGCTTTTCGTAATTGGCCAGCACGGTAAAGCCCGGCGCATCAGTCGGGACGATAAAGGCGGAGATCCCTCTCGATCCTTTGTCTTTGTCCGTCACGGCGGTCAGGGCCAGAAACGACGCGTAAGAAGCGTTCGTAATAAAACATTTGGAGCCGTTGATGAGCCACTCCGAATCGGACAAGACGGCTGTCGTCTTCGTCCCGCCTGCATCCGAGCCGGCGTTTGGCTCCGTCAGGCCGAATGCCCCAAAGCTTTCACCGGAACAGATTTTGCTCAAATATTTTCGCTTTTGCTCTTCCGTGCCAAAAAGGTGCAGCGGAGCGCCGCCGAGCGAAATGTGCGCCGAATACGTAATGCCCGTCGAGCCGCAAGCACGGCTAAGCTCCTCGACAACGATGGCGAAGCTCGTGGAGTCAGATCCGCCGCCGCCGTACTCTTCCGGAAACGGCAAGCCCATCAGGTTCAGTTCGCTCATCTGCTTGAATATTTCGACAGGAAATTGCTTGGTGCGGTCACGTTCATCTGCGCCAGGTGCCACGACTTCATCGGCAAACTCCCGCATCATTTTTTTGAGCATTTGCTGCTCTACCGTCAGATCAAAATTCATCTTTTGCTACCCCCTTGAAAACGCTTTAGTAGTGAATGGGCAAGACTTGTACCGTTATGACTGAGCGTTTGTTCAGAATACTCCTTCCATTATACACCATGAAAGGCTTGTTTGTGTGATTTCCGCAAAAAAAACACGCCTAACGTTGGCGTGCTCCCACGAGGATCGCTCCCAAAAAGGCCAGAGCGCCCAGTATGTACCCGATGCTGTATGTTTTGACTCCCATAAGCTGTGCAGCCGTCTCTCCACCCAAAAAGACGACAGCCAGCAAGATTCCGATCAATACTTTCCACTTGCTCTCCATTTCCCTCACCTCATTTTCTCTCTCCCCTCATTGTAGCAAATCGGACAAGCGAAAAAAATGGGGCTGCCTTACAGTCTGAGCCATGTGTACCAGTAGCCGCGCGTAAAGAAAAACAGCGCCGAGGCTAAAAACACCTTGATGAACAGCAGCAACTGGATCATGTCTCTTTTCGCTTCGGCAATATACAGCGCCTGAATCTCCGCGCCAAAAAAGGAGATGAGCCCGCACACTGCGAAAACCCCTGCCCACTTCGGGTTGCCGTTGTTCATTAAAAAGCCGAGTCCCGTCAAAAGACAAGCGAGAGGCACCCAGTACAGCTCCGATTTCCACCACGTGTAGTCCTCCCCTACTCGCTGCACAGTCGCAAATCCGTACAGGAGCGCCAGGCCGAGCATCCCGCAATAAAGCAAGTAGGCGTAGCCAAACAGGAAAGCACTTACACACAATAGCACGCAAATGAAGCCCAAATACAAGAGGACCAGCGGCATGGAACCGTTCAGCTTTTGAATGCAATATATTCCACCCGCAATTAACAGAATAAAGGAAATCATGAGAAACAAATGCGTCAATGGCGGGGCTTGGCGGCGAACGCCGAGTCCTAGAATATAGAAAATGAGAGCGAAACAGGCAAAGATGGCAATTTGCATTGGGGTCGTAAAACGGTTAAAATGAAAAGCAAGTAAGATCAAACCAGCAATAACAAAGGCGCCAAGGAGCCAGGTCATCACCATTTTTCCCGTAATCGGAGCTACTTGTCTGGTTGCGTAGGCATAAGCGGTGGATGGTGACGAGTTGCCTGTCGCAACCCCTGCTCCCGTTCCCAACGTCGCATCCGTTCTCTTCTTTTCTCCCCTGCCCGCGGATGCCGTAGAACTCGTACTCGGCCGATCCCCTTCTGTGTACAGGTTTAACAGGAAAATGCAGTAATGTTCAGGCAGCAGGTGATTGCGCCGCCAGTTTTCAATTTCGGCTATGATGGTTCGCTTGCGCTGGTCGTCCAACGCGGCCCCTCCTTACTCGTGAAAGAAAATGATGGTGGAAAACGAAAAGCCTACGTCGGCTAAAACGTAGGCCTCATACTCCTTATATCGGCTATTCCAGGAAATCTTTTAAGCGTTTGCTTCGGCTTGGATGACGAAGTTTTCGCAGCGCTTTTGCTTCGATCTGACGGATGCGCTCGCGCGTTACGCCGAACACTTTGCCAACTTCTTCCAATGTGCGCGTGCGACCGTCGTCGAGGCCAAAACGCAGGCGAAGAACGTTTTCTTCCCGATCAGTCAAGGTGTCCAGAACGTCTTCGAGCTGCTCTTTCAACAGCTCATACGCCGCTGCATCCGAAGGCTCCAGCGCGTCCTGGTCCTCGATGAAATCGCCCAAGTGAGAGTCGTCTTCTTCCCCGATTGGCGTCTCCAAAGAAACAGGCTCTTGAGCAATCTTCATGATTTCTCGAACCTTTTCCGGGGTCAAATCCATTTTTTCCGCGATTTCCTCTGGCATCGGCTCGCGTCCTAGCTCCTGGAGAAGCTGCCTGGAAACGCGTATCAGCTTGTTGATCGTTTCCACCATATGCACCGGAATCCGAATGGTCCGCGCCTGGTCCGCAATTGCACGGGTAATGGCCTGGCGAATCCACCATGTCGCGTACGTACTGAACTTGTAGCCTTTGCGGTAGTCAAACTTTTCCACCGCTTTAATCAGACCCATGTTCCCTTCTTGAATCAGGTCGAGGAACAGCATGCCGCGGCCTACATAGCGCTTGGCAATCGAAACAACCAGTCGCAGGTTGGCCTCAGCCAGTCTTCTTTTCGCTTCCTCGTCACCCTGTTCAATGCGCTGCGCCAATTTAATCTCCTCTTCAGCGGAGAGCAGAGGAACACGACCAATTTCTTTCAAGTACATCCGTACAGGGTCATTGATCTTAATTCCAGGCGGAACGGAGAGATCGTCAAAGTCGAATTCTTCGTTGTCCTCGTCCTTCATAATCATTTCGTCGACTTCATCGTCGTCGTCGTTCTCGTTGTTGTTGATCTCGATACCTTGATCGCCCAGGTATTCGAAAAACTCATCCATCTGATCCGAATCCTGCTCGAAACCTGCCAGGCGATCCGTAATTTCCTTGTACGACAAAACGCCGCGTTTCTTGCCTAATTCGACCAACTGCTCCTTCACTTGTTCGATGGACATTGCTTCCATGTCAGAAGTGATATTTTGCTTGTTCATCTACTTTCCCTCCTTCCCCGGGAATGATCTGAAGCTACCCTTCTTTTAAAGCATTTTCCAATTCAAGAATCTTCATCCCTGTTAAGGCAGCTTGAATTTCCAGTTGTTTGCGCGCATCCTCGCTGTCCGCTGCGGCCGCTTGGAGGTTTAAGCTCCGCTGCTCTTCGCGCAATCGTTCCAACTCGGCACGCTTCGGGTAGTTATTCACTTGTTTGATGTAGTCACCGATCTCTAAATCAGATACGTCTTCCTTGCACTCCATCATGGCCAATCCCGAGGCTAATTGCTTTAACAAATCGTCTTGCACGTAATGTATGAACCCTCCAGGGTCTTCCGGGTTTCCCTCTGCGTAGTAGGCGTACAGGTAGGCAGCCAGCGCGTCGTGTTCGTCCACTTGAAAGTGGGCGCTGCATTCCTCCTGGACGCGGGCGGCTATTTCTTGATTCCGCATCATGTAGTACAGCAGCATGCGCTCAGCCGTATGGTAAGCGGGCGGCAGTGTTTTCGCGAGCGTAACTTTGCCATTATTTATACTATTATTCCATGCTGGCGACACTTTATCCCTTTGCCGTTCACTTTTTTGCTGTTTGTAAACGCGCTTGGCCTCCCACTTGAGATCGCTGAGCGTCAGGGAGTATTCATCCGCCAATTGCCGCAAATACATATCCCGTTCGACCGGGCTTTCCAGCTCGTTAATGATTTCAACGGCCTTGGCAATCAAGCGGGCCTTGTCCGTCTCATCATTTATTACGATCTGGCTGCGTAAATGTTTCAAGCGAAAAGCCGTAACCGGCATCGCCTGCAGCAAAACCTGCTGAGAAAAGGCTTCAGCTCCGTGCTGGCGGATGTAATCATCGGGGTCGACTCCCTGCGGCAAAGGAGCTACCCGAACGATGAGACCAGCCTGCTGCAGTATGTGGATCGCCTTGCTTGTCGCCTCCTGACCGGCAGCGTCTCCGTCATAGCAAAGCACAACCGAATCGACATTGCGCCGAATCATTCTGGCCTGCTGCTCCGTCAGGGCGGTGCCCAGCGTGGCGATTCCTTGGGGAAAACCCGCCTGCCATGCCGAGATGACATCGACATATCCTTCAAACAACAGTGCCTGCTTCCTCTTTCTAATATATGGACGGGCACGGTGAAGGTTGAACAGGGTAGCGCTTTTGTTAAACAAAAGGCTTTCCGGGCTGTTTAAATACTTGGGTTGAGACTTCGGCTTTGAGCCGTCCAACAGGCGGCCGCCGAATCCGATGACATTTCCCTGGGTGTCGTGGATGGGGAACATGATCCGTCCCCGAAAGCGATCGAATACTTTTCCTCCATCGCTTTTCGCCAAGAGTCCGGCCTCCACCATCAACTCCTGGGAAAACTCCCGCTTTTTTAAAAACTGCGTCACAAAATCCCAGGAATCGGGCGCAAAGCCGATCTGAAACTCGGCAATCGTCTGCATAGACACTCCGCGCCGTTCGAGGTACTTCATCGCCTCCACGCCATATGGCGTCTCCGTCAGCACGTAGTGGTACAGCTTTGACACAAGCTGATGCGCTTCCTGCATGGCTTGCTTGGCGCGTTTTTCAGGAGATTCCTCTACTTGCTGTGTCTTGGGCATCTCGATCCCGGCACGCTCCGCCAATTTGTGCAGTGCCTCTGGGAACGTCAGTTGCTCCAGTTTCATTAAAAAGGAAAAGACATCCCCACCTGCCCCGCAGCCAAAGCAATGGAAAAACTGTCGCTCTGCATTCACATTGAAGGAAGGGCTCTTTTCAGAGTGAAACGGACATAGACCGAGAAAGGCACGACCGCTTTTTCTCAGTTGAACGTACTCTCCTACAACGTCTACGATGTCGACAGCGGCACGCACTTGATTCACAAATTCATCTGAAGTGGGACCTGTCATGTCTTTCCACCTTTTTAGGAGAATCGCACGATGAGATTATTTAGTTCGTCAAAATTCGTCAAATTCCTTCTTTGTCTCGAACTTCTTTTCTTCTTTTCTACTTTTCCACATTTCCGCAAGCAATAAACGCTGTTGCGCTCCATGTATGAAAAGCTTTCGCTACTCGTTTTCTACAAAAGTCGCCAAATTCCTTCTTTTGGCCTATTTCCTTTCGTTGCGGAGGTTGTTTTTGCGAATCATCTCCAAAATGATGTTGGCCGTTTCCTCCACAGCCTTGTTCGACACGTCGATCACCTTACAGCCCAGACGGTCGATAATCCGCTTGGAGTAGGCCAGCTCTTCCGCAATCCGGTCGAGATTGGCGTAGTTGGCTTGCGCCGTCAATCCGAGCGCTTTCAGTCGCTCGGTGCGGATGCCGTTCAACTGCTCCGGATTAATGGTCAACCCGACACACCGTTCTGGCGGGAGCTGGAACAGCTCTTCCGGCGGCTCCACCTCCGGAACGAGGGGAACATTCGCCACTTTCAGGCGCTTGTTCGCCAAGTACATGGAGAGCGGTGTCTTGGAGGTGCGCGATACCCCGATCAAAACGACGTCCGCGCGCAAAAGCCCGCGCGGGTCGCGGCCGTCGTCGTATTTGACGGCGAACTCGATGGCGTCCACCTTGCGGAAGTACTCCTCGTCCAGTCGACGCACAAGCCCTGGCTTGCCAGTCGGCGGCTCCTTGAGCATGCCCTGTAGCGTGTGCATGAGCGGGCCCATCACATCAATCGCAGGAATGCCGTGCAGGGCCGCTTGCTGGGTAATGTACGCGTTCAGCTCCGGGATTACCAGAGTAAAAACGATCATCGCTTTCGATTCCTTGGCGGAAGCGATGATTTCGTCGATGGATTCCTTGTCTTCTATGTAGGGATACTTTTGCACATCAAACAAAAAACGGTCAAATTGGCTGGCTCCAGCGCGAACGACCAGCTCGGCCGTTTCGCCGATGGAGTCTGAGACCACGTAGATGAGCTGTCCTTGTTGGTTACCTTGCATCCATTCTCCTCCTACACTTTCGGCTCGCTGCCCAGTTCTACAAATGCTTTGGCGATCGTCGTCTTCGTAACCCGTCCCATCAACTCCATCTGCTTCGGATCTTCGTCACTGGGTCGCACGACAGGCAAGGAATCGATCTGGAAATCAATCAGCTTCTTCGCTGCCGCGTACAAGGTTTCCTCTGGCCCGCAGGTGATGATGTTCGGCATCCGCGACATGATGATGCTGACTGGCACATCCTCCAGCGTCTTGTTGCCGAGGGAAGCGCGCAAAAGGTCCTTGCGTGAGATGACGCCAGCTAAATACCCTTTTTGGTTGACAACGAACAACGTCCCGACATCCTCCAGAAAGAGGGTCACGATGGCATCGTAAGCGGAGGCGGACTCGGAAACTACGATTGGCACTGCCTTGTAGTCATTGACAATAAGCTTGTGAAGCCGTTCACTAATGACGGAGCTTGCAGGTCGGCCAGCATAAAAATACCCGACCCGAGGTCTGGCTTCTAAATATCCTGACATCGTGAGGATGGAAAGATCAGGGCGCAACGTAGCGCGAGTCAGATTGAGACGCTCCGCGATATGCTCCCCTGTAATCGGTCCGTCATCCTTCACTATCTGTAAGATCTGCTCTTGACGCTTGGTAAGCTCGATGACCAATCACCCCGGTTCTGTCTTTACCTCTTCCTAGTATTACTCTATTCGACCGGATATTCCTTCTTTCGCGCGGAAAAAAGGTGCCCCCGTCTCATTTTAAGACGGAGGCACCAGCCTATTTGTTTTTTACGCAAACACAATTTTTGCAAAGTCGGCGTAGCCGTTCAAAAGACGGGAGATGCGAAGCAGCAAGCCCAGGCGATTGGCGCGAACCGCCTGATCTTCCGCCATGACCATCACCTTGTCGAAAAAGCCTTGAATCGGCTCGCGCAGCGTGGAGAGCGTCGCCAAAATTTTCTCCTGATCGGCGAGTCCCTGCACTTCGCTTTCGACGGACTGGTAAGACTGATACAGGTTGCGCTCGGCTTCTTCGGCAAACAGCGCTTCGGCCACGCTGTCCGCTTCCGCTTTTTGCGCCAGGTTGTTCACCCGGTTAAACTGCTCGACGATCAGCTTGAAGTCTTCGGCCGAGACAGTCGCCATCAATGCCTTCGCTTTTGCCAGCACGTCAGGCACCCGCGTCAAATCTGCGCTCAGCACGGCATCCACCACATCGTAGCGGACTCCGTTTTCCTGCAGGACGTTTTTCAGGCGCAGAGCGAAGAAGTCGACCAAGTCCTTTTTCACTTCTTCCACGGTACGTTTGCTTACGCCCTGTGCCGCATAGCCTTCCAGCGCCGCATCCCACAGTTCGTCCAAAGACAGTTGCCAGTTGCGTTCCAGCAAAATGGCGACGATTCCCGCCGCCATCCGGCGCAGGCCGTACGGGTCTTGGGAGCCTGTCGGCACGATGCCGATGGAAAAGCAGCCGACGATCGTGTCGAGCTTGTCAGCCATGCTCGCGATCGCGCCTTGGGCAGAGGCAGGCATGAGGTCCCCGGCAAAGCGCGGCAAGTAGTGCTCGAACACGCCGCGCGCCACGAGGTCGGACTCGCCTGCCTTGCGGGCGTAATCTTCACCCATGATGCCTTGCAGCTCAGGAAACTCGCCGACCATGTTCGTCACGAGGTCAAACTTGGCGATTTCGGCGATGCGGTCTACTTGCTTGGCTTCTTCGGCAGTGACGCCGAGCTTGCTTGCGATCAGTCCCGCCGTCTTGCGGACGCGGCGCACCTTGTCCCCGATCGTTCCCAATTCTTCGTGGAAGACAATCGTCTCCAGACGCTTCAGGCAGCTTTCGATGGACAGCTTCTGGTCCTCCACATAGAAGAAACGGGCGTCAGAGAGACGGGCGCGCAGCACTTTTTCGTTTCCTTTTGCTACGTTTTCCAGAGCGCGGCTGTCGCCGTTGCGCACCGTGACGAAGTGATTGAGCAGTTGGCCCCGTGCGTTTTCCACCGGGAAGTAGCGCTGATGCTCGCGCATGGAGGTGACCAGTACCTCGCGCGGAATCGTCAAAAACTGTTCTTCAAACGTGCCGTAGAGTGCGGTCGGATACTCCACGAGGTGAACGACTTCATCGAGCAGCCCCTCATCCATCGGAATCGTCCAGCCGTGCTCCTGCTCCAAACGGCGGATTTGCTCCACGATCAACGCCCGGCGCTCTTCCGGATTGACAATGACGTGCTGCTCGGCCAGCTTGCTCACGTACTCGCCCGGGTTGTTCAACGTCACTTCTGTGCCCAGGAAGCGATGGCCGCGGGAGACGCGACTGCTTTTGACGCCTGCGATTTCCAGGTCAATCAGCTCTTCGCCAAACAGGGCAACGAGCCAGCGAATCGGACGAACGTATTTCAAATCTCTTGTGCCCCAGCGCATGTTTTTCGGGAAGCTCATGCCCGCGATCACATCGGCGAGCTGCGGCAAAATTTCCGTCGTCGCCTTGCCTGCCTCCGCTTTTCTTGCATGTACATACTCCACGCCGTTTACTTCCTTGAAGTACAGGTCGTTCGGGTCGACGTTGTTGCTGCGCGCAAAGCCGAGCGCTGCCTTGGTCCAGTTGCCCGCTTCGTCCTGGGCGATTTTTTTGGCCGGACCTTTCGCTTCATCGTTGCGATCCGGCTGCTTTTCCGCAAGGCCGTGGATCAGCAAGGCAAAGCGGCGCGGCGTTTCCAGCGCCGTAATCTGGTCAAATGGCACGCGTTCTGCCGTCAGCCATTTTTCCACTTTTTCCTTGAATTGCGATGCTGCCAGTGCCACAAACCGCGCTGGCATTTCTTCCAGACCAACTTCTACGAGCAAATCGCGTTTACTCATTTGTATCCTCTCCCTTCACCTGTGCCGTCTGTTCCTCTTGTCCGCCTGCTTTTTTCAGCAGCGGGAAGCCGAGACGCTCGCGCTCCGCGTAGTACGTTTGCGCTACTTCACGCGACAGATTGCGGACGCGGGCGATATAGCCTGTACGCTCGGTCACGCTGATCGCGCCGCGGGCGTCCAACAGATTGAACGTGTGCGAGCATTTCAGCACGTAGTCGTACGCCGGGTAGACGAGACGCTCCTTCATCAGTCGTTTTGCCTCTGCTTCGTACGTGTTGTAGAGGGTAAACAGCATGTCTGTGTCAGACAGCTCGAACGTGTATTTGGAGTGTTCGTACTCCGGCTGCAGGAACACGTCTCCATACGTGTAGCCGTTGCACCATTCCAGATCGAACACATTTTCCTTTTCCTGAATGTAGGAAGCCAGACGCTCCAAGCCGTACGTCAGCTCGACCGCTACCGGCTTGCACTCCAGGCCGCCCACTTGCTGGAAGTAGGTGAACTGGGTGATTTCCATGCCGTCCAGCCAAACTTCCCAGCCGAGGCCCCACGCGCCCAGGCCCGGATGCTCCCAGTTGTCCTCCACGAAGCGGATGTCGTGCTCCAGCGGCTCGATGCCGAGTTCGCGCAGACTTTCCAGATACAGCTCCTGGATGTTGTCCGGCGACGGCTTCATAATCACCTGAAACTGGTGGTGCTGGTACAAACGGTTCGGGTTTTCCCCGTAGCGGCCATCCGCCGGGCGACGGGAAGGCTCCACATAAGCGACATTCCACGGCTCAGGGCCGATGGAGCGCAAAAATGTCATCGGGTTGAGTGTCCCCGCCCCTTTTTCCACGTCGTACGGCTGCACGATCAGGCAATTTTGCTTCGCCCAAAAGTTTTGCAGCGTCAAAATGATGTCTTGAAATGTCATTTTCATGCTTTTTCCTCCTCCAAAAATAAAAACCTCCCGCCCGCTACACTGTCGCAAAAAGCAACAGTGTAGGGACGAGAGGATTCTCGCGGTTCCACCCTACTTGGCGAAAAAGTTCTTCGCCCACCTTGTCAAGATCAAATTGCTCCGGAACGCCCTTCATCAGCATGGTGACCGGGCTTGCACCGTCCCCGGTTCGCTACTGGCACACAGTGGCCGACTACTCTTTTCCTTCATGGCAACATTTCGATATGTAAGTTTGCTACCTATCATAGCGAAAAGAAAATCGGATGTCAATCAGTCACTGTCCGGCTGCGCCATCCTTTCCATTCGCTCAAGCTGTTCCAGAAAGGCGCGACTTTTCAGCCGCAGATCGAGGTGCTCATCCATGAAGCTGCGGATGACATGCTTGAGCTGGCTGCGCGTCGCCGGCTTCACCTCGATATCGCCGAGCCGCTCCAAATCAAAGACCTGGAACAGCCGCAAAAGCTTCCAGGTAGAGGGCGTAACCGCCAAAGCATACGGATCAAAAGGCTGACAGGACGGACACAACAGTCCCCCCTGCGACACGCTGATCGCGTACGGCTCCCGCTGCTGTCCGCAGTTCGCGCAAGCTGACAACTGCGGGGAGATTCCGGCCACGCTCAACATCTTCATCTCGAAAATGCGGCAAAGAATTTCCGGGTCCACCCCTTCATCCAAGTAGCGAAACGTCTGAAGGAGCAACTGGAACAAAAAAGGATTCGGCTCCCTCTCGTGTGTCAATCGATCCAAAAGCTCCGCTATGTAAGCGGCATAAGCCGTCGCCGTGAGGCCCTGCCGCATATCCCGAAACGAATCCAGTATGTCCCCCTGTGACAAATCAGGCATTCCTGCTCCGGGTCCTGCTTTGCACAGAAAGTAGCCGTGCGAAAACAACTGGGAGACGGCGGCAAGACGGCTCTTGGTCTTTTTTGCACCGCGCGCCATCACGCCAAGCTTGCCGTTCTCCCGGGTAAACAACGTCACCACTTTGCTGGACTCGCCGTAGTCCACGCTGCGAATGACAATCCCTTCCCACTTTACAAGCATGCCTGCGAGTCACCCAATTCTTCCTGGGCGAGATCAAGCAGCGCGTCTTCCGAGGAGCCGTCTGCCTGATGGTGATCGCGGTAGAGAAGGTAAGCATGGATGTCACCGGTTGAAGCGAAAACTCTCCAAGAAAAGTCACGAAGCATGGAGCATCATCCTTTCCTGTATCGGGTCTCTCCACTTCCTTCTTAGAATCACCTGCGCCCGTTATTCTATGCCTTGGAAAAATTAACACGAATGAAAACGAAGGACACTGACCCGGCTGTTATTCCTCGTCAAAAAAGCCGAAGTTACGCAACATGCGCTCCTGGTTGCGCCAGTCCTTTTTCACCTTGATCCACAGCTCCAAAAACACTTGATCGCCCATCAAACGCTCGATGTCCTTACGCGCCCGTCGGCCGATCTCTTTGAGCATCTGGCCTTTTTGCCCGATCAAAATGCCGCGCTGCGAATCGCGCTCGACGTAGATCGCAGCGTAAATGTACAGCGTTTTCCCGTTTTCGCCGCGCTTCATTTCTTCCACGACGACGGCGATCGAGTGCGGCACTTCCTCGCGTGTCAGGTGCAGCACTTTTTCCCGAATCAGCTCCGCTACGACAAAGCGCTCCGGGTGATCGGTCACCTGGTCGGCCGGGTAGAACATCGGGCCTTCTTCCATTTCGCCCATGATCGCTTCGGTCAACGAACTGGTGTTGTTGCCCTGAAGCGCCGAGATCGGAACGATCTGCTTGAAATCGTACAGCTTGCGGTAGTCGTCGATGATCGGCAGCAAAGCTTCCGGATGCACCTTGTCGATTTTGTTGATGACCAAAAATACCGGGGTCTTGACTTGCTTCAGCCGCTCGATGATGTAGTCGTCACCTGCGCCGCGCTTTTCGGTCGCGTCGACGACAAACAGCACGAGATCGACTTCGTTCAGCGTGTTTTCCGCAACCGAAACCATGTAGTTACCGAGCTTGGATTGCGGCTTGTGAATGCCCGGCGTATCGAGGAAGATGATCTGCCCGTCTTCCGTCGTATGCACGGCGGTAATTTTGTTGCGCGTCGTTTGCGGCTTGTTCGACATGATCGCGATCTTGTGGCCGACGATGTGATTCAAGAGCGTCGATTTGCCCACGTTCGGTCTGCCGACAATCGAAACAAACCCTGATTTGAATGACTTTTTGGTCTTGCGGTTATCCACGTAAATCCTCCTTGGAAAATGCCCCTGGCAACAGGGCAGATACTGTCGTTTCCTCCACGTCCCCTTTGAGGTTGGTCAAATATACCGGCATGTCCGGCGGGCACAGCTCGGCGATCACCTGACGGCAAGCGCCGCACGGAGACACCGGCCCCGGCGTATCTGCTGCCACCGCCAGCGCCTTGTAGGTGCGATCCCGCTCGGAAAACGCCTTGAACAGGGCGGTACGCTCCGCGCAGTTGCACAGCGAGTACGCCGCATTTTCGATATTGCCGCCGAGGTATACGTTGCCGCTCTCGCACAACAGCGCCGCTCCCACCTGAAACTTGGAGTACGGCACGTACGCCAGCTCCCTTGCTTCGATGGCTTTCGCCAGTAACGCTTGTTTATCCATTCTCATCATTCCTCTTATACGTAGTCTCTACCACGATTTTTCGCGAACCGGAAAAAACGCGCCTGCCCCCCTGACGAAGAGACGCCAAGAGACCAGACTTCATGGCCTCCCAAAAAGGCTCGTCCGGTCAGTCGTCTATTCGGGGCCTGGCAAACGTCCGGCTGGGACATGCCGCAGGCTAGCCCGCTATTTTTTGCAGCAAAGGCGGCCCGAAGACAGCCATGCCGATAATGACAGACAAAATCGCCGCCACCAGCACAGCCCCTGCGCACGCGTCTTTGGCGATTTTCGCTTTTTCGTGCCAGTCTGGAGAGGCGAGGTCGACGACTGCCTCTACAGCCGTATTCGCCAGCTCCAGCGAAAAGACAAGGCCGATAGAAAAAAAGACCAGCAAAACATCGCTGCGCGGGATGTGCAGCCACCAGGCCGCCGCCAGTACGATTACAGCAGCGGCTACGTGGATTTGCATGTTTCGCTGTGTCTTTACGGTGTGCCCGATTCCTTGCAAGGCGCAGCCGAAGCTTTTCGCCAATCTCCGGAATTCCTTCAACGTGATCTCCTACCTCGTCAAGCCGATTTGCTCCAATACTTTTTCTTGACGGGAAAACATTTCTTTCTCCTCTTCCGGCGTGCCGTGATCGTAGCCGAGCAGATGGAGAAAGCCATGCACAGCGAGAAAGCCCAGCTCTCTTTCGAAGGAGTGGCCGTAATCCTCAGCTTGCTCACGCGCTTTTTGCACGGAGATGATAATGTCTCCAAGCATATTTGGAACTTCGTCCGCTTCGCTCTCGTCGAAGAAGATTTCCATTTCGCCCTCACCCGGTTCGTTCATGGCGAAAGACAAAACGTCTGTCGGACGATCCACGCCGCGATAGTCGCGGTTCAGCTCGTGAATCCGCTCGTTGGTGACCAGCGTAACGACTACTTCTCCCTGTACGTCCTCCAGCTTTGCGCATGCTTCGAGACAGTCGGTCAGCAGTTTTTGCAGGCTTTCATCAAGCGGTTCGATTTCTTCATGGAGGATTTCTACAGATAGCACAGATGAACAATCTCCTTTTTTTGCAAACGCGATTTATCAATAGCCGTGATCGGCTTCTTCCTTAGCATAGGCCGCGATAATTTTTTGCACCAGGCTGTGTCGCACGACATCCCCTTCTTGGAAATGGATGAAGGCTACGTCCGGTATCCGGTTCAAAATCCGCTCCGCTTCGCGCAGTCCGGACTTTTTGCCTTTGGGCAGGTCAACCTGTGTCACGTCACCCGTAATCACCATTTTGGACCCGAACCCAAGCCTGGTCAAAAACATTTTCATTTGCTCGGGAGTGGTGTTTTGCGCCTCGTCCAAAATGACGAACGAGTCTTCTAGAGTACGACCGCGCATGTACGCCAGCGGAGCGACTTCAATCAGTCCGCGCTCCATCATCTTGGCCACCTGCTCGGTGCCAAGCATGTCATACAAGGCGTCATAGAGCGGACGCAAATACGGGTCTACCTTTTCCTGCAGATCGCCAGGCAAAAATCCAAGGCTCTCTCCCGCTTCCACAGCCGGTCTGGTAAGAACGATCCGTTTGACACGTCCATTTTTCAACGCGGTCACTGCCGTAACCACCGCCAAATACGTTTTTCCCGTTCCGGCAGGCCCGATTCCGAAGACGATGTCGTGCTTCTTGATCGCCGACAAATAGTGCCGCTGGCCGAGCGTTTTGGCCCGGATCACCTTTCCGCGCTGGGTGCGTGCCACTTCCTCATCATAAACATCCAGCAGTTGCGCTGCTTCTCCCCGGCCGACGAGCATCATCGCATACGAAATGTCGCGCTCGGACAGTGCAATTCCTCTGCGGATTAGCTGCAGCAAAATGCCAATCAGCTCCGTCAGCTTATCCACTTCCGGCTTGTCGCCGCTAATGACCAGTTCGCCTTCGCGGGTCATGATTCGGGCAGGACTTTTTTCCTCGATCAGCTTTAGGTACGCGTCGTGCGGTCCAAACAACAACAAGGCCTCAGATGCGTCTGAAAACGGGATTCTTACCTCATCTTGTACGTGCAACAGGCTTCCATCTCCTTGCAACGGTTATCAGCAATATGACGTCACGGATTGCCATTGTTCACGGGTGCCTGGGGGATGATCGGCTGTTCAACGGCAATTTCTTCAATGACGGAAAAATGAATGCTTACGTAAACTTTACCATTCTCTGCGGTGACGTGCAAAACTTTTTCGTCCTGAATGAACGCATCTTTACCAGCTTTTTGCAAAATGTCTGCTCTGGCGAATTTTTTCGCTATCTCCGTCGCCTCTTCTGCGCTCAATTGCTTCGTAATCGGCTCGATTTGCGTGTACGTGACCGTTTTCCAGCCGATCGGCGACGTGTACCCGGCGTAAGAGGGGACGTACCGTTTTTCTTCGGTCTGGGCGTCGGCAAACACTTCCTTGTTGAACGGCCACACCTGGATCGCGTACGGCCCCACCAGCAAGTACTGCTGCTCCTGGCGCTCTCCGGTCAAGCGGTAGAGCGTTTGCTTCAGCGGCACCGAGGTGTTGCTGACATACCAGACCTCCCCTTGCACCTTGCCGCGCGCCGAAACAGCCTGCTGGCGCTCTTCGGTGCCGATAATGCCCGAGATGAGCACCTGGCCTTTTTCGACGAGCTGGTTGTTCGTCACCTGGCTTTTGCCCACTTCGGGGAGAATTTTGTGGATGACCGCGCGCTTTTTCGCCACGAGATGGCGCGGCCCCGTCGCTAGCGGCTTGACAGGCGCTTCCTTCTCCACCACTTGCAGCCTGACCTTCGTGCCCTGGATGTCGATGCCGACCCAGGCCGCTTCCGGCAGCAGGCTCAACAGCTCTTTTTGCAAAAGCAGCGGTTCCTTTAGTTTGACCTTCCAGGCCCCTTCTTTAATCCCGATCTGATCGGCGGCTTTAATCACCCGCGCCGGATCAATATGCTTGGTTCCGGTCACCTCGACGCTCCAGACAAACGAGGAGAGCATGTACAATCCGATAAAAAACAAAACCGCGCCAATAGCCAGTCCCGCGCGCCTGCGCACGCGCAAGAGCCAAAAAGGCAGGCCGTCCCTGTTTTCCACATGGCTGCGACAGCCTGTCTCCTTCAACAGCGGCCGCAGGCGAAAATAGTCGCGAATCAGTATATCGCAGCGGCTCACCTCCGAACCGACCCTGCGAATATTCCAGATTCGGATGCCATCCCGTACGGCCATATTCAGCAAACGCTCAAAACGCTTACCCCGTACGGTGATGGTGATGTGTCCATCTACCCATTCCTTGAGTCCGTTTCGCATATGTGCCGTCTCCACCTTTCTTTGTGCTACGAGCCCTGCGGCCCCGTCTCCAAAAATTTGACCCCGCCAATTCTTCCTTCGAGTAGCACTTCTTCCGGCAAAATCGCTCTTATGACAAGCTGTTCGCCTGAGACAATCATCTGCCCGTTTGTCAACAGCAAGCGCAGCTCATGTTCGCTGAAATGCAGAACACCGCGATGATTCTCTATGTACATTTGCAAGTGACCGATCATCGTAATGCGCGGGACTTCCAGGACCACATCTTGCGGCAGATCCAACACACCTCCGGCCAACTGGCGCAGACGGCGGCTCCAACGCTTCATGGATAAGCCCCCCTTCTACTGGCGCACGCGCCTTGTTTTCTACAACGGGTCATGCCAAAATCGCTTCCGGGCATCTGGTGCAATATCATTCTTACCTATGCGTATGCGAGCGAACTGTGCGGCATTCATACGAAAACCTGCGCTTTCGCATTTCCAAAGAGGGGGCAGATTTTTTGGCGAAAAGGGGCGTGGACAACCAAAAAAAGACCTCCGTCACTCGGGAGTCCCAAGTGCCAGAGGCCTATCGCTGCTGTTCTTTCTCAAGGAAGGCGGACAACTGTCGTTCGCTTCGTGTAAGCACCTTCCATTTTTTCAAGACGCGCTTTACTTTTTCCGCGGAGCACCCGCAAGCAATGGCCGTTTCGTAGATGGATTTCTTTTCAAAAATGGCAAGCCGAATCACTTTTTGGCGAAAGCGCCCCATTTGCTCAAAGATTTGCTGATTCATTGCTTGTCCACTACCCCTTATCTTTATTGGAACAAATTTCTATACTTTCAGGATAGTCAACCGCCTTGATGGACACAAGCCCAAGTTTTCGACAAACGCAATTAGAAAACTTGGCTGCGCCAATGGCTTGGCGCAGCCTTAGTTGCCCTTATACTGGATAAGAATCTTAGAAATTTTTATCTGTACAAAAAAACAGGCGAACATGACGTTCACCTGTTTTCGCTTGGCCGCTACTTGGCCGATTTGCGAGAGCGCTCGGCGAAGTATGGCGCTTTGGAGCGCGGCTCGCCGAAAATCAGCGCCCACTTCATGCCTTCACGCGGATCGACGGTGCTGGCAGGCTGCGGCTTCGCTCGCTGTGGAGCCGACTGTGCCGCCGCCGCGGACAGGCGAATCGTGGAGCCTGTCGAAGCGCGTACAGGTTCCGAAAATGCCCATTCCTGCTCCACTCCGACGCCTTCCATCGATTCTGTGTCTCGGTCCATCGGCTCGTATTTGGCGGAGGCTCGCACCGTTTTCCGCTCCTCCGTCACAGCAGGCTCTTGCCTAGCCCATGGCGTCTCGACAGGCGTAAGGGGGCGGTTCGGTCTCCCTTGCGACATCTTCTTCCCTTTGCCATTTCCTTTGCCGCCCAATCCAAGCAGCTTGTAGCCGATGTAGCCCAAAATGATAAACCAGTACTTTCCAATCAGAGGCAGAAGCCAGCCAAACAAGTCAAAGAGGAGATCCAAGAGATCGTCCATGGCGATCGCCCTTACTCTTTCTTGTCAGGCGAGGCAGGGTCCTGTTTGTCTCCTGGATGCCCGAACGATTGGCGCATTTGCGTATCGGCTGCAATGTTTTGCAGGTTGTAGTAATCCATGACGCCCATTTTGCCGCTGGTCAGTGCTTCTGCCAAAGCAAGTGGAACCTGTGCCTCTGCCTCTACTACTTTCGCTTTCATTTCCTGTACGCGAGCGATCATTTCCTGCTCTTGGGCAACCGCCATCGCGCGGCGCTCCTCCGCTTTTGCCTGGGCGATGCGCTTGTCGGCTTCGGCCTGGTCGGTTTGCAGTTGCGCCCCGATGTTTTTGCCTACATCGACGTCCGCGATATCAATGGAGAGAATTTCGAATGCCGTTCCTGCATCCAGACCTTTGTTCAGTACGGTTTTGGAGATGAGGTCCGGATTTTCCAATACGTCCTTGTGGCTCGCGGACGAACCGATTGTCGAAACAATCCCTTCCCCGACGCGGGCGATGATCGTTTCTTCCCCCGCACCACCGACCAGACGGTCAATGTTGGCGCGTACCGTTACTTTTGCTTTTGTGCGCAGCTCGATACCGTCTTTGGCCATGGCTGCTACGACTGGCGTTTCGATAACTTTCGGGTTCACGCTCATTTGTACCGCTTCCAAGACGTCGCGCCCTGCCAGGTCAATCGCTGCGGCGCGCTCAAAGCCGAGCGGAATATCTGCGCGCTGCGCGGCTACCAATGCGTCCACGACACGGTCTACGTTACCGCCTGCCAAGTAGTGGCTCTCCAACTGGTTTGTATCCAACTGCAAGCCAGCTTTGCGCGCCTTGATGAGCGGATTTACGATGCGCGACGGAACGACGCGGCGAAGGCGCATGGCGACGAGCGTAATAATCCCGATGTTCACGCCCGAGGCGAGCGCGGAAATCCAGAGCATCACGGGAACAAACGAGAAGAAAATCGAGAGAGCTACGATGGCGACCGCCACCATAAATATGAGAGGTATCAATCCACTTTCCAACATGTGCAGTTCACTCCTTTATTCTTGTTCGGCTACGACGACGCGCGTGCCTTCCACTTGCACGACGACAATCGCCGTTCCGGCGTCGATAAAGCCTCCGGCCGAAACCGCATCGACGCGTTTTCCATCCACTTTCACGACACCAGCCGGACGCAAAGGCGTCAGGGCAACACCTGTTTTCCCTGCGAGGTCACGCTGGTCCTTCGGCGCCACATATCCTTCCTCGTTGCGCTGCGCGTCGCCGAGAACGAATTTGCCAAGCAGACCTTTGACGCCGTACCGTTTGATGAGCAGAAATGCCACCAGAGCCGTGACGATTGCCGCGAGCCCCAGCGAGGCGAGCCCTTGCTGCGTGTCGTAGGCAGCCATCACCAGGCCGGTCACGATGCTGATAAACCCGATCGCTCCGACGATACCGCCTGGCAGGAATATTTCCAAGATCATGAGTAAAATTCCGATGACAAACAGACCGATGTGCAGCCAGTTTGCAAAGCCTGCCACATAATGACCGAAGAAATACAGGCCGAAGGAAACCAGAGAGATCGTACCCGCGACCCCAAAGCCGGGTGCAAACAGCTCAACCACAATTCCTACCAGGCCGATGACCAACAGCAGGCTCATGACGTACGGGCTGGTCACCCAGCGCGCGACCTTTTCCCCGCCTGTCGGCTCGATCACCTGAAGGGAATCGCCCGGAACACCAAGGCTGGCCAGCAGCTCTTCCTTGCCGGAAACGACGCGGTCCGCGTAGCCCAACGTTTTGGCTTGCTGGGCGTCGAGCGAGAGCACCGTTCCTTTCGGCTTCAAGCCGGGAAACTCCGTATCCATTTCGACCATGGCCCGCGCCACATCAGGGTTGCGATTGTTCAAGCTGGCGGCCGCCGACATTTTTTTGCTCCATCCGGAGATGAACTTGATATCGGCTGCGTTGCCTGCCAGGTCAATCGGAGTCGCCGCCCCCATGCTGCTGCCTGGCGTCATAATGATTTCATTGGCATTCAAAGCGATGTAGGTACCCGCTGAAAAAGCTTGATTGTCAATGTAGGCAATGGTATGCATGGGAGATTGGCGGATGAGCTGCCCAATCTGGTCGGCAGCATCCACTTCGCCACCTGGCGTATTAATATGCAAGATGACAAGGTCTGCCTGCTGCTCCTGCGCGTCCGCGAAAGCTCTCTCCAAGAAGCTCTCCAGGCCGCGCTCAATCGTGTTGTCTACCGGAATCCAGACGGCTTTTTGATAAGACTGTGCAAACGTCCCTGGCGCTGCCAAAAACATCGAAAGCCCCATCATCAGGCAGAGAAACGAAAAGAGCAATCGCACACGGCGTAAAGCTGGCCTTGTTGCAGTCATTGCATTTACCTCCTTCCTCGTATCAGCTTCAACTTATGCCCAATAAGGTATACGAAGGAGAGGGAAGATTGTTTCAGATTTTTGTCAATAAGATGACCGCTCAAGCACCTTGACACGCCGCAAGCCGTATGTACCGCAAATTCCTCTGGGGGAAAAGAAAAAACCCAGCCATCATCTGGCTGAGTTTTCTCGTTCGTATCTATATGAGGTGTTGCTTGTCTACGATGGTAGTTCCTCAGATACAATCTTTTGCACGAGGGTTCCGTCTGCTCTGCCTTTCACTTTCGGCATGATTGCCCCCATCACTTTGCCCATCTCTTTTTTGGAGGCGGCATTTGTGGCGGCAATTGCTTCCCGAACGATATCGCGAATTTCGTCTTCGCTGAGCTGAGCGGGCAAGTAAGCGGAGAGCACGTCGATCTCTTCGCGCGATTTTAAGGCAAGTTCCTCACGGCCTGCCTTCTCAAATTCGTGGAGGGATTCACGGCGTTGTTTTAACTCACGAGTCAAGATGGTCAGCACTTCGTCTTCAGACAAAGTTCTGCCTTTGTTAATCTCTTCATTCTTTAAAGCGGCTTTCACCATGCGAATAACAGAGAGTTTTAGAGCAGCTTTGTCTTTCATTGCTTGCTTCATATCTTGATCGAGTCGCTCCATTACACTCATGATGGGCCCTCCGTCCATTAATACTTACGTTTGCGAGCTGCTTCGGATTTCTTTTTGCGCCTAATGCTAGGCTTCTCAAAGTGACGACGTTTACGCAGTTCCGCCATCACCCCGGATTTGGCGCTCTCACGCTTGAAGCGGCGAAGTGCGCTATCCAAAGACTCGTTTTTCTTGACTCGAATTTCTGCCATTTGTCTTCCCTCCCTCCGCTAAAACCGTGGGACGCCTGAATCGTGGTACGAACAGACTGTCACACTTCATTATAGGATAGATGACTAATGAAGGTCAACCTTTAGTTCATTTTTATTCGTGAAATCCTGACAAGAGGTGGTAATGAATGTGGAAAACTTCTTGTCCGCCTTCTTTTCCGCAGTTATTTACCAGGCGAAAACCGGACAGCTCCAGCTTTTTCGCCAACGTCTGCGCCACCCGGTGAATGTGGCCGATCAGCGGCAAATCTTCCTCCGTCACATCCATCAGTGTCGGAATCGGCTTGCGCGGGATAATCAGCAGATGGACGCGCGCCTTTGGTGCGATGTCATGAATGACGATGACCTGTTCGTCTTCGTATTCCACGCGGGCTGGAATTTCGCCCTCCATAATCCGGGTAAAAATGCTCTTCTCCATTTTGACAACCCCTTTCAGCTATGTATATGGCTTCGACGATTTCAAGGCACAGACAGTATCATGATAGCGGACGACACGCGGCAAATGCAACGGCCAGTCCCGCACTTTTGTCTTGCGGCCTTCCCGGGCGCGTGGTAGCATGACTTCGAGGATTCACGAGTTCGTGAACAACACGACTTCGCAGCTTCACGTTCGCGTTGTCGGCTTCCCGGTGGAGATAGATCCATGGATCAATAGAAAAAGGAGTTCGTGCACATGAAACCAATTGCACTGGAACAGGCCACAATCAATGCAGAAGGACTCTTGCTGGCAGGCTCCCCGCATCTTGTCTTGTCATCCGTTCACTTTGACACCCGCCAACTGAAAGCGGGTTCTTTATTCGTGGCGCTGACTGGCGGCGTTCGGGACGGCCACGACTTTTTGCTGCAAGCAGCCGAGCAAGGAGCAGTCGCGGCGCTCGTATCCAATCAGGAAAAAATTCCTGCGGGCTTGCCCGATGAGTTCGGGCTGATTCTCGTCAACGACACGTTGCGCGGTTTTCAAAAGCTGGCAGCCGCCTATCGGAAAGACTTTTCGATCCCGCATATCGCGATTACGGGCAGCATCGGGAAAACGACGGTGAAGGACATCGTAGCCCACGTACTCGAAGCGCGCTCCCCTGTCTACAAGACATATAAAAACTTGAACAATCATTTAGGCGTGCCGCTTTCCTTGCTACAAATGGAGCCGGAACATCAGGCCGCCGTCCTGGAGCTGGGGATGAACCACGCCGGGGAAATCGACTTGCTCGCCAGCCTGGTCAAGCCGCAAATCAGCGTGATTACGTACATTGGCGAATCGCATCTGGAGTTTTTCGGCACGCGGGAAAAAATTGCGCTCGCCAAGGCAGAGCTGCTGCCGCATACAGCCCCGGACGGCCTCGTCCTGCTGAACAAGGATTCGGAGTACTTGCCGCGCATTGCCCACCTGTATTCCGGCGAGATCATGTACTACTCGGTCAAGGAGCCTTGTGACCTGTGGGCAGAGCAAATCGAGCCGACCGACAGCGGGACGCAGTTTGACGTCTGCTTCGCTTCTGGGGAGCGCTTTTCCGCCTTCCTCCCGCTGCACGGCAAGCATAGCGTGCTGAACGCCCTGCCGGCTGTCGCCATCGCTAGACGCCTTGGCATGAGCGCCGAGCAGATCGTCGAAGCATTGTCGACTGTCAAGCTGTCCGCCATGCGCTTTGAGCAGGTGCCCTCCAGGCACGGCGCGCTGTACATCAGCGACGCCTACAACGCCAGCCCGTCGTCGATGGAAGCTGCTGCGCGCACGTTTGCCGAGCTGTTTTTCGCCCGCAAAAAAGTGCTCGTGCTCGGCGACATGTACGAGATGGGCCCGCAAAGCGCACAGATGCACGCGGGAGTCGGCCAAGCGCTCACAGACATTGCGGACCGCATCGAGCTGCTCGTCACCGTCGGCGAAGACAGCCGCCACCTGCACGATGCCTACGGCGGCCACAAGCTGCATTTTGCCACGAAGGCCGAGGCGCTTTCCGCTCTTTTGCCGCTGCGCGACGAGCGCCACGCCTTTTTGTTCAAAGCGTCAAAAGGCATGGAGCTGTGGACGCTGCTCTCCGATCTGGAAAATCGCGATTAAAAAACAGCGCCTCTCGTCCTGTACGGGACGCGCTGTTTCATGTGCGGCAGCGGCTATGGCTCCTGCGGCTCGCAGCGTGCCGGGGGCGTGCTCGGGTCAAGAGCCCGGTGTGCCTGCTGTTCGCTTTTGGCTTTTTGCGGGCGGCGTGGCGAAAAAGAAAAAGGCGCTATTTGCTAGCACCTTTCCTTTTGCCTATTCCAACCCTTCCGCTTCGACGATGTTGCGCTGCTTGTCAGCGTGGCGCTCGAGCGCGAGCTGCACCAGGCGGTCAATCAGCTCGCTGTAACTGACACCCGCTGCCTGAAACAGCATCGGGTACATGCTGAACGGCGTGAAGCCTGGCATCGTGTTCACTTCGTTGATGTACAGTTTGTCATTTTTCTCGTCCCAGAAAAAGTCGACGCGGGAGAGCCCGGAACCATCCAGCGCCTGGAACGCTTTTTTCGCAATGTCGGCGATCCCGTCTGCGACATGCTCGGGAATGACGGCAGGAATGGACAACTCTGTGCCCGCTCCCTTGTACTTGGCTTCGTAATCGTAAAATTCCTTGGCGGCGATGATCTCGCCCACCACAGACGTCACAAGCTCCTCGTTGCCGAGTACGCCAATTTCCAGCTCCCGCGCCTGGACAAACTCTTCCACGATCAGTCTGCGGTCAAAACGGGCAGCCAGATTGAGCGCTTGCACCAGCTCCGCACGGTTTTTCGCCTTGCTGATCCCGACGCTAGAGCCCATGTTCGCTGGCTTGACAAAGCACGGATAGCCGAGTTTGCGCTCGATGTTTTCCGCGACTTCCTCGGGGTTTTTCTCCCATTGCGAGCGCAAAAGACCGACGTACTTGACCTGCGGCAAACCGACTTGGGCGAAGACGGTTTTCATCATCCATTTGTCCATGCCGACCGCGGAGGCCATGACGCCCGTGCCGACATAAGGCAGGTTGGCAAGCTCGAGCATCCCCTGAATCGTGCCGTCCTCGCCGTTTGGGCCGTGGACGACCGGAAAGATCACATCTACCTGCTGGCCGATGGAAAACAACGATGCCGGCTTGCTCGCCGGGATGAGTTCCTGTCCCGATCCGGTTGCCTGGTTGATCGCCTGGTCGCCTGTCGTCAAGCGCAGCGCGTCGATTTTTTCCGGCAGTTGGCCTGCCAGCGCCTCTCCTTTTACCCAGGAGCCGTCCAATTGCACGTAAATTGGCGTTACCTCGTATTTATTCGCATCCACAGCCTTCATGATCGACAAGGCCGTCCGCAAAGAAACCTCGTGCTCCGAGGATTTTCCCCCATAAATAATTCCCAGACGGATTTTTTCTGTTCCCATCCGTGCCATGCTCCTTTCCTCTGTGGCAGGCAAAGAGTCTACCTTAGTTTCATCTCTCTCCTATGCTATGCACGCGCCCAGCATCTGCACTTTGTACCGGGCAAAAGCTCGTCATTTAGCATACACAAACCGACCGGCAAATACAAGAGAAGCAAGTATCACCCACCGCGAAACTTCGTCATATCATGGGAAGTAAAGACCCTGTCATGGAGCTATTTTGCTGGAGGGATGTCCATGAGAGACTACTTGCTTTACTGTACGTATTGCTCCACGTACACGCTGCTGCACAGCTATGACAAAGACAACGGCGCCTTTTTGGGGGAGTACTCGCTCCTTCACAACGACTACACGCGGGACAGCATCGTCCTGAACAAATTTTTGCTCGCTCACCTCGGTCACACCATCCGGCCGATTCCCTCCCAGACGGATGACTATCGGCAAATTATTTGCAACGCCTCCCATTTTCTCGAGGATGACATCGACAAATATGTGGAGGAAAGCCAGCAACGGGCGAAGTTCCGGGAGCGGAACCGCAAGAGCGAGCGCGAAATCGGCCAGGTCCAGCTCTACCTCATCGAGCATTTGCTGACCCACGAGCTGCAAACATTAAGCCAGGCCCGCGCCGCTACCCCCGCCGAAGGACAAGTCTTGCTCGGAAAAGAGCTCGGCTTCAAAAAAGCTCTCGACCTCGTCCGGCAGGTGAAAAACGACAAGCAGTTTGCGCAGTAAGCCTGGCAGGCTGGCGAAATCGGCGCGCGGATGTCAGCCAGCTAGCGCGAGCAGCGACCCCATTCCACGTGAACGCAAAAACAGCGCCAGATACGCTTCGGCGCTGTTTTCTTTTTCTACTTGCGATCGCGCACTTCAAAAATGGCGAACTTCAAGTAATGCGCTTCGTCGGCCCCGCTGATTTGCGGGTGGTCTTTCCCGGCTCCGCGCCACTCGATCAGCCGCAAGATTTTTTTCGCATCGACGGCCGCTTCCTGGATCGTTTCCAAAAACAGCTCCGGCGACATATGGTACGAGCAGGAGGCAGTGACCAAAAAACCGCCCGGACGGACGAGCTTCATCCCGTTCAGGTTGATATCCTTGTAACCGCGGCAGGCGCCTTTGACTGCGCCACGCGACTTGGCGAAAGCTGGCGGATCGAGAATGACCACGTCCCAGCTTTTGCCCGCCTCCACGTTTTCCCGCAAATAGTCAAACGCATTGGCTACGACAAACTCGACGCGGTGCAAAAAGCCGTTCAAGGTGATGTTGCGCTTCGCCGTTTCGATGGCGTGCTCGGAGATGTCGAGCGCCGTCACTTTTTTCGCCCCGTGCTTGCAGGCGTTCAGCGTGAACGAGCCTGTATGCGTGAAGCACTCCAGCACCTCTGCCCCGTCCCAGAACGGATTTTTGACTACTTTTCCCCGCTTGTCGACGGGCATGAGCTTTTGCTCGCCATCTGTTTCTACCTGCTGTAGTGTAATGCCGTGCTTTTCGCCCCACCCTTTCATCAATGGCGCGATCGAAGCGCGGTTTTCCCGCTGGTCGTAGAAAAATCCGGTTTTTTGCCCCTCGACGATATCCACATAGTACTTCAGACCGTTTTCCTCGATCAATACTTCACGCGGACATTCTCCGTACAGAACGCCTTTTCCTTCCGCCAGCCCTTCCAGCTTGCGCACAGGCACGTCGTTGCGCAAATAGATGCCCGTCGGCGCAAACACTTCCACGAGCGCATCGGAAATCCAGTCGATCCGCTTTTCCATGCCCAGCGAAAGAACTTGTACGACCAGCGTATCCTCGTAGCGGTCCACGATCAGCCCAGGCAAAAAATCGGCCTCGCCGTAAATGACGCGGCAGGCGCGCGGGTTGTCCACAAATCTGTCGCGAAACTGTGCAGCTTGTCTGATTTTGCGCAAGAAAAACGCATAGTCGATCGCTTCGTTCGGGTCGTAGCTCAAAATGCGCACGATCATTTGCGATGCTGGGTTGATGTAGCCTTTTGCCAAAAAGTGTCCTTTGTGGTTCGTCACTTCGACGATTTCACCCGGCACGACCTCGCCCTGAATTTCCAATACTTCCGACTGAAAAACCCACGGGTGGCCCGCTTCTAGCCGCTTTTTCCGATGCTGATTCAGTAGCACTCTCGCCATGCAGTCAGTCCTCTCCTTGTCATGCTTGCCCCTGTACAGGCATAGCGTTATAGTAACTTCCTTTACGGTTGGCCCCGCGTTTTTAACGGCCAGCCTCGCTTGCTATTGTAATCAAGAAGGAGGAACCCAACTTGTGATGTTCTCCATCCTCGCCCCGTTTACGCTCGGGCTCTGTTTTTTTCTGCTTGGTATGTATGCGATGCGGACTGGCTTTCAAAATCTGGCAGGCAAAAAAATGGAAGAATGGATGTCGCGCTTCACCCGCACGCCCTACCATAGCTTCTGGGTCGGACTGATCGCCACGTTTGTCCTGCAAAGCTCCAGCGCCGTAACCGTCCTGACCATCGGCCTGACCAATGCGGGCATCATCCAGTTCGCCCAGACAGTCGGCATCATCCTCGGGACCAATCTGGGCACAACGGTGACGACAGAGCTGGTCGCATTGAAACTGGAGTCGTTTGCCATCCCGATGTTGCTCGTCGGCGTGGCTCTCTGGCTGATGCCCCGCCCGAACGTTCGCTGCACAGGGCTTGTCATTGCGGGCTTCGGCCTGATCTTCCTCGGGATTGATACGTTGAAGCTGATGGCAAAGCCGTTGGAACAGTCCGAGACGTTCCGCTCCCTTTTCCTGGAAAGCAGCCACTCCATCTGGATCGGGCTTGTCACCGGGATCATTTTCACCGCGCTCATCCACAGCGGATCAGCGACGACCGTCATTACGATGGGGCTGCTCACCCATCAGATTTTGTCCATGGAGACAGCGCTTGCCATCGTGCTTGGGGCCAATATCGGCACATGCTTCACCGCTGTCATTGCCGCGATCGGAACGAATACGGCCTCGAAGCAGGTTGCCTGGTGCCATACGCTCTTCAACGTCGCAGGCGCGATTGTCTTTTTGCCTTTTTTATCCCAGCTTGCCCAGGTCAGCGCCTTTTTAACGGCAAGCCCTTCGATGCAAATCGCCCATTCGCAGACGCTCTTCAATCTGATCTGCTCCATGGCCGCCTTGCCGTTTGTGCCCCAGATTGCCCGCTTCATCCAGTGGATCATTCCAGATAAGCGGCAGCCGCCTACACCGACCGTATGGCTTAAAAAGAAAACGGGATGAGGTAGAGCGAGGTGACGACGCCCGCAACGATCATCGCGACGCTCGAAGCCGCTGTCTGGACAGGGGAAATCCGGTTCAAGCTGGCTGTTCCAATCGCATGCGCGCTCGTTCCCACGGCGATCCCGATTGCCCAGTCATCTGTAATCCGGCCCCATTTGAGGACAGGTCGCGCGATCATCACTCCGACCATGCCTGTCAGTGCGGTAAAAAAGGCAGCGAGAGCAGGCACTCCGCCAATCGAGGCAGCCAGCTCCAACGCAATCGGCGTCGTGACCGATTTGCTCAGCATGCTTTTCAGCAGCATATCGTCTGAGCCAAAGCACCAGTGGATCGCATACACAGACGCAATCGCCACGGCACACCCCGCGCAGACTCCGAGCAAAACGCCGCGCCAGATGTGGGCAAACTCTCTGATTTGTCTGGCGAGCGGAACCGCCAACGCGACGGTAGCCGGACCGAGCCAGAACGAAATCCACTGTCCTCCGGCAGAAAAAGCTTCCCAGTCACCGCTTGCGGCCCACCAGATGACCCAGACGAGCACGACCGCCACAATCAGCGGCTGCAAGCGGGGAAAGCGGGCGTTGACCAGCATCGCCCCGCGATAGCCCGCCAGCGTGACCAGGATCGCGAACCATTGGCTAAGCATCCAGCGTCCTCCTTCCTTCCGGCACGGAAGCTTGCGTCTTCTTCTGCTGCTGGCGGCGCAAATAGCTCTGGACGACACGGCCAGTCACGAGCATGACGAGCATCGGCGCTACAATCATCGACAGCGCAATCGACCATGGAGCCTGGGCAAACAAATTCAAATAGCTGGCCACCCCGACGATAATCGGAACGAAAAACAGCATCATGTGGCGAACGAGAAACGTGCTCGCCCGCTCTACCCACTCCATCCGAACCCAGCCCGTGACAAGCCCCAGCGTCAACAAGAGCATCCCGACCAGGTTGCCAGGCAAAGGGATATGCAGCCACTTGCTCGCAAGCACCCCCACTCCATAAAAAGCAAGAAGAATACCGATCCCCGTGACCATTTTCATCTGCCACACCCCTCTCCCGCTTTCTCCTCTCGTCTTCTTTTGTTTCGGTCGTTTCATGCAAAAAAAGTAGGAAAAAGCCCGGCCTTACTTGGCCAGGCTTTGCTTGTGCATGCTAGTATCCGCTGCCTGTTGCTTTTGCGCCCGTCACAATCGAAATGCCGGAGCTTGTACCGATACGGCTCGCCCCTGCCTCGATCATCGCGAGAGCTGCCTCGCCGTCGCGCACGCCGCCGGATGCTTTTACCCCGATATCAGGGCCGACGGTTTTGCGCATCAAAGCAATGTCTTCTACCGTTGCTCCACCTGGTCCAAAGCCGGTGGACGTTTTCACGTAATCCGCGCCTGCTTCCACGCAGAGCTTGCACGCGATTTCTTTTTCCTGGTCCGTGAGAAGACCTGTCTCCAAAATCACTTTCACAAGCACGTCTCCCGCCGCTTGCTTCACGGCAGCCACATCCTGCTTCACGGTTTCCAGGTCACCGGATTTCAGGGCGCCGACGTTCAGCACCATATCGACTTCTGTTGCGCCGTTGGCAATCGCGTCGCGCGTTTCCGCCACTTTTGCCGCCGTCGTGTTCGCTCCCAGAGGGAAGCCGATCACGGTGCACACTTTCACATCTGTACCCGCCAACAGCTCGGCAGAACGCTTCACCCAGTATGGATTGACGCACACAGACATGAAATCGTGCTCTTTCGCTTCCGCGCAGAGCTTGTCGATCATCTCCTGCGTAGCTTCCGGCTTCAAAAGGGTATGGTCGATAAATTTGTTCAATTGCATAAACTACACCTCAATCCCGAGTTTTTGGAAGGCAAGGCGAAAAATGTCGTCGTTGTTCCGGTATCCGCGCTGCAGTTGCAGCTCCCAGGCCTCTTTGGCAGGATGCCAATGAACATCGTTGATTTCTTCCAGTTGCACTGTAATCTCTGTATTGTAGGCTTCCACCAGATAATAGTGGACTTCCTTGTCGACGGACTCCCCCGTCACCGGATGCGTGTAGACGTAGGTAATCATGTCCAGCTTGGCGTCGAGACGCCCTGCGACTCCTGTCTCCTCCAACACTTCACGCAAAGCGGTTTCTTCAATCGTCTCGCCGATTTCCTGCTTGCCTTTTGCCAGCGTGACTTTGCCATAGCGGTCTTCGATCAAAAGAAGCATGTGCTGTCCGTCTTGCAACTGATAGACTACGCCTCCTGCCGATATCTCCTTCATATGGCTCGCTCCTTCAAATAAGGCAGCAGCTCCGTCTCAACGACGCGGACAAAAGTCCCTTGGCAATATTCAGAGCCTGGTTTGTCCAGTCTGACCTTGCAAATTTTTCCGATCATGCTCTCGTCGCCAGGGAACACGACGTTCAGGTAGTTGTCGGAGTAGCCCATCAACAGGCCGCTGTCCGGCGCATCTTTGAACGGGCGCTCTGGAATCACTTCCAGCACGTCGCCGACGAATTGCTTGGAGTACGCCATGGTCAGCTCCTGGTTCAGCTCAAGCAATTTCGTTACGCGCTCGTGTTTTTCCTCTTCCGGAATCTGATCGGTCATCCGGGCGGCTGGCGTACCTGTCCGCATCGAGTACGGGAATACGTGCAGCTCCGCAAAGCCGATTTTTTTGATGAAGTTGTAGCCGTTCATGAACTGCTCCTCGGTCTCGCCCGGGAAGCCGACAATGACGTCTGTGGTGATCGCCGCACCCGGCAGCGCTTCACGCACTTTCACCATTTTTTCGTAAAACTCAGCCGTTGTGTACTTGCGGCGCATGCGCTTCAACACTTCGTCGTCGCCCGCCTGCAGCGGCACGTGCAGATGGCGTACGACGCGGTCGGAATTGTTGATGACTTCGATGACTTCATCGGTAATCTGGCTCGCCTCGATCGAGCTGATGCGGATGCGCTTGAGCCCATCCACCTGATGCAAGTCGACCAGCAACTTGGCCAGGTTGTAGTCTTCCAGGTCTTCGCCGTATCCGCCTGTATGAATCCCGGTCAGAACGATTTCCAGGTAGCCTGCTTCCACCAGCTTTTTCGCCTGCTCGACAACGCTCTCCGGCTTGCGGGAGCGCATCAGGCCGCGCGCCCACGGAATGATGCAAAACGTGCAAAAGTTGTTGCAGCCTTCCTGAATTTTCAGCGAGGCGCGGGTTCTGTCCGTGAAGTTCGGGACGTCCAGCTCCTCAAACTCGCGAGCTTTCATGATGTTGCCAACCGCGTTGATCGGCTTGCGCTCGGCTTGAATTTGCTTGACGTATTCGGTCAGCTTCTCGCGGCCTTGCGTTCCCACGACGATATCCACGCCCGGGATTTGCGCGATCTCGCTGGGAGATGTTTGCGCATAGCAGCCGGTTACCGCGACAATCGCGTCCGGGTTGCGGCGAATCGCGCGGCGGATGACTTGACGGCTCTTTTTATCACCTGTATTCGTAACGGTACAAGTATTAATCACGTAAACATCGGCGTCGTCCTGTTCAAAGTCGACTCGCTCGTAGCCTTCTGCCTTGAACAGTTGCCAGATCGCCTCTGTCTCATAGCTGTTCACTTTGCAGCCTAATGTATGAAAAGCAACGGTAGACATTGCCATTCCTCCTTTCGCTTGCGCTCATCCTTTTTGATGCGATGAAGCTTTTCGTTCAAACTGGTAGGAAGCGGCGGCGAGCACGTATTGGCTTGCCGTTTCCGTGCGCAAAATGCGGGGGCCAAGCGACACTGTCAAAAATCCTTTGCTCTCCGCCTGGGCTACTTCCTCCTGGGAAAAGCCCCCTTCAGGGCCAATCAGGACGAGCAGGGAATCGCCAGCCGACATCTGCTCCAGCACCTCATGAACGGTCGTACTGCCTTCCTTTTCATAGGCGATGGCCACATGCGTATAGGCTTGCCCTGCCGCAAGCGCCTCGCGAAACGAAACAGGTGCGAGCAGCTCAGGCAAAACGGCCCTGTGCGACTGCTCGGCTGCCTCCTTGACGATTTTGCGCCAGCGCTCCAGCTTTTTCGCTTCTTTTTTGGCGTCCAGTTTTACGATGGTCCGTTCAGAGGAAAACGGAAAAAAGGAGTACGCTCCGAGTTCCGTCCCCTTTTGCAAGATCCACTCCATCTTCTCGCCTTTTGGCATGCCTTGCCCAATGGTAACGCGGATCGGCAGTTCGCGCTCTTCCTGGAGCAGTTCGATCACTTCTGCCTGGACTTCCTTGGCAGACAAACTGACGAGCCTGGCTCGCGCCGATCTGCCCGCTCCGTCCGAGACGAGGATTTCGTCCCCGATCCGCGCTCGCATCACGTTTACGATATGGTGAACATCGTCTCCGATAATCGTTAGCTCATGCTCATGAAAGAGATGTGGCTCGACAAAATATCGTTGCATCTCGCCAACCTCACTATTCTATCGTTTTTTTGCGACAATTGCTACCCAGTCGTCGATGAAAATGGTTTCCACGACTTCAAGCCCAGAAGCGACCAAAGCGGCTTTGACGTCCGCTTCCCGCGCCGCGATAATGCCGGATGCGATGAACGTGCCGCCTGGCTTCAGCACGCGGAATACATCGTCTGTGAAGCGCAAGATGACTTCCGCCAAAATGTTGGCGACGATGACCTCCACCTGCTCCTCGATGCCATCCAGCAAGTTGTTCTGTCTGACGGTGATGTGCTCGCTCACGCCGTTCAGCTCGGTGTTGGCCTGGGCGGAGCGCACCGCCACCTCGTCCAAGTCCATCGCAATCACGTCTTTGGCCCCCAGCTTGATCGCAGCAATGCTCAAAATCGCCGTTCCGGTTCCCACGTCGTACACGCGATCGCCTTTTGTCAAATACTTTTCCAGCGCGCGCAAACAGAGAATCGTCGTCGGATGCGTCCCTGTCCCAAAAGCCATTCCCGGGTCCATCTCGATGATGATTTCTTCCGGGTGGCGCGGCTCATACTCTTCCCAGACAGGCTTGATCGTCATCCGGTCAGAGACGTGCACAGGCTTGTAATACTTTTTCCAGGCGTGGGCCCATTCGTCCTCGTGAACATCGTTTACGGCGATCGACGCCTTGCCGATGTCCAGGCCGTAGTCGGTCAGTTGCGCCAGTTGCTCTTTCAATTCTTCCACGACATCAATCAACTCGCTGCTGTCAACGGGCAAATACGCTTTGACGAATACGCCCTCGGCCGGAAAATCGTCAGGAGAGAGCTGGTAGATTTCGCCAAAGGGGGTATCCCACTCGCGATAGAGCACCTCCGGGTCTTCGATGACGACACCGTTAGCCCCCATTTCATAGAGAAGGCTGGACACCGCCTCCGTAGCCTCCGCTGTTGTATGGATACTGATTTCTGACCATTTCACGAATCTACCACTCCCCACTTTTGCTTTCCTGATGAACTTGTTTAACTGCAAGCGGACAAAACCGCGACCGATTACTCGCCGCGGAATGCCCGTTTCATTTTTTCAAAAAAGCTTTCGTCTTCTCCGCCTGCGCCATGCTGTCCCGGCTTCTCTCCGGACAGTTCAGCCAACTCGCGCAGAAGCTCTTTTTGCCTGTCGCTGAGCTTCGTCGGCGTGATGACGCGCACTTTGACGTGCTGATCGCCACGGCCGTTGCCTCGCAGGTGCGGCACACCTTTTCCACGCAAGCGGAAGAAGGTTTCTGTCTGTGTTCCCGCCGGGATTTTCAGCTTCACGCGGCCATCCACGGTTGGCACCTCGATCTCGTCGCCGAGCGCCGCCTGTGCGTAAGTGAGCGGCACTTCGCAGTAAATATCGTTGCCTTCGCGCTCGAAAAACTCGTGGCTTTTCACGCGCAGCACGACGTACAAATCACCTGGAGGCCCTCCGTTGGCTCCCGGTTCCCCTTCGCCCGAGACGCGCAATTGCGCTCCGTCATCGACACCTGCCGGGATGTTGAGATGAATTTTGCGGCGTATCTTGACGCGTCCACTGCCTCGGCACGTGGAGCATTTTTCTTTGAAAACTTTTCCTTTGCCTTCGCACGTGGAGCAGACGCGACGGTTGACGATGCGGCCAAACGGCGTGTTCGCTGCCACTTCCTGCTGCCCGGTACCGTGACAAGTTTTGCACGTCTCGACGCCTGTTCCCGGTTTGGCCCCGGAGCCGAGGCACGTATCGCACTCCGCTTCTTTCGGGATTTCCACATCGGTTTCTTTTCCAAAAATCGCGTCGATAAAATCAATGCTCAGGCCGAATTGCAGATCGGCCCCTTTGCGCGGCGCGTTCGGGTTCGCGCGTCTGCCGCCGCCACCGAAGAACATGTCAAAAATGTCTCCGAAGCCGCCCATGCCCGACGTGTCAAACCCTCCGCCGCCAAAGCCCTGATTCGGGTCCTGATGGCCGAAACGATCGTACTGCGCGCGTTTTTGCGGTTCAGACAGGACATCGTAAGCTTCCTTGACTTCCTTGAACTTTTCTTCCGCATCAGCGGCTTTATTTACATCCGGATGGTACTGGCGGGCAAGCTTCCGGTACGCTTTCTTGATTTCTTCCGCGTCCGCGTCCTTGGCTACTCCCAGAACCTCGTAGTAATCGCGTTTCATCTCCTAATATCACTCCCATGACAGTCAACTGTTATCATAGCATGTGACAGACCCGAAAAAAAGTCAAAGTCAGCTTTTGCGTGACTTTGACTTCCATGGGGTCACATCGCGGGGAGCGAGGGGAGAATCGCTCTCCCCTCCCGCTTCCTTCGTGATTACTTTTTCTCGTCTACCACTTCATAGTCAGCATCAACGACATTGTCCTTCTTCGGTTCTTGACCTTCTGCTGCGCCCCCTGCATTTTGCTGCGCTTGTGCAGCCTGCTCATAGAGCTTCACGGAAATTTGTTGGATGATCTCGGACAGTTCGTCTTTTGCAGCTTTGATTTCGTCGATGTTGCCGCCTTCCAGCGCTTTTTTCACTTTGTCCTTGGCAGCGTTCGCACGGTCGATCTCCGCCTGGTCTACCTTGCCTTCCACTTCTTTCAGCGTCTTCTCGGTAGTGAATACGAGCTGGTCAGCTTCGTTGCGGATCTCCACTTGCTCTTTGCGCTTTTTGTCTTCTTCCGCATTCAGCTCGGCTTCTTTTACCATGCGTTCGATTTCTTCATCAGACAAACCGGAGTTGGACGTGATGGTGATGCGTTGCTCTTTTCCTGTACCCAGGTCTTTTGCACGCACGTTCACGATACCGTTTGCGTCGATATCGAAGGAAACTTCGATTTGCGGAACACCGCGCGGCGCTGGCGGGATATCGGACAGCGTGAAGCGGCCCAGCGATTTGTTGTCGGCAGCCATCTGGCGCTCGCCCTGGAGAACGTGGATTTCTACAGAAGTCTGGTTGTCAGCGGCTGTAGAGAACACTTGGGATTTGCTGGTTGGGATCGTCGTGTTGCGATCGATCAGCTTGGTGAATACGCCACCCAAAGTTTCGATACCAAGGGACAGCGGAGTTACGTCGAGCAGAACGACGTCTTTCACGTCACCAGTCAGTACCCCTGCTTGCACGGCAGCACCCAGCGCTACCACTTCATCCGGGTTCACGCCTTTGTGCGGTTCTTTGCCGATAAACTTCTTGATCGCTTCTTGTACAGCCGGAATGCGCGTGGAACCACCGACGAGGATTACGCGGTCGATTTCGCTTGGCGTCAAGCCTGCGTCTTTCAGCGCCTGACGGGTTGGACCCATCGTGCGCTCCACGAGTTCAGCGGACAGCTCTTCGAATTTGGCGCGAGTCAGGTTCATCTCCAAGTGTTTTGGACCAGTCGCATCTGCTGTAATAAACGGCAGCGAGATGGTAGTGGTCAGCACGCCGGAGAGGTCTTTTTTCGCTTTTTCCGCCGCGTCTTTCAAACGTTGTTGAGCCATGCGGTCTTTGGACAGGTCAATGCCGTGCTCTTTTTTGAACTCGCTCACGAGGTAGTTCATGATGACATCGTCGAAGTCGTCTCCGCCCAGCTTGTTGTCGCCGGAGGTCGCTTTTACTTCGAAGAAGCCGTCGGACAGTTCCAGAATGGAGACGTCAAACGTACCGCCGCCAAGGTCGAATACGAGAACGGTTTGGTCTTCGGTCTTTTCCATACCGTATGCAAGGGCAGCCGCGGTTGGTTCGTTCACGATACGCAGAACTTCCAGACCTGCGATTTTCCCGGCGTCTTTGGTCGCCTGGCGTTGGGAGTCGTTGAAGTAAGCAGGTACGGTGATAACCGCCTGAGTTACAGGTTGGCCCAGGTAAGCTTCCGCGTCTGCTTTCAGCTTTTGCAAAATCATCGCAGAGATTTGCTCAGGGGTGTACTGGTTGCCTTCCAATGTTTCCTTGTGGGTAGTACCCATGTGACGCTTGATGGAAATAACGGTGTTGTCAGGGTTGGTGATCGCCTGGCGTTTTGCCGCTTCCCCTACGATGCGCTCGCCGTTTTTGAAAGCGACGACAGAAGGAGTGGTGCGGTTTCCTTCGGCGTTGGCGATGACGACTGGCTCGCCGCCTTCCATTACCGCTACGCAAGAGTTAGTTGTTCCAAGGTCAATACCAATTACGCGACTCATACAATATGTCCTCCTAACACTTTCTCATCGAATGAATGGGTGAAATCAAGCTTACTCGTTCACTTGAACCATCGCCGGACGAACGACGCGGTCCTTGAACATGTATCCTTTTTGCAGTTCAGCCACTACGACGCCCGAATCAAATTCAGGGTTCTGGGTCTGCATGACAGCCTGATGAACGTGCGGGTCAAACGGCTTTCCTTGTGCCTCGATGGCGCTCAAGCCTTCTTTTTCGAAAACTTGCACCATCTGGCGGTACACCATGTTGACTCCTTCCAAAAGCGATTCTACCGTCATGGATTCCTTGTCGGCAGCAAGCGCGCGCTCGAAGTTGTCGAGAACCGGCAGCAGCTCTTCCACGATTTTCAGGGAAGCGTACTTGGCCAGATCTTCCTGCTCCTTGCGCACACGGCGTCTCAGGTTATCCATGTCAGCCATGGCGCGCAGCATGCGGTTTTGATGTTCCTCCGCCTGCGCTTTCCACTGGGCTGCTTCCTGCTCCCAGTTCACCTCGGCCGTCTCTTGCTCTCCGGCTGCCTCATTGACTTGCTCTTCTGCGGCAGACGGATCTTGGGTCATTTTTTCTTCGCTCAACGTCGATACCTCCTGGGGGCTCTTTTCCTGATTGGCAAAAAATCAGCGGAGCCGTCCTCCATTTATTTCTCAAACTGCGAAGTCAGCATGCGCGATAAGCCTTCTGCCAAATAATTGAGTACGGAAATGACTTTGCCATATTCCATTCGCGTCGGGCCAAGTATTCCAACCATCCCTGCCGGCTTGCCTCCAAGCGAGTAGGACGTGGTAATAATACTGCATTGCTTGATCGCGTCTAGCTGGTTTTCCTGACCGATGCGCACCGTAAGTCCCTCTCCCGGCATCCCGATCAAGTGCAAAAGCTGATCGTTTTGCTCCAGAAGCTCCAGAATGTCCTTGACCTTATCTACGTCGCGGAATTCCGGCTGGTTCATGATCTTGGTCGCACCGCGTAAGTAAACGCGCTCCTCTTCGTGTGTCAGCGACTTGTCGAGAATCTTCAGCATTTCCTCGTACTGCTCCGCATAGCGGCGCATCTCGCCCGATATTTCCTGATAGACGCGCTGTCTCAACTGCCACAGCGGCACATCGGTCAATTTGGCATTCAACAGGTTGACGAGGCGCTCGATTTCGCTTGCGCCAATGCCTTCGGGAAGATCGATCAGCTTGTTCTCCACACGCCCGGTATGCGTAACGACAATCGCAACCGCCTGTGTCTCGTTCAGAGGAACGATTTGAATATGTTTTAACCGATGCTCAAAAATCTCCGGCCCCAGGACAATTGCCGTGTAATTGGTCAACTGGGAAAGAATTTGAGCCGTGTACTCTACCACCTGTTCGGAATGGAGAATACGCTCGGCAAACAACTGTTTCAGTTTGCCCAATTCGGCCTCGCTCAAGTGCTGCGGCTGAATCAGATTGTCGACGTAAAAACGGTATCCTTTTGTAGAAGGAACTCGCCCTGCCGACGTGTGGGGCTGCTCCAAGTACCCCAGCTCTTCCAAGTCGGACATCTCGTTGCGAATGGTCGCCGAAGAAAACCCGATGTCCTCCCGTTTGGAAATCGTCCGGGAACCAACCGGTTCGGCAGAATGAATGTAATTATCGACAATCGCGTTCAAAATCAATTGTTGACGGTCAGATAACATGGATGTCGCTCGCCTCCCCGTTGAGCATGAAAAGAAAGATGTTGTCGCTCCACTGTTTCGGAGCGTTTGTTAGCACTCATACTTAACGAGTGCTAAATCTATTTACTAAGGTATCAATAGTAGAAGGATTTGTCAACGGACTTGAGCGAGATACACGGTCAAAATCTCACATATTTCGCCAGCAATGCCCTGATTTTAGCGCAAAAAACGCGCGAATACCTCATTTCCGAGTGGAAGTCCCTGTTTGGTCAGCTTCAGACAGCCGTCTTGCTCTTCCAGCATGCCTTTGGCAATCTCTTCTTCTATTATCGTCCCGAAAACGTCATGTGCAGACACGCCAAATCGCGAGGCGAACCCGGCCAGGTCGACCCCTTCCCGCAAGCGCAGCCCCAAAATCATCTGCTCCTCCATCGCATCTTCCTTCGGCACCGCAAACTGCTCGACGCGCGGCAAGCCTTCCTTGCATTTTTGCATGTAGATCGTAAGCGGCCCGGCGTTGACATGTCTTTGCCCGCACACGTAGCCGTGGGCACCCGCCCCCAACCCATAGTATTCACGATTGAGCCAATAGGTTTTATTATGTTTGCTCGCAAAGCCCGGCTTCGCGAAATTGCTGATTTCGTACTGCGGATAGCCGTGGCGCTCCATCTCCTCGATCAGCACCATGTACATCGCAAGCTCCGTCTCTTCCGACGGGAGCGGCAACTGGTCTTTTTGATAGAGCGTGTGGAAAAGCGTATTTTCCTCGACCTTCAGGCTGTACGCGGAAAAGTGTGTCGTCCCCAGCTCGAAAGCCTTGTGCAGCGTCTCGCGAAAAATTTCCATCGTCTGGTCCGGCAGGCCGAACATCAAGTCGATGCTCACGTTTGCAAACCCGACTTGCTTCGCGTTCTCGATGCTACGGTACACGTCGTCCCGGTCGTGAATCCGCCCCAGCCGCTTCAACAGGGCATTGTCAAACGACTGCACGCCGAAGCTGAGCCGATTGACGCCAAGCTCGTGCATAATCCGCAGCTTTTCCACGTCGGTCGTCCCCGGATTGGCTTCCATCGTAAATTCGATGTCGTCCGTCCAGTATGCGCCGAGGTGAGTCTGGACGGTCTGCAAAAACTTTCGCATCTGGGCGTGGTCGAGAAACGTAGGCGTGCCTCCGCCGACGAAGATCGTCTTGACCTCCTGGACTGGCTGCTCGCGAAACGTCAGCTCCATCTCCTTGTCCAAGGCGTCCAGATAGTCCCAGACCAGTTGCGGGTTGTTCGTCACAAACGAGTTGAAATCGCAGTAATAGCATTTATTTGTGCAAAAGGGAATGTGGATGTACACCGATTGCGGCATCATGACGCTTCCCCTCCTTCGTGTTTGAAATACAGGTGAAAAACCCGGTCGCGACAGGCTGCGCGCTTGTCGACGAATGGAAAAGACCTGACACAAGGTCAGGCCTACTTCTTATCATCCATGCGCAATACAGCCATAAACGCTTCTTGCGGCACCTCGACGGAGCCGACGGACTTCATGCGCTTCTTTCCTTCTTTTTGCTTTTCGAGCAGCTTGCGTTTCCGCGAAATGTCCCCGCCGTAGCACTTGGCGAGAACGTTTTTGCGCAGGGCGCTGATCGTTTCGCGAGCCACGACCTTGTGCCCGATGGCCGCCTGAATCGGCACCTCGAACTGCTGACGCGGAATCAGCTCCTTGAGCTTTTCGCAAATGACTTTTCCGCGGGCATATGCCGTGTCCTTGTGCACGATAAACGACAAGGCGTCGACCATTTCGCCGTTCAGGAGGATATCCATCTTCACCAGCTTGGACGGCTTGTAGCCTGCCAGTTCGTAGTCAAAAGAGGCGTATCCGCGCGTACCCGACTTCAACATGTCGAAGAAGTCGTAGACGATCTCGGAAAGCGGCATGTCGTATTTGAGCTGCACGCGGTTTTCCCCCATGTACTGCATGTCGAGGAACTCCCCGCGCTTGCCCTGGCAAAGCTGCATGACGTCGCCCACGTACTCTTTTGGCACCATGATGGTGGAGAGCACGTACGGCTCCTCGATCATTTCGATCTTTTGCGCTTCCGGCATTTTCGACGGGTTGTCGATCTCGAACACTTCCCCGTTTGTCCGGGTAATGCGGTAAATAACGCTCGGAGCCGTCGTAATCAGGTTGATGTTGAACTCGCGCTCGATGCGCTCCTGGATGATCTCCATGTGCAAAAGTCCCAGGAAGCCGCAACGGAAGCCAAAGCCAAGCGCTTGCGACGTCTCCGGCTCGAATTGCAGCGACGCGTCGTTGAGCTGCAGCTTTTCCAATGCTTCGCGCAGGTCGTTGTACTCGTTCGTCTCGATCGGGTACAGGCCGCAGAATACCATCGGGTTGATCTTGCGGTAGCCTGGCAGCGGCTCGGCAGCAGGACGGGCCGCATCGGTAATCGTATCCCCGACGCGCGTGTCGCCAACGGTTTTGATCGAAGCAGCCACGTAGCCTACGTCGCCGACAGTCAGCTCTTCCACTTGCGTCTGGCGCGGCGTCGAGGTACCGATTTCCGTCACCTCGAACGACTTGCCGGTCGCCATCATTTTGATTTTCATGCCTTTTCTAAGCGTACCGTTGATGACGCGGATCGAAGCGATAACCCCTCTGTACGCGTCAAAATACGAGTCGAAAATCAGTGCCTGCAGCGGCGCGTCCGGATCTCCCTCTGGAGCCGGCACCTTTTGCACGACCGCTTCCAGCACTTCCTTGATCCCGATGCCTGCTTTGGCAGAGGTGAGCACCGCTTCGCTGGCATCCAGCCCGATGACGTCCTCTACCTCTTGCTTCACGCGCTCAGGCTCCGCGCTTGGCAGGTCGATCTTGTTGATGACCGGAATGATCTCCAGATTGCTGTCCAGCGCCAAATAGACGTTGGCAAGCGTCTGGGCTTCGATCCCCTGAGCGGCGTCCACGACGAGAATCGCTCCTTCACAGGCAGCCAGGCTGCGGGAAACCTCGTACGTAAAGTCTACGTGTCCAGGTGTGTCGATCAGGTGGAGAATGTATTCCTCTCCGTCATCTGCTTTATAGTTCAAACGCACGGCATTCAGCTTGATTGTAATCCCGCGCTCTTTTTCCAGCTCCATCGTATCCAGAAACTGGGCTTCCATCTCACGTGCAGTCAACGCTCCGGTCAGTTCCAAAATCCGGTCTGCCAGCGTCGACTTTCCATGGTCAATGTGGGCGATGATGGAAAAATTTCGAATCCTTTTTTGTCTTTCACGGCGATCCATGTGCTGTTCGTTCCCTCCCACGCGAATCCATTCAAACGTACAGATTGCGCCTCGAAAAAATACACTAATGGTAATTATAACAAACGCTTGATATAAAGAGCAACCAAAGAGAATACGGCGCTTGTCACGTTTTTGCTCGTCACCAAAACTTTCTTTTTATGATAAAGTGATGGAAAAAGGAGATTGGCATGCAAAAGCAACGCGTGTATTCGGAGCAAATCGACTGTCTGGGCTGCCGTTTGGCCCTTTCTCTGGCGCCCGCCCACGTCGTCTATGAAAACGAGTGGGTGACGTGTCTGCTCGATATCGAGCCTTTTTCGGAGGGACACACGCTGATTCTCCCCAAGCAGCACCTCGTCGAATGGACAGATTTGGATGCGCGCACGATGCAAAACGTTACGGAAGCGGCGACTCTCCTCTCCCGTGTCTTGCGCCGTGTGTATAAGCCTGACGGGATTACGCTCTGTCAAAACGGCGGAGCTTTCAACGAGCTGACCCATTTTCACCTGCATGTCATTCCTCGCTTCCACGGCGACGGCTTCGCCTGGAGCGAGCCGCAGCACGAGCACGGAGCCGCGGCTCGCCTGCCGCAGACACGCAAGCTTCTGGCCGATGCGCTACAAGCGAGAAGCGACAAAGAGCAACTACAACGAAACGGAGACTGATCCAACGTGAAAAGCACGACCCACCGCCTGCACAGCTTGTCTGTCGCAGACATTCCCGATCTGATGGCGCTGTCCGACTCAGTGGGCTGGGACTATGACGAAGCGGAAATCCGCACGATTTTGTCTATCGGCAAAGTATTCGGGCACAAGGATGACGGCGACCGGGTCGTCTCGTCTGCGGCGATCATCGCCTATGAAGACAGACTTGCTACGGTCGGCATGGTGATCGTGCATGAATCGTGCCGCGGCCGCGGATACGGGCGCGACCTGATGCAAGCCTGTCTGGCTGCGGTGCCGGGCGATACGACCATCATGCTCATCGCTACAGCCGACGGGGAGCCGCTCTACAAAAGCCTCGGCTTTGCCACCGTCGAGCGCATCCACAAGTTTGTGCGCCCGGGCGGCAAGCTCGCAGCACCGCCGCTCCCTCCAACAGCGACGTATCAGATCGTCCCGATGAGCGAAGCGGACTTCGCAAGCGTCGCCTTGCTGGACCAGCAGGCACTCGGCAGCCGCCGCGAGCATTTTCTGCAAGCACGCATGCGGCAAGCAGCAACCTGTCTGGTAGCGAAAACCGAATCCGGCACGATCGTCGGCTACGGCTTTGCCATCCAAGGGCCAGTCAACCTGATCGCCGGGCCGATTGTCGCGCTGGATGCCGACATGGCGATCCAGTTGCTGGGCAAGCTCACGGAAAACCATCCGGGCCAGGTGCGCATCGACGTACCGGATGGACAGCCTGCCTTCCTTGCTTTTTTGGAGCAAAACGGCTTCCAAAAGGCGTCCCACCCGCCTGTCATGGTCGCGAATGCAGATCGCTTGCCGCCCCGGGCCGGCACGTACTTCGCCATCGGCGCGCAAATATACGGCTGAGTGCTGTGGGCAAGCACATGCCTCGCCAATTGCCTTGCAGCAACGAACAACCGGACCTTTTCCTCGTGACGGGAAAAGGTCCGGTTGTTTTTTTGAGAACGCCACGCCGACAGCCGTGCGTCACTCGCGATAGCGAATTTGCTCGAGCACGTTTGGCGGAAACAGCTTTTGCAGGCTGCTATTGTAGCGGCTCCCGTCTTCTGGCATCTGCATGTCTTGCACGCGGTACGTTTGTCCGTCGTAAGCGAGATAAAAGACCATCGGAGCGCTGACGCCGGAGGAATGCGCCGGATTTTTGCTCAATACTTTCACCCAGGCGTACACGACCCTGCGCTCTGCATTCGGGGCCTCCACTCCCAACAGCTCCAGACTGACCTCTCTGTCATTCGGCAGCCAGCCCAGCTTGGTTTCTTCCGTCTCCAAATAGCTGCGGACGATCGGCTCGACCAGTTCGCGGTTCGCGGGGGAAATGCCTTTTTTCACCTCGACGAACACATGTCCGAGCTGCTTGCCTTGGGACAGCACCTGCAGCTTCCAGACGCCCGGATCGGGCAGTGCGATGCCGGATGGAAAATGCCCGGACGCATCGTGCAGCGGCCCCATCACCTGATAGCTGCCCAGCTCGATGCGCTTGCCCGCACTGCTGTAAGCGACAAGCTCCACCCGAGACAACTCGCTTGCGTTCAACAGCCAGATGAAGCGCTGTGTCTGTCCTTCGTACAGGCCGTCGGGATCGGTCATCGCCCGGACAGGCTTTTCCCCTACATAGGAAAAAGATTGCTGCTCGTACGTAGCCGAAATGAGCGGCATCGGCTTCCACAAATCCGGCGCGAGAAGTTGGCCGCCCGGCAGCAGCTCTGGCACGGGCGGTTGGGGATGGGCGGCATGCTCGGCTGGCTGTGGCAGCGGCAAAGCCGTCCAGATGAGAAAGCCTAGGACGAGGACAGTCGCTGGCATGGCGAGCCTTTTCCAGCCGCTCCTTCTCGCTTCCCGGCTTATCCGCGTTCTTACCTGATCCTTCATCGCTTCGGTAAAGCGGACGTCGCGAAAAGCATTTTGATCGGCCCTGTCCTTCAAATTTGCGAGCCATCTGTTCTCGTCCATTCCCACTCACTCCCTTCCGCCAGACTCTGCTTCAGCCGTTGTCTCGCCCTGTGCAACCGGGTTCTGACTGTTCCCTCTGACACTGCGAGCACAGAGGCGACCTCGCTGATCGTCAAATCGGCATAGTAGTGCAGGACGATGACCTGGCGATACAGCGGAGGAAGCTGCAGCACTTCCGTCACAAGCTGATCCCGCTCTGCCTGGTCGAGCACGAGATGCTCCGTGGACAGCTCGCCGTCTTGCCTGATCCACGAGCGAGGCAGGATATTCCGAAACGACCAGGAGCGCAAATGGCCTTTGCATTCGTTGACCGCAATCCGGTACAGCCACGTATGAACCGTGCTCTCCCCGCGAAACCGGGGCAGATGCCGATACACTTTGACAAACACTTCTTGAGTTATATCTTCAGCCAGACTGTGATCCTTGACCAGAAAAGTGACCAGCCGAAGGACCCGCGTCCCGTACTCTTGCATGATCTGTTCGAATGCAGCGTCTGCCGTAGGCTGCAACGTATCCAAGGGCGCGACCTCCTTCACGCAAATCCTTTACTGGTTAGATGCAGCCGCGTAGATTTTGTTACAGGGAAGGGGCGGAATTTTTTTTGGCAATGATCGTCCAGCGCGTCGCCGCCCCCGGAGCGCCCGGTGGTTCCGCAAACGGATAGCCGCCGTGCTGCCAGCGATCCAGCTCGTACTCTTCCGTCTGCTCTGGCGGCTGGCTGTGGTGGCAAACGACGTTTTCCCTGCTTTGCACGACGTTGTAGCCCGAAGATTCCAGGAGCAACTCCAGCTCTCCCGGCAACAGCAGCGCCAGCTCGCGCTCCACTCGGTAGCGCGGCTGCTCCATCTGCTCCAAAAACGTCTCATAGGTCAGCGTATAGCGGAACTTTTGCTCGGCAATGAGCGTTTCTCCCTCGACTTTTTGGTACACCATCCGGTCCGGAAAAACAAACTTGCGCTGCATGAGCGACCATTTGCGGTTCACAGGCGGCAGGAGCAAGTCAATCGCCACTGTTCCGCCTTCTGTCAAATGCCGGGCAACGACCGAAAGCAACTGCCGCTGTTCCTCTCTACAGGTCGCCTGCTGAAAAATGCCTTCGGGCAGCAGCACATGGGTAAAGCGGGAAGCAAGCTGCAACTCCTGTACATTTTGCTCGATCAGCTCAAGCAGTTCCTCGTTGTCCTTGAGCATGCGCCGCTTCTTTTTTGTCGCGATCTCCAGCATGTCAGGGCTATTGTCCACGCCGCAGACGGACAAGCCGCAGCGCGCCAGCTCAATGGCAATGCGCCCTGTGCCTACGCCAAGCTCGAGCACGGACACCGGGGCTTGCTCTGCTTCTTGCAGCAGCCAGTCGCGGTAAAAAGCGATGCCCGCTTTTCCGGCAAACTGGTCGTAATAGGTGGCTTCCAATCCCGCGAATTTGGCTTCCGGGAGGCGCACATGCCGCCCTTCCCCTTGCATCCCACAGGTCGTACAGACCGAGCCTGCCAAATGCGAAAAAGGCACCCCTGGTGGGACGCCGTTTTTTGTATCGCCTAGCCATTCGTCGTAGCGGAACTTGCATACTTGGCAACTGTACACACTCATAATGCTTTGACCTCCTGTCGCGATTGCTGGACGCGGACCGCTTCCGAAAAGAAATAAACGTGTTTTTTCCCCGTGATCGGATGGGTGACCACCTCTGTCTCTACCCCGAAAACGTCGCGAATCAACCCGGGTTCAAACACTTCCTCCGGCGTGCCGGAAGCAACCAGCGCCCCGTCGCGAATGACGTACAGCCGATCGCAGTACATGGCGGCGATATTCAGATCATGCAGCGAGGAAAACACGGTAATCCCGAGCGTCTTGACCAGATCCATCACCTGTAGCTGGTACCGGACGTCCAGATGGTTGGTCGGCTCGTCCAATACGAGAAACTCGGCTTGCTGGACCAGCGCTCTTGCAATCAGCACGCGCTGCTTTTCTCCGCCAGACAAGGAAAAAAAGCTGCGCGAGGCGTACGCCTGCATGCCGACCCGCTCCAGCGCCTCTTCACAGATGCGGCTGTCCGCCGGGGTATCGGTTTGAAACAGCCTTTTATGGGGTGAGCGCCCCATCATGACGATTTCCATGACGGTAAAGTCAAACTCGATCGACGACTCCTGGCGCACGACCGCCATGCGCTGCGCATTTTGCCGGGCGGTAAGCTGATACACGTCAGCCCCGTCCAGGGAAATGAATCCGCTGCGCGGCTCGAGCGCCCGATAAATGCTTTTGAGCAAGGTGGACTTTCCGCTGCCATTCGGCCCGATCAGCCCCACAAATTCGCCGGAGCGAACCGTCAGGCTAACGTCGCGCAAAATCGTTTTTTTCTCCAGCTCGACCGAAATGTTCTCCACATGCAGATTCATCGCCCGCTACCTCCGAAAGAATATGAGCTGCGCATCATCAACCAAATAAAGAACGGACCGCCGCACAGCGCCGTGATAATCCCGATCGGCAGCTCTTCCGGCGCAAACGCAAGCCGGGCGATCACGTCCGCCCAGATCAGGAAAATGGCCCCGAACAAGGCGCTGACAGGCAGGACGCGACGATGGTCCGAGCCGACGATGACGCGAACGATATGCGGCATCATCAAGCCGACAAAGCCGATAGACCCGCTGATCGAGACGATGACGCCCGTCAAAAGCGCGGTAATGACCAGCAGCAGCTTGCGAAATTGCACCGTATTGACGCCCAGCGTCCCCGCCGCTTCTTCGCCCATCAGCATCGCATTGAGCGAACGGTATTGCGTCAACAGGACAATCAGACAGATGACGACGATCAGCGTCGGTATGGTCAAATACTCCCACTTCCCTCCGGCCAGACTGCCGCTCATCCAGAACAGGACAGAGCGGATGCCGTGCTCGTTGGGCGCGGAAAAAATAATCAGGCTGGTGATCGCAGACAGGATGGCGGAAATCGCGATGCCGGCCATGAGCAGACGCACCGTCGAGTTTTGCCCGCCGATGCGGGACAAGGTAAAAATAAGCAGGATCGAGACGAGCGATCCGGTGAAAGCACCGAAAGAAAGCGCGAATTGTCCGTACATGCTGAATGCTCCGAACAAAATGACCAGCGTCGCTCCGGCCGATGCGCCCGAGGAGACTCCCAATATGTACGGATCTGCGAGGGAGTTGCGAACCAGAGACTGGATCGCCACCCCCACAACAGACAGGCCGGCCCCGACGACAGCCCCCAGCAGGACGCGGGGAAACCGAATGTCCCAGATAATGGTCTGTTCTCCTTTTGACCAATCCACTTCCACCCATTGATTGACCAGCGGGAGATTCGCCAAGGCAATTTTCCATACCGTCGCTGGTTTGATTTCCACCGAGCCGAGTGTCACCGCAAACGTAATCGAGACGACAAGCCCGATCAGCAGGGCAACGATGATGAAGGGCATCTTGATCTTGTGCAGGGCCGTTCCCTCCTTGTCTAAGCAGCCGTTTCTTATTTGAATGTATCCGGGTGCAGACCTTCCGCGAGAATTTTCAGCGCGATCGGTGCGCGTACCCCTTCGGACGCTGCGGACAATGGCAGCACGATCAGACGTTTGTTCTGGATCGCTGGCACGTCAGCCAGTTCCTTTTTGGACAACAGGAAGTTTTGTTTTTGCTCGATCGTCTTGTCGCCGTAGTCGACCACGACGATGACGTCTGGCTTGCGGTTCACGACTTCTTCCCAGCTTACGGTCGCCCAGCCTTTTTGAATGTCGTCGAACACGTTTTTGCCGCCTGCCGCTTTAATCAGAGAAGTCATGTAGTTGTTGGCAGCGGTCAGCGGCTGATCTTCCCCGCTGTCGTACACGAACACGTTCAGCGGCTTGTCCACCGTGCCGATTTTGCTCGTGGTTTGCTCGATTTCCGCTTTCATTTTGCCAATCAGTTCGTTCGCCTTGTCTTCTACGCGGAAAATGCGGCCGATGTTTCGAATATCGGCGAACACGTCGTCAATCGTCGGACCCGGCTTGTTCGAGGACTCTTGCAGGTACGATTTGATCCCCATTTTTTCCAGATCCTCCATCGAGCCGACGCCTTTGTCGCCAAATGCGCTTTTCCAGCCTGCGTAAACGAAGTCAGGGTTTGCGGCCAAAAGCACCTCTTTGGTCGGATACTTGTCAGACAGGACTGGTACCTTGTCGTAGTCGGCTTTCAGCTCAGGCAAAATGTGATCGTCCAGGTACGCGGTTCCGACCATTTTGTCAGCCAACCCCAGCGCGAGCATGACTTCGGTTACGTGCTGGTTCATCGTCACAGCGCGTTTGGGCGCTTCCGGATACGTCATCTCGATCCCGTTGGTCACAATCGTGACGGGCTTGTTGTCAGCAGCAGGCTGGGCCGTTTGCTCCGAGCCAGCATTCGCCACCGTGGATTCGGTCGTAGCAGGTGCTGCCGAGCTGCATGCGGACAAAAGCAGCATAATCGCTGCCAGCGCTGCCATCCAGAAACCGTGGAAGGCTTTTTTTCTCTTACGGATTGTACTCATCTGGTAACCCCTCTTCTTTTGTTGTTGGCATGATGAAAATGAAGCGTTATGTAAATCGTAATGATTACGAATTACACCTTTACTATACAGAGAGCCTGCTTGTTTGGCAACACAGGAAATGCATCACCCCTTTCACAGCCTCGACCGCCACGGCGATGTTCATAGAAAAAAGCACCCCCCAGTTTCCAATCGGGAGGTGCTTGACATACGTAGACATGCCTATAGATTCGGCGTTGCCAATGACGCCTGTTCCTAGTCTGCTTCCACATCTGTCCCATCCTCGTGGGTCGATTGTAAATCATCTCATGGCAGGTCTCCTGGCTTACGAATCATCATCCCCAGCGCCCTTCCCATTTTTCGTCGCGCGAAAAACAGTGGCTTTTTTGCTGGACACTCCTCGTTACAGTGGCGGGACCGCGCCGGATTTTCACCGGACTTCCCTATTAAGCTGGCGGAACCAAACGATTCCGGGCAGCACCATCAGATTCATATAAAATTGTGAGTTTGAAGCCTTATCCGATCACCGTCAGTTTTTTCGGGAACTTGCTCAACACTTCTACGCCTGTTTCGGTTACGAGCACATCGTCCTCGATGCGCACGCCGCCTGCTCCCGGCAAGTACACCCCTGGTTCAATGGTGAACACCATGCCTGGGCGCAGCGTTTCCTGATTTTGCCCATGCACGGACGGATATTCGTGCACATCCATGCCGAGGCCGTGCCCCAGACGGTGAATGAAGTAATCGCCGTAGCCTTTTGCGGCAATGACGTCGCGAGCGGTCTGGTCGAGATGGGCAAACGTCACCCCTGGACGAACTTCGGCAATCGCCGCCTCGTTCGCTGCCAGCACCGTTTCGTAAATATCGCGCAGTTGCTCGCTGATCTGGCCGACAGCAAACGTACGGGTAATATCGGAAACGTAGCCGTCCGCTGCTACCCCGATGTCAAACAGGAGCAAATCGCCTTCCTGCACTTTGCGCGAACCAGGCGTTCCGTGCGGCAATGCCGATTTTTCCCCCGCCAAAACCATCGTGGAAAAAGACGGGCCGTCCGCTCCCAGACGCTTCATCTGGTATTCCAGCTCCGCGACGATTTCCATTTCGGTCTGGCCGATTTTGAATGTTTTCAACGTCTCGCCGAGTGTATCTTCAATCAGTTGGACAGCCTTTTGCAAACGAGCCACTTCGTCTGCCGATTTAATCAGGCGCATTTCGCGCAGCGGCTCTTCCACATCCGCGTAGCTCTCTGCACAGATGACTTGTCCCAGCGCCTCGTAACGCTCTACGGTCATGTGGCTTTTTTCGATGCCCAGCTTCTTCAGGTTCGCTGGCAACACTTGCTTGAGAAGCTCGTAAGGATTCTCAATATCCGTATGCGTGTGAATCGTCTGAACAGTCGAAGCCGCTGCTGCCGCTTCGCGGTCAAGGGCTGGAACGATCAGGGATGGCTCGCCCTGGGCTGGAATAATCAGACCCATAAAGCGTTCATGCGGATCGGTAAAAAAGCCGGTCAAATAGTAAACGTGCTTGGGAGAGGTGATGACTACCGCGTCGAGCTCTTGTTTGGTCAAAAATTCGTGCAGTTTCGAAATGCGCTCCAAATACACCTGCGTCACCTTCGCTTTCGACAAGATTCTTCCTCGAGAATACCATTTCCCTGTCCAAAAAAGAAGAGCGGAACGGAAAATTCTCTCTTGAAACGGACACCATATGCTAGGGGTGAATAACCAACATGGAACCAACCATCGTACAACTGGACAGCCACCGCATCGCCTGCCACCTGTCAGGGCGCGGCACGCCACTCGTGTGCATTCACGCCCCGTGCATCGGCTCTGTCAACTTCGACTATCAAGAGCCGCTTGCGGATGTTTGCCAACTCGTCGTGCCAGACCTCCCGGGGCATGGCGACAGCTCCCCGCTGGCTGGACCTACGACCATGCGCGAGCTTGCCAGCGTGATTCACGGGCTTTGCCAGTCGCTCGGACTTGAGCGTCCGTTGCTTTTGGGGTACTCGCAGGGGGCTTCGCTCGTCCTCGAATACTGCCTCCGCTTTCCCGAAAACGTGCGCGGCGCCATCCTCGTCAGCGCCTTTTCCGAAGTAACCGACTTTTCGTTGCACAGCCGTTTTCTGCTCGCCCAATCGCTGTCCTGCCTGCACGCCGCTCCGCTGATTGCCAGGTCGATCGCCGCCTCTCATCTCGACGACCCGCTTGCTCGCTCCCGCTGGATTGAGCATGGCAGCCAAACAGATGCAGCGAGCCTCCGCCACCTGTACGCCGCCGGGCACCGCTACAATTGCACGGATCAGTTGAGCCAGCTCAAGCTGCCGATGCTGCTCGTCTATGGCGCAGACGATGCGAACATGTTGCCGTATGCCAGGCTACTGGAAAAAAAGCTTCCGCAAGCGGAACTGGTGATGGTGCCGTCGGTCAAGCACCAGGTCGTCACGCGCGCCGCAGCAACGTTCAACCAACTATGCCGCCAATGGCTGAACTGAACAAAAAAAGAGGCGAAAAGGACTGCCTGCGTCCCTTTACGCCCCTTTTGCTGCGTATCAGTTTTTCATCCGCGGGTCAAGCGCATCCCGCAATCCGTCCCCGATCAGGTTGAAGCCGAGAACCGTCAGCATGATCGACAAGCCCGGGAAAATGACTGTCCACGGCGCCTTCTGGATGTACTGGCGAGAATCGGAAAGCATTTTCCCCCACTCCGGCTCCGGCGGTTGGGCACCAAGCCCGAGGAAGCCGAGCGCTGCCGCTTCGATAATCGCTGTCGCAATCCCCATCGTCCCCGTCACGATGATCGGCGCCAGGCTGTTCGGCAAAATGTGCTGCATGAGAATGCGCGAGTCTTTCATCCCGATTGCGCGGGCCGCCATGACGAACTCCTCTTCCTTCAGGCTCAACACGCGCGAGCGCACCAGACGCCCAAAGGTCGGAATGTTGATGATGGCAATGGCCAGTAGCGCATTTTGCAAGGATGGCCCCAGAATGGCGACAATCGCAATCGCCAGAAGAATGCTTGGAAACGCCAGCATGATGTCAAAAACGCGAGAGATGACGGTATCAATCCATCTGCCGTAAAAGCCCGCCAAGAGGCCCAAAATCGTGCCTGCCACGACGGAGCCGATGACCGAGAAGGTCCCGACCCACAAGGAAATGCGCGCACCATAAACGACGCGGCTAAACACATCCCGCCCGTTGTAATCTGTTCCAAACCAATGCTCTTCGGACGGCGGCTTGTTTTTCATCACCAGCTCCCCCTCGTCATACGGGTACGGAGCAATCACTGGCGCAAAGACGGCAACTGCCACGAAAAACAGAATGATCGCCAGCCCCACCATCGCGAGCTTGTTTTTCCGCAAGGCTCTCCAAGCTTCCCGCCAAGGAGAGACAACTTCTTCCTCTTTTACTCTCAGGGATACCGTCTGTACTTGTGTCTCTGCCATGTCTCTTCGTCCCTCCCCTAGCGGTATTTAATGCGCGGATCGATATAGGCATACAGAAGGTCGACCAGGAGATTAATCAAGACGAAAATCGTAGCGATCACCAAAATGCCGGACTGGATCACCGGATAGTCGCGGTTGCCGATCGCTGTGAAAATGTAGCGGCCGACTCCTGGCCAGCCAAAAATCGTTTCGGTCAGCACCGCTCCGCCCAAAAGCAAGCCCGTTTGCAGACCGATCACCGTCAGCACGGGAATCATCGCGTTTTTCAGCGCGTGCTTGTACACGACCCAGAACTGCGCCAAGCCTTTTGCCCGAGCGGTCCGCACGTAATCGGCACGCATGACTTCCAGCATGCTCGAACGGGTAATCCGGGCGATAATCGCCATCGGAATCGTCCCCAAAGCCACGCCAGGCAGGATCAAATGCTTGATGACCTCCCACAACTGATCCCACTGTCCAGCCAAAATCGTGTCCAGTATATAGAACTGCGTAATGGCCTCTACAGGATTACGCGAATTGTCGCGACCAACGGATGGCAGCCATTTCAGTTCTTGCGCAAAGAACCACTGCTCCATCAACCCTAGCCAAAAAATTGGCATCGAAACACCGATCAAGGCGATCAGCATCGCACAGTAGTCAAACCAGGAGTTTTGCTTCCACGCAGACAAAATCCCTGCGTTCACTCCGATAATGACAGCGAAAAGCATGCTGACAATCGTCAGCTCGGTGGTGGCGGCCAAATACGGGCCGATTTCTTGCGTGATGCTTGCCCCGGAATGCAGGGAAACGCCCAAGTCGCCGGTAATAATCTGCTTCAAGTAGTCAAAATATTGAATGTACCACGGATTGTTCAAGCCTAAAACTTCCCGTAAATCTTCAATCGCTTTCGGACTTGCTTTCTCTCCCAATATGGTCAGAGCCGGATCACCTGGGATGGCACGAATGATGGAAAATACGACGATGGACATGCCCAGTAGAACGGGGATGAGCATAAGAATTCTTCGGATGCTGTAGGATAGCAATGCCATCTCCTCGCTTTCCTTACCAAAAAATAATGACTGCGTGCAAGAAAGAAAGGGTAAGAAGAGGGTCGCTCCTCTTACCCTGCTTGCTCATCGGATCAATCCAGTTTTACTTGAGGTCAACCTTCTCCAAGCTCTCGGAGCCTTTTGGATGCGGCTTGTAGTTGATGATGTTGGCCTTGGCAGCAAGCGCAGGCGTCGAGTGCGCCAGTGGCACCATCGGCACGTCCTTGAAGATGATTTCCTGAACTTGCAGGTACAGCTTCTCGCGTTCTTCCTTGGTCGTCGCAGACTGGGCAGCCATCAGCAACTTGTGCGCTTCTTCATTTGCCCAGCGCGTGCGGTTGTTTCCGCCGATGTTGTTTTTATCCAGCAAGGTCGCCAGGAAGTTGTCCGGGTCGCCGTTGTCGCCAGTCCAGCCCAGCATGAACATTTCCTGCTCGCCTGCTTTTGTTTTTTCCAGGTACGTCGCCCATTCCATGGTGACGATTTCCGCTTCTACGCCGATCTTTTTCAGGTCTTGCTGAATCGCCTCGGCAATTTTCACGCCATCCGGCATGTACGGACGAGCAACCGGCATCGCCCAGAACTTGATTTTGAAGCCGTTCGGGAAGCCTGCTTCTGTCAAAAGCTGCTTTGCCTTGTCTATGTTGAACTCGCGGTCTTGGATGTTGCTGTTGTGCCCCCAGATGGAAGGCGGCATCGGGTTCACAGCCGGTTGTCCCAGTCCTGCGAAGAAGGCGTCGATGATCGCCGGCTTGTTGACCGCATACGCGATCGCTTCACGAACTTTCGGGTTGTCCAGCGGCTTTTTCTCTACGTTAAAGCCGACAAAGCCGATGTTCATGGACGGGCGCAGGATCAGTTGCAGATCGCTGTTGCCTTTCACCGTTTCCGCGTCATCCGGGTTCAGACCGTCCATCATGTCGATCTCGCCGGAAGTGAGCGCTGTCAGACGAGCTGTATTTTCAGGAATGACCTTGAACACGAGCTTGTCGAGCTTAGGGAAACCAGCGTTCCAATAGTCCGGGTTTTTCTCCAGCGTAATGGTGTCGTTGCGCTTCCACTCTACGAACTTGAACGGTCCTGTTCCGACCGGTTTTTCGTTGAACTTCTCAGGGCCCATCTCCTGTACCGCTTTTGGCGATGCAATCGCGAAGCAGGACATGCCCAGGTTTTGAATGAACGGGGCGAGCGGGCGGTTCAGGGTGAATTTCACCGTTTGCGCGTCTACCGCTTCTACACTCTTGATGACGTGTGTTTCGTCGCCTTTGTAGCCGCCGAACATGTCGTTGTAGTATTCGAAGCCTTCCTTGTTATGCTGCGGATGGTTCTTGTCGCTCCAGCGCTCGAAGTTCCATTTTACCGCCTCGGCATTGAAATCCGTGCCGTCGTGGAACTTCACGCCGCTGCGCAGATGGAACGTGTACGTCAAACCATCCGGAGAGATTTCCCACTTTTCAGCAAGGGAAGGCACTACTTCTGTGCTTTCTTCCGCGTAGCCTACCAGCGTATCGAATATGTTTTCCGTCACCTTGAACGATTCGCCGTCGGTTTGCGCGATCGGGTCGAGGCCCACTGTGTCGCCGCCGCGGCCGACGATCAGTTGCTTGGGTCCCGTTTTTGCCGGCTCTGGTGCCGAAGTCGCCGGAGCTTCTGTTTTTGGCTGTTCTGCCGGCGCCTGTGTCGTCTGAGAACCGCTGCATCCGGCAAGCAACATAGCCAGCGCCAACAGGCTGGTCATGGCTGCGGAGAGAACTCTCTTCTTCATGAAAACATCCCCCTCTACTAAAGTGAAAACATGTTACTTGGATAGGTGGTCATTCATGTCGCTCCTGCCTCGCATCCCCCCTTTAACAAGGCAACCTTTTCAGCAGGCGGACATCCTACGTGCGGCTTACTGCTTGTACAGATGGCAAGCCACGAAGTGTCCGTCGCCCACATCCTGAAAAGCGGGACGAACAGAGCGGCATTCCTCTGTCACGTGCGGACAGCGCGTATGGAACGTACAGCCGCTGGGAGGATTCGCAGGACTTGGCACGTCGCCTTGCAAAATCACCCGCTCCCGCACAGCGTCGGGGTCCGGAGTCGGCACGGCAGACAGCAAAGCTTTTGTGTACGGATGAAGCGGATTCGTGTAAAGCTGGTTGCTCGTGGTCAGCTCCACGATCCGGCCGAGGTACATCACGCCCACCCGGTCGCTGATATGCCGCACGACACTCAGGTCGTGGGCGATAAACAAGTAGGTGAGGCCCATATCCCGCTGCAAATCTTGCATGAGGTTGAGCACTTGCGACTGAATCGACACGTCGAGCGCAGATACAGGCTCGTCGGCCACGATCAGCTTCGGATTGAGCATGAGCGCCCGGGCGATCCCGATCCGCTGGCGCTGCCCACCGCTGAACTGGTGCGGGTAACGCCTGGCGTGATAGCTGCTCAGCCCCACGACCTCGAGCATTTGCTGCACTTTTCGTTTGCGCTCGGCACTCGTTCCGATCCCGTGAACGATCAGTGGTTCTTCCAGAATCTTCTCAATATTGTGACGAGGATTCAGGGAAGCGAACGGGTCTTGGAAAACAATTTGCATATCGCGGCGCATTTTGCGCATCGCATCCGTTGAAAGCGCGGTTACATTCACACCGTCAAACGTGACTTCACCCGCAGTCGGCTCGATCAGCCGCAAGAGCGAGCGCCCGGTCGTCGACTTGCCACAGCCGCTCTCTCCGACCAGTCCCAGCGTTTCCCCGCGCTTAACCGTAAACGAAACATCGTCTACTGCTTTTACGACGCCTACTTCCCCGCCCAGGATGCCACCAGTGATGGGATAGTACTTTTTCAAGTTTTTTACGACGAGTAGTTCTTCTGTCAACGGGCATGCTCCTCTCGGGTTATTCGCTCAGCCAGCAGCGGGACAGGTGATTTTCCCCTACTGCTTTTAGCTGCGGCATTTCGCTGCGGCAAAGATCAGTCGCCTGATCGCACCGGGGCGCAAAGCGGCATCCGACCGTAAGCGAGCCGGGAATCGGCACATTCCCCGGGATGGAGTAGAGCCTCTCCTGCGACTCTTCCAGCTTGGGCAAGGAGTTGAGCAATCCTTTTGTGTACGGATGCTTGGGCTTTTTCAGGATCGTGCGAACGTCTCCCTCTTCGATGACGTTGCCCGCGTACATGACCACGACGCGGTGGCACATCTCCGCGACCACGCCCAAATCGTGCGTGATGAGCAAAATGGCCGTCTGCGCCTCCTGGTTGAGTTGGCGCATCAGATCGAGAATTTGCGCCTGAATGGTCACATCGAGCGCCGTCGTAGGCTCGTCCGCAATCAACAGCTCCGGATTGCAGGCCATCGCCATGGCGATCATGACGCGCTGCCGCATCCCGCCGGAAAGCTGGTGCGGGTATTCATCGACAATCGCTTCCGCTCGCGGAATCCCTACTTTTTTCAGCATGTCGATCGCGCGAGCCCGCGACTCTTTTTTACTGGCTTTCGTATGTAAGCGAACCGCTTCGCCGATCTGATTCCCGATCGTAAAAACAGGGTTCAGGGACGTCATCGGCTCTTGGAAAATCATCGCGATTTCATTTCCGCGTATGTCCCTCATCCGCTTTTCATCGGCTGTTACGAGGTCTTCCCCTTTGAACTTGATTTTTCCCCCGACGATTTTTCCAGGTGGATTGGGCACCAGCTTCATGACTGACAAGGAAGTAACGCTTTTCCCGCAGCCTGACTCGCCTACGATGCCGACTACTTCTCCTTTGTTAACCGTGATCGTCACGCCATCAACGGCAGGGATTTGGCCGCGGTCCGTGAAAAAGTGCGTCTGCAGGTTTTCGATTTGAAGGACAGGATCTGACACGTGGCTCACCTCTCTTACCGATATATTCAGTAGAAAAAGATCTATCAGTAGACATTATGCCATTAATACAATTTTTTGGCAACACAATAAATTCTAACTATTATATTTTTGCTGACTATATTGAATATTCCTCTTTCCTCCCCCAATTTCATTCAAAAATTTTCGCTTGCGGCACGGAGCGCAGGCGCCATCTGCGTTGCACAGTTTGCGGCAAATCGTTCCCCGCCCGCCTGACACGCAAAAAAGACCCGCTCTGACGGGTCTTTTGTCACTGAGGCTTTGTACACCCCTTCTTTTTGCGCGTAAACAAAATCTACGGCTCGAAAAAACTTCCTACCCAATCGACAAACATTTGCGCGCCATTTTTGATGCTGTCGCCCAATGTCAAGCCCACACGGCTCACGTAGTTGACCATTTTCTCCGGCCCTGCCGTCTGCACCTGCTTGCCCATCACTGCGATTTCCATCTGACCTTGATCGACTTTTTTGATGTAAAAGGTCTGCGCTTTTTCTTCGGGCACTCCGCTCACCTTGGAGATTCCCCGCTCCGCCGTTTGCAGACCAATCACCACGCCGACCAGCAAAATGATTAACAGACCTGTCAGCTTCACCGTCACGTTCATGCCCATCACCTCTTCGCAGGCTCTTCCGCTACTGTTTTGCCTACTTTTTCGGCCTGCAGGTAATAAGCGGCAAAGACATCGGCCAATGCCTCCGCCGTATTCAAGCTCTCCTGCAAGGTGTTCTCCGTGCCACCTATTTCCATTAACAGGCTTCCCGGAGAGATGGACTGATTATACTCGCCATGATCGGTTTTTGCCCCTTTTTCCATCACGCCGCGGGACAGCTCGGGATACATCTTTTCCATCAGCTCGTGCAGTTCGGTCGCGAACGCCTCGTTTTTCTCGTGGCTTTTGTTCCGCTTGCCAATGACGAACATGACGCGTGCGTACGTTTTTCCTTTGATCGTCACGGTCGTGCGATCACGCGGAGCCGTATCGCGGTGCAGGTCGAAGAAGTAGTGCAGCTCCCGATTTTTTTCGACAGCGGCTTTCACTACTTGCAACGATTGGGCGTACGACAGCGCGTAATCCATCTTTTTGTTCAGAAGCTGCTGGTAAATGTCGTCCTTGCTTACATCCGCACCGATTCCCCGCTCGTTCAGCGCCTCGCTCAGACGTTGGCTGACGAGGGAGATGTTTCGGGTCGGATGATCGACAGAAGTGCCGACCGGCTTTGTTTCACTAAACCACGATTCGCGGTTGTGCGAATTGTAGACGAAGACGACTTTTTTGCCGTTCGTCGTGGCTGGCTTTGCCACAGGAGCGGGCTTTTCCTCTGCGGGCTTTGCCGCCGCCTGCTCTTGCGGCTCCACGACGGGCACGAGCTGGGACGTATCTGCCACCTGCTTCGGATGGGCGGGATACTCGACGTAAAAATCAGCGAGCGTAGCTCCTTTTCCCTGGACGACAAACCGCGCATCCTCCGTCGTCACCATCCCCGGCAGCTCTCTGCCGAGCAGGCTGCGCAAATCGCCTGGCTGAATATTGGTCGCCAGTTGAAAAAGAAAGCCCGTCACGCTATTGGACCTGGCATCGGACGAAGCCTGCACCGTAGCGGAGAGAGCCGGAATCTCCTGCCCCATCCAGTTCAAAATCGCCAGACTCGATATATGCGACGCCGCCTGCTGGATGGCGGAGGAGGTGATCGCGACGCGATTTCCTCCCAGCGACAACACACCCGTCATGACGAACAAAAACGCGGTTATGAATGAAAGAACTGCGAATTGGCGTTGGATTAGGGTCGCCATCTGTCTCACTCCTCTGGCTGTTGCGTGGACGAAGCGCGACGCTCTCTCTCACGCTTGTCTATGCTTTAGCCTATGAGCCTCATAGAGACGATAGAACCCTTTTCTAGCTGTTCTCTCACAATCTAGCGCTTTGCGCGCAAGCTCCTTGGCTAGTGCGTGTAGGCGGCGCTGTTGTCCCCGTCCACGGCCTGATGCAGCGAGCGGTTCAGCCCGGTTGCGATCACGTTGGCTACGCCTTCGATGAAGTCGTCCACCTCTTTTGGCGTGACGACCAAATCTTGTCCAAGCGGCCGGAGCACCTCGTGGATCAGTTGCCGCTTTTCCTCTTCCGGCAGCGAGCCTACCAGCCCCATAAACGTTTTGCGCGATTCCATGTCAGGCAAATCATCCTCGGTGTACGGCTCGCTACGCTCCGGCACCGTGCTCAGCGCCAACTTGTTGAACGCCCGCTTGCTCTCCACCATGGACTGCCCAAAATGCCCCAGCAAATACGTAATCGCGTCATTGACGATCGTGGAGGCAAAAACGACGGTCGGCACGCCGACTGCGATCACCGGAATCCCGAGCGTCGCCTGGTCGATCGCCTTGCGCTTGTTCCCTACCCCGGATCCGGGATGAATGCCTGTGTCCGATATTTGGATCGTCGTATTGACGCGGTGCAGAGCGCGGGAGGCGAGAGCGTCGATGCAGATGACGAAGTCTGGCTTGCTTTTTTCCACGACGCCGAAAACAATTTCGCTCGTCTCAATCCCGGTAATGCCCAACACGCCCGGCGAGATGGCACTGACCTCGCGATAGCCTTCCCCGACCGTTTCCGGGGCCAGCTTGTACAGGTGGCGCGTAATCAGCAAGTTTTCCACCACCATCGGCCCGAGCGCGTCCGGGGTCACGTTCCAGTTGCCAAGCCCCACGATCAGCGCCTTTTGGTCTTTCGTGATTCCCATTTGCTCCAGAAAAGCGGCAAATTCCACAGCGAACCGCTTTGCGACTTGTTCTTCTATAGAAGTATCGTTTTCGCGCAGCTTGGGTACTTCTATCGTCAGGTAGCGTCCCGGCAGCTTGCCGATTTGCTTGCCTGCCTCTTCCGTCTGTACGTGCAGTCTCGTCACCTTGATGTTCGGCTCCCGGTCGTCAGCTTGCAGCCAAATGCCTTCGATATTGCTTTCGTTTTGCTGCTGGGCCAGCTCATGCGCCTCTACGGCCAAATCGGTCCGAATCGAGTAGCCTGACAAATCAATGTTGTGCGCCATGTTCCATCGACTCCCTTCTCGATGAGAAAAACGGTCGTGACCGTTTTCTTCCTGCTACTAGGTTGCTTGAATCCTTTATTTTTATTCCGAATCCTTTCTTGCAAATGGTCTTTGCCCATGCTAGAATTACTTTGTTGTATGACTGTATGTCTATGGTCGTCTAAGGAGGTGACACACATGCCAAACATTAAATCCGCGATTAAACGCACCAAAACAATCGAAAAGCGTCGCGCACACCGTGCTTCTCAAAAGTCTGATCTGCGCACTTCGATCAAGAGCTTTGAGAAAGCTGTCGCCGCTTCTGATGTAGCATTGGCGAAATCCACTCTTCTGGTGGCTGTGAAAAAGCTGGACAAGGCCGCTTCGAAAGGTCTCATTCATAAAAACGCAGCAAACCGTCAAAAGTCTCGTTTGATGAAAAAGCTCAACGTTCTGAGCGCTCCTGTAGCGTAAGAGACCAACCGAAAAAACCCCGCGAACGTCACGTTCATGGGGTTTTTTTATGTTTGGCGCTAGCTCGTCGTTGCTTGCCGCTCGGCATGGGCCCGCGCCACAAACAGCTCCAGCGCAAGACGCTTGTCCACCTGGCCGGACTTCATGCGAAAATCTTCTTCTGCCAGAATCCCCAGCAGCCTTTTCAACGAATCCTCGGAAAAATGGCGCGCCTGCTCCATCGCTTTTTTCACGGCGTACGGATGCATTTTTATCATGCCTGCCATCTGCTGCTGCGAATAACCGCGCGGCGAGAGCTGCTTGACGTGCAGCAGCATGCGAAACTGTCTCGCCAACAGCGCAATCAGCTTGATTGGCTCCTCGCCTGTCTTCATGCAGTCGTACATCATCCGCAACGCCCTGTCCAACTTCCCTGACGCGACCTGCTCGATCAGCCCGAAAACATCCTGCTCCAGCGTCCGTGCGCCGAGCGTTTCGATCACCTCATCCGTAATGCTGGCCCCCGCTCCTACGTACAAAGCGAGCTTCTCCACTTCCTTGTCCAACAGCCGCAGCTCGTGGCCGACGCGCTCCACCAGCTTCATCGCCTGCGGGCGCCCGATCCGCGCCTGGTACTTGTCTGCCTGCCGCTCTACCCAGCCGTACAAATCCGCGTCCTTTAACAGCGGAAACGGAATGACCTTCGCTTTTTGCTGCAGCGTCTTGACGAGCTTTTTGCGCTCGTCCAGCTTTTCGGCTTCTGTATGTAAAATCAGCGTCGTGTACGGAGGCGGATTTTGCAAATAGGCAAGCAGCGCATCCGGATCGCTCTCCACTTTCGTCTGCGGCTTGCTCCCCGTCAAAAAATATGCGTGTTTGGCAATCACGAGGCGATGCTCTCCCAAAAACGGCAAAGTTTCCGCGTCTTGCAATATGTCCGCGAGTCCCGTCTCCGTACAATCGTAGACACTCATGTTGAGATCGCGAAACTGCGGGTCAATCATTTCGTTTTTGGCCAGCGACAAAAATTCTTCGGCTAAAAACGATTCCGGGCCGAAAAGCACGTACAGCGGCGAAAAGTGCTTTTGCCGGATTTCCCGAATGGCCGACAGGAGTGGCATGCGTTATCTCTCCCTTTCCTTGCAACTTATCTGCGTCATTATAGCATTAGAAAACTTGACTTGCCCATCTTTTTGCCTGGTCAGCGACCAAAAAAACCGCTACCGATTGAACAGGTAGCGGTTTTTCCATCCGTTGGCACCTCTATGTAAACGTTTAGGGAAAAGCCCCGGGATTCCTCCTCCCCAAACGGTAAGCAGGGGGTGCTTGATAATGTACTTTACGCAAGAACCCCCTTAGTGGTGCCAGTCCACATTTGAAAAACACGTTTGCCCTGAAACAGGAAAAAAGCTGGATGATTATTCATCATTCTCTTGCTGGTTTTCCTGCTCCTTCTTTTTGTCTTGTTTGCTGTCTTTCTCCTCGTCTTCATCCCTGTCTGCTTTATCAGGCGCATGTTTGTTGTCATCTTCGTCCGTTTTCTCTTCCAGTCCGATCGGAAATGACGGCGGCTTATCCTCTGTCACTACAGGCTTTGGAGCAACTGCGGGCTTCGAAGCTGGCGGAGTCGTGTTTTGGGCAGGCGGCTTGACCGGTGGCTTTTGATCGGTTTGCGCAGGCGGCTTGGACGTTTTTTTCTTAGGCGGAGTTTCCTCGGACTTCTTCCCCACTTCCTTTTTATTCGATGGAGATGGATTAGTGCTTGGAGTAGGAGCTTCTGGTCCGTACACCACCGTTTTGTCCTCCACGACGGGGGCTGGAGCACTGTCTGTACCTTGGCTTAACGGATCTGGCTCCGGATGCTTCCCGTCGCCGCCTGTGAACAGCATGCCGATCAGCAGGCAGGCTGCAACAGCCGTGCTGCCAAGTCCGGCGAGCCATACTTTCATTCGCTTCCATTTTTTCGATTCCGACAGCGAAGACGACTTGCGCTTAACTTCAAGAGTAGGCAAGGATTCCTCAATCGTTGCAGATTTCACAGCTACCGGCTTTGCTGCCGCTGATTCCAACTGTGGCAAAATCGAATCTACAATGCTGAATGAGGGTACGACAGGGGGCAACTGCTCTAGTTTTTGCGACACAGTTTTCAAACGGTTGTACATAAGTTGCAGGTCAGCATCTTTTTGAATAAGGGTGTACAGCACTTGCTGCTCTTGTTCGGACAAGTCCCCATCCAGATCCCTCTGCATGCATTCCCAAATCTCTTCGTTAGTCATCAACCGATTCCCCCTTTCTGGTAGTCGTACAACAGTTCTTGCAACTGTTGCCTAGCCCGAAACAAATACGACTTGACCGTGTTAAGCGGCAAATCCAACGCTTCCGCTATTTCCTGATAGGATAAATCCTCCAGGTAGCGGAGTACTACAACCATCCGGTACTGCTTGGGCAGCTTCCCGATGGCTTCCTGGATGTCATTTGACAGCCCGGTGAGAAGGATCTCATCTTCTACGTTGTTTCGATCAGGTATTATCAGCTCATGCTCGTCGATTGAGACCGTTTCCTTCTTCGCGCGAAATTTATCCATACAGACATTGCTGACAATGCGTTGCACCCAGGTGGAAAACTTTGCCTTTTCCTGATAGGTGTCCAACTTGCGATAAATGCGAATAAGCACTTCCTGAGCAGCATCGAGCGCGTCCTGTTCATTTCCCAGAATATAATAAGCGCTTCGGTAAACGGAGGTCTCAACGGATCGAAGCAGCTCGACAAGCGCATCATGATCCCCGGATTGCGCCAGCCTGATCAGTTCTGCTTCCTGCATAATCTCCTCTCCCCCCTACAGACGGGTCGCTCATGAAAAAGGTTGCAACCATATTATGTATCCAATTGTTGGGTATTCCAAGACAGTCCGGCAGGCGAGATAATCAACGTAATCGCACCGTGCCGATCTGTCCGGTAAATCGTGGTGCCGTATTTCCCCAAACGCTGCAGCACCTGGACGGCAGGATGTCCATACCGATTGTTCACCCCTGCCGAAATGACCGCTGCTTTGGGAGCCGTCGCCGCCAGCAGCTCCTCGGTACTGGAAGTATTGCTGCCGTGGTGGGCGACCTTCAATACATCTACGGGTGACAGGCCGTTTTGGACGAGCACTGCTTCTCCGCTTCGTTCGATGTCGCCTGTGAACAAAACCGTTTTGTTGTATGCGGTAAGCTGAAGAACGACGGAGGCGTCGTTGCCGCGGAGTGTCGTTTCTCCAGGATGAAGCCATTTCCATTCGATTTCCGGTCCATCTGACCATACCTGACCGGGAGTGCCAGTCGTGATCGGGACGCCTCTTTCGCGAAAAAGCTCGCGAATCTGTGCTTCCTTTGCTTCAGGCACTTGTCCGTTCACCAGTACCTCCCCGAAAGAAAAGCGGGGAACCAGCGCTTCCATTCCTCCAATGTGGTCCAGGTCGCCATGCGTCATGATGGCACGATCAATTTTTTCGATCCCACGCGCCATGAGAAACGGGAGAACGACGTCCTTGCCTACTTCAAAAGGGTCGCGCTTCTCCATCCACGGTTCCGCTGCCGGATGGCGCATTGTCCCACCTGCATCCATTAAGTATACCTTCTCGGTGCCAATTTCGACAACGATGGAATCCCCTTGCCCGACATCGAGGAAGGTAATCCGCACTTCATCGCTGCCTGCAAGCGGCTGGCGTGCCGCGACCAAAAGCCCGAGAAATAAGGCCAAACAAAGCGCAACGTCTTGTTTGCGGTGGTAGCCGCGATTCCATAAAATGGGCAGCATCCCGAGAAAACAGGCGTACAGAAGTAGCCACCACCACTTTGGATGCGGCCAGTAGGTAAATGGAATCACCTGTTGATCCAGCGCGTACAGCGGCTCGTGAATCCAGCCGAGCAGGCGGGTCGTAAGCCAGACAGGAACGGCCGCAAGCGCCGGATGGACGAGAGCAAGCACGATCGCGATGTAGCCGAGCGGCAGGACGAGCAAGGAAAGCACAGGTGTAGCCAGGAGGTTGACCAGCCAGGACAGCGGCGAAAACTGATGAAAGTGATAGATGAGAAACGGAAAAGAGACGAGTTGGGCGGAAAACGTGACCGCAACGAGCGTCCTGATCCAGACAGGTACCCGCTCAAACACGTGCAGGCTGTACGGGACAAACAGAATAAGCCCCAGCGTGACCGCAAAAGACAGTTGAAACCCGACATGCCACAACTGGTACGGATTTACCGCAAGCATGACCAGCAAGGCACCTGCCCAAACTTCTTTTCCATCCAGCCTTTTTCCTGCCACCTGGCAAACAAGCCCGACACCGCCCATCAAGCCGGAGCGGACAGCCGATGCGCTCGCCCCGACCAGCAGGACATATCCGACGAGCAAAGAAACAGTCGCAAAAAGCCCCCACCTGCGGCTTACTCCCAGCCTGTCCAGACACCACATGAACATCGAGGTGACCAGCGTCACATGCAAGCCGGAAATCGCGAGAACGTGGCTGAGTCCCAAATTGGCGTACATCGATTCCAGCTCAGGCGTCACGTCTTGGCCAAGCCCCAGCAGCAATGACTTCATATAACCGGCTGTTTCCCGATCGGCAAACAAGCTTTCGATCCGCTCGGCCCCCGCCTTTTGCCACTCCTGAAAACTCCCTTGAATGCTCGCTGCCGCCTCTACCCTCGCGTCCCGGAAGGCTGTCTCCGCCACGACGTGTACCCCTTGCCAGTGCAGGTAGCGCGCATAGTCAAAGGCGTGCGGGTTGCGCGCTCCTTGCGGCAGTCCGAGCTGGGCAAGTGCCACAAGCTCGCTGCCTGTGCGCCACTTCTCGACTGCTGCCGCTTCCTCCGCTGCACTCAATTTGACGCGCAGAACGATCGTTTCGTTTAGGCCAAGCTGCTGCCAGCTTTCGCCCTCTTCGCGCCACTGGCCCACATCCGCAAAGAAGCGGGCGACATCGCCGTCCCGTTTGACGCCAGAAGCGATTTCTCCGCGCACCCATACGGTTCGCTCCTGTGCCGCCAACGGTTTCATTTCCGACTGCTGGAGAATCTCGTACCCATAAAAATAGAGACCTGCTAGAATAGAGAGGAAGGAGTAAACAGCGAGGCGGCCTCGATAGGCGCGCGGAACAAACGCAGCCGCTGCCGCCCACGCCCCGGCCGCTCCGAGCAGCCAGACGGGATGCGCATACGCCGACAGGAGCAAGCCGCTCATCACGGCCAAGCTCGCATTCCAAAGTGACATCGTCTCCCCCTCCGTCCATTTGTCGAACTGTTCTTTTCCTGCGGAGAGTATATCCCCTGACAGGCGGACAAAAATAGAAGAGACGAGGGTCCTTTTTCCCCTGGCTGTGCAACCGTTTTGCGCACAGGACCGGGCATCCAGAAGAGATTGCGCCAACTTGCGATACGTGATAGAGTTAGCAGGAGCAATCCAGTGAGAGGAAGAGTCATTTCATATGTGTGGAATCGTAACACTCTACAACAAGCGGCAAATGCCAGTTAGACAAGAAGCGATCAGCGCGATGACTGGTGTCATCCTGCACCGTGGTCCAGATGACGATGGTTTTCATCTCGAAGACAACATCGCCCTGGGCTTTCGTCGTTTAAGCATCATCGACGTGGAAGGCGGGCATCAACCGCTGTTTAACGAAACGCGTGACATCTGGATTATTGGCAACGGAGAAATTTACAACTACAAGGAATTGCAGCAATGGTTAAAGGACGCCGGTCACGTATTCCATACCGATTCTGATATTGAAACCATCCTTCACCTCTATGAAGAGGTAGGGACGGACGCGCCCAAGCACTTGCGCGGGATGTTCGGCTTTACCATTTACGACTCGCGCAAAAAACGGCTGTTTGGCGCGCGCGACCATTTTGGGATCAAGCCGCTCTACTATGTGGAAACGAATGATTCCATCGGCGTCGCCAGCGAGATCAAAAGCCTGCTGGAGCTACCCGGCTTTACGCGCGAGGTGAACCACAACGGCTTTTACCACTATTTGACTTTCCAATACGTTCCTGATCCCGAAACGATGTATCAGGGCATATACCGCATCCCGCCAGCCCACTCGTTCATCATCGAGAACGACCAGATCAAGCTGGAGCGTTACTGGGACGTGGAGTTCAAGCCAGACGAGAGCAAGCCGTTCTCGTACTTCGTGGAAGGGACTCGCAGCGTGATGCTGGAATCCATCGACAAGCACCGGATCAGCGAGGTTCCGCGCGGCGCTTTCCTTTCCAGCGGCGTCGACTCCAGCAGCATCGTCGCCATGCTGCGCACCTTTGAGCCTGTGAAAACTTTTTCCGTCGGCTCGGACATTCCTGGTTACAGCGAGCTGGACTTCGCGAAGCGGACGGCTGCCTTTTTGGGCACCGAGCACTTCGAGCGGGTCGTCAACGCCCAGCAGTACATGGATGAACTGCCACGCCTCATCTGGCACCAGGACGAACCGGTAGCGGACCCTTCCGCCATCCTGCTCTACTTCGTCGCGCAAATGGCGAGCGAGCACGTCACCGTCGTCTTGTCCGGCGAAGGCGCCGATGAGTTTTTCGGCGGGTACAACATTTACCGGGAGCCTAGCTCGCTCAAGATGTTTTCCGGCATGCCTGGCTGGATGCGCCAGTCGATCGGTTACATGGCACAGCGCCTGCCCGATCAGGTAAAAGGGAAAAACTTCCTTATCCGCGGCTCGAAGACGGTGGAACAGCGCTTTTTCGGCAACGCCCTGATCTTCAGCGAAGAGATGAAAAGACGCGTCGTGATGGACGACATCGCCCGTTCCGAATCGTACGTCTCGCCGTTTACGATCACAGAAGAGATTTACAAGCGCGCTTCCCAGTACGATGACGTGACCAAGATGCAGTATTTGGACATTCACACCTGGCTGCGCGGAAACATTTTGATGAAAGCCGACAAAATGACGATGGCAAACTCATTGGAGCTGCGCGTTCCTTTCATCGACCTGAAAGTGTTCGAGTTCGCCGCTACCATTCCGACGAAGTACAAGATCGCCAACGGCACGACCAAGCACGTGCTGCGCGAAGCGATGAAAGACTTCCTGCCGCCGGAAATCAAGTCGAAGAAGAAGCTTGGCTTCCCGGTTCCGACTCGCCATTGGCTGAAAAACGAATTTTACAAATGGGCAAAAGAGATCATTTTCGAATCGAAGGTAGACAATTTGATTAATAAGGCCTACGTGCTCTACATGCTCGACGAACACCGTGAAGGAAATGCCGACTATAGTCGCAAAATCTGGACGATCCTCGTTTTCATGCTGTGGCACCAAATCTTTATCGAGCAAAAATATACGTTCGATCCGTACGTCAGCCCGAATGTAGACATTCGCCGCAAAAAAAATTCGCTGCAGCACATCGGCTAAAAGCCAGCGGCGTGCAGACGCAAAAATATTTGCAGACCCTCTCTTACTTTTCGTAGATTGTGACTAGAGAATGCTTTCGCTCTATTCCACAAGCACACGCGAGGTAAGGGAGGGTCTTTTGCTATGCTGTTGGATTGGTGGGAACGTCATCGACGCCTGGTCCTGATCGTGGCGGCGACCTTGTTTGTGGCCGTCAGCTTTTGGCTCTACCAGGGGGAGCAGCGGGCAGAGACCGTCGGTGTACCGCTCGTTTCCTCTGCCTATGCGGAAAGGGAGCGCGTCGGGCAGCCGGAAACTGCCCTACAGAAACGGGAGCCTGTCCTTGACCAACCATCTGATGCGCACGCCCGCAGCGAAGCGGAAGCCGCAGCCGAACGAAAGCCCGCCCCTCCGCCTCTCTACGTCGACGTAAAGGGCAAGGTGAAACAGCCGGGACTGTACCGCTTCACGCCGGGCATGCGCGTAGCGGACGCGATCGAACAGGCTGGCGGCGCCCTGCCCGAAGCGGACCTCGATCAAATCAATCTGGCTGAGCCGTTGGCAGATGGGACTGCGCTTTTGGTTCCGGCAAAAGGCAGCGCGACTGGCGGGCCTGGATCGGCAGTTGGCGCGCCTCCCCTTTCGCCAGTGCCCGCGAGCGTGACCCGTGCTGCGGGAACTGGCGGCGCTGTGCCAAAAGCCAAGCTGCTCAATCTCAACACAGCGACCGTCGAGGAACTGACGAGCTTGCCAGGAATCGGGGAGGCGCGGGCAAAAGCGATTTTGGACTACCGTTCGCAAGTCGGCCGCTTCCGTTCCGCCGACGAATTGAAAAAGGTTTCTGGGATCGGGGCAAAGATGTTCGAGCGGATCAAAGACCAAATCGTTGCGCAATAAAGCACTGTCCGGTCATGATTGCCGATCTTCTCACATAGAATGGGGAAAGAATATCGGAGGGAGGTATGCCCATGGATAAAATCGGGTTCATTGGTACGGGCAGCATGGGCAGTATCTTGATTGAAGCATTGCTGTCCGCCAAAGCGCTGTCTCCCAGCCAGATCATCATCAGCAACCGCACGATCGAAAAAGCCGAACAGCTCGCTAAGCGGCTTGGCGGGCTGGCGGTCGCCCATAGCAATGTGGATTTGGCCAGAGAAGCCGACATGATCCTGCTGTGCGTCAAGCCGCTGGAGTACAGCGTGCTGCTCGAGCAACTCGCCCCTGTCCTGACGGCGGAACAGCTTATCGTCACGATCACCAGTCCGATCAAGCTGGAGCATCTTGAGTCAAAAGTACCTTGCGCCATCGCCCGGGTCGTTCCGAGCATTACCAACGCGGCGCAGAGCGGCGTGAGCCTGTGCGAATTCGGTGCGCGCGTCGACGAAGAGCAGCGCCATTATATTCGCAACCTGTTTGCCCACATCAGCACGCCTGTCGAGATCACCGCGCCTTTCTTGCGAATCACTTCCGACATCGCCAGTTGCGGCCCTGCCTTTTTGAGCTATATTTTGCAGCAGATGATTCAGGATGCCGTCGAAGAGACAGGCATCTCGACAGAAGCCGCTACTTATTTGACCTCGCAGATGCTGATCGGGGTGGCCGATCTGTTGCGCGAAGAAAAATTCACGCTCCCTTCCTTGCAGCAGCGCGTCTGCGTCCCCGGAGGAATCACCGGCGAAGGGCTGATTCCTTTGCAAAGCAAGCTGCCCGGCATTTTTGCAGAGGTATTCCGGCGCACGCGCGCGAAGTTCGCCGAGGATCAGGAGCTGCTCGACCGTTATTTGAACGAACAGCCGCAGTAGCTGCGAGAGCGTGGGTTGCTTGCAGTTGCGAGCCTTGCAGAGCGACGACAAGCACGCTGGCAGTATCAGAAAACTGGCAGTACGAAAAAAGGAGCGGAAACCTGTTATTCAAACAGGCTCCACTCCTTTTTCCTTTCACCTCTCACCCGCTTGCCATCACGAGAGGATGACAAGCCGACGGTGAGCGATAGACGCTTTTCGTGCGACTAGCGAGTCGTTTATCTGGCCCGCCTTCTGGATCGTGCGTCTAATCCGACTAACGAACCACAATATTAACCAGCTTGCCAGGCACGGCGATGATTTTGACGATTGTCTTGCCTTCGATCAGTTCCTTAATCAGCTCGTTGCTGAGTGCCAGCTCCTCCATTTGTTCCTTGGTCGAGTCGGAGGCAATGAGCATTTTTTCCTTGTTTTTGCCGTTGATCTGGATGACGATTTCCACTTCGTCCTCGACCAGCTTCGACTCGTCGTAGGTTGGCCATGGCTCGTAAGCGATTGTATCGTTGTGGCCGAGTTTTTCCCACAGTTCCTCGCCCAAGTGCGGGGCGATCGGGGACAGCATTTTCACGAAGTCTTCCATGTATTTTTTCGGCAGGACGTCTGCTTTGTACGCTTCGTTGACGAATACCATCAACTGGGAGATCCCTGTATTGAAGCGCAGGCCCTCGTAGTCTTCCGTCACTTTTTTCACGGTTTGATGGTAGACGCGCTCCATGCTGGTCGGTTTGTTCGTATCGACGATTTTCGGGTTCAGCTCGCCGTTGTCTTGAACGAACAGGCGGTACACGCGGTCCAGGAAGCGGCGCGCGCCATCGAGACCTTTTGTCGACCAGGCGATGGATGCATCCAGCGGCCCCATGAACATTTCGTACAGGCGGAGCGTGTCGGCACCATGGCTGTTGACGATATCGTCCGGGTTGACGACGTTGCCTTTGGACTTGCTCATTTTTTCGTTGTTTTCACCGAGGATCATGCCTTGGTTAAACAGCTTCTGGAATGGCTCCTTGGTTGGCACGACGCCGATGTCGTACAGGAATTTGTGCCAGAAGCGGGAGTAGAGCAAGTGCAATACAGCGTGCTCTGCACCGCCGATGTAGATGTCGACTGGCAGCCATTGTTTCAGCTTTTCCGGATCGGCCAAAGCTTTGTCGTTGTGCGGGTCGATAAAGCGCAGGAAGTACCAGCAACTGCCCGCCCATTGCGGCATGGTGTTCGTCTCGCGGCGCGCTTTCTTGCCGGTTTCCGGATCGACGGTGTTCAGCCAGTCGGTGATGTTGGCGAGCGGCGATTCGCCTGTGCCGGACGGCTTGATTTCTTTTGTTTTAGGCAGCATGATCGGCAATTCGGATTCTGGCACAGTTTTCATTGTGCCGTCTTCCAGATGCAGGATTGGAATTGGCTCGCCCCAGTAGCGTTGACGGCTGAACAGCCAGTCGCGCAGACGGTAGGTCACTTTGCGGCTGCCTTTGCCTTCTTTCTCCAGCCATTCGATCATTTTGTTGATCGCCTGTTCTTTGTTCAGGCCATCGAGCATGCCGGAGTTGATGTGTTCTCCGTCGCCTGTGTACGCTTCCTTGGAAATGTCTCCGCCTGCGATGACCGCTTTGATTGGCAGATCAAACGTCTTGGCGAACTCGTAGTCGCGCTCATCGTGCGCCGGTACCGCCATGATCGAGCCTGTTCCGTAGCTAATCAGCACGTAATCGGCAATCCAGATCGGCAGACGTTCGCCGTTAACCGGGTTGATCGCATAGGCGCCTGTGAATACCCCTGTCTTTTCTTTCGCCAGGTCGGTACGCTCCAGATCGCTTTTGTGCTTCGTCTGCTCCAGGTAAGCTTCTACCGCTGCTCTCTGCTCTGGCGTCGTAATCTGTTCCACCAGCTTGTGCTCGGGAGCGAGTACCGTGTAGGTGGCGCCGTAGAGCGTATCCGGGCGGGTCGTGAAGACAGTAAAGGTCTGGTCGTGTCCCTCAATGGCAAACGTAACCTCTGCCCCTTCGGAACGGCCGATCCAGTTGCGCTGCATTTCCTTGATGCTCTCCGGCCAGTCCAGCTCTTCCAGGTCTTCGAGCAGTCTTTCCGCATACGCGGTAATTTTCAATACCCATTGTTTCATCGGGCGGCGTTCGACCGGATGGCCGCCGCGCTCGCTTTTGCCGTCAATGACTTCTTCGTTGGCCAGAACGGTTCCCAGCGCCGGGCACCAGTTCACGGCTACTTCGTCAACGTAGGCCAGGCCGTGCTCATACAGCTTCGTAAAAATCCACTGGGTCCATTTGTAGTAGTGCGGATCGGTCGTGTTGATCTCTCTGTCCCAGTCGTAGGAGAAGCCGAGCGACTTGATTTGGCGGCGGAACGTGTTGATGTTTTTTTCTGTGAACTCCGCAGGGTCATTCCCCGTATCGAGCGCGTACTGCTCGGCTGGCAAGCCAAACGCATCCCAGCCCATTGGATGGAGCACGTTGTAGCCTTGCATCCGCTTCATGCGGGACAAAATATCGGTAGCCGTATAGCCTTCCGGGTGTCCGACGTGCAGCCCGGCACCAGATGGATACGGGAACATATCGAGTGCGTAAAACTTTTTCTTGTTCGGGTCCTCAGAAGTTTTAAAGGTCTTGTTTTGCTCCCAGTATTGTTGCCACTTTTTTTCAACATCACGATGACTGAAAACCATGGTAGAGCACTCCCATCTTGAAATAGGTAAAAAATGAAAACTCGGCTACACCGAGCCATTGGCGTAGCCTTCGTTGCACTTATACCGGATAAGAATCTGTACATTCCGGTCCAGTATAAAGAAAACCCCACGTCCCCAGTCGTTCTACGAAAGGGACGAGAGGTTTGTTTATATTCCCGCGGTACCACCCAGATTGGCGAATGAAAAAGCATTCACCCACTTGAAATCCGTAACGGGGATGAGCCGCCTGCCCTTACGCAACCATGTACACATGGCCTTCGGGGCAAGTGCTGGGAGGCGAGTTCAGATAGTCCCGGGTTGACTTGCACCTGCCGTCAACTCTCTGTATCCGCGGGGCATATTCCTACTATTCCTCTTAAACGCGTCGAAATTTGTAGTTATAACGCCATTATAGTCAATATAAACCAACCGTGTCAAACCCTACGGCTTGCGAGCGGCAAAAAATAAGCGTTCGCTCGCTTCCTGCGGCGGCAAATCCGAATAGTCTGCCGTAATGACGATGTCCGTGAAGCCCGCGTCGGCCAGCCAGCGCATCAGTTGGACCGGCTGGTAGGCTCTTTGCCAATGCTCCTCCTCCAGCCGCTCGTACAAGCCGTTTGGCTGGCGGACGAAAAAGGTGAGCTGGTGCTCTACCTCCAGGCGCAGCGGATCGCAAAAACATTGCCAAATGTACGAAACCTCATCGTCGACGTAGGTGAATGTCTCGTCGCCGAAAATATGCAGCATTTTGTACGGGCTGTGCACATCGAACAAAAAGCTTCCCCCGGGAGCAAGGTGAGCGAAGACGCGCCGAAACGTCTCCTGCACGTCCGCTTCTTCTGTCAGGTAGCTGAGAGAGTCGCACAAGGAAATGACCGCGTCCGCCTCCGGCAAGGAAAGCTCGCGCATATCCTGCTCGACCCACGCCACCTCTACTTGCTCCTGCCGCATTTTGTCGTAGGCAATCGCCAGCATCTCGGCGGACAGATCGACGCCCGTGACCCGATAGCCGCGCTTGGCCAGCGGAATCGCAATCGATCCCGTCCCGCAGCCCAGATCAATGACTCGTTTTGGGGCCTCTCCCTTTTGCCAGGTGCGCTCGACCCAGTCCAGCCATTGATCGTAGGGGGTGTCCGCCATCAGCCTGTCGTAAACTGCGGCCATGTGTGCGTACGCCATCCGTTTTTACCCTTGCGCAGCGAAGGACACTTCTTCTGCATCCTTCCACAGTCGCTCCAGATTGTAAAACTCGCGATCTTCGCGGTGGAAGACGTGAATCACGATATCGCCGAGGTCGACGAGCACCCAGCGTCCCTCATCCGCGCCTTCAATGCCGCGAACGTCAAAACCGTTTTTGTGGGCTTGATCGCGAATTTCGCGCACGATCGCCTGCACCTGACGCTCGTTGTTTCCGTGGCAGATCATGAAGTAGTCTGCAATCACCGAAAGCTTGCTGATGTCCAGCACCTTCAGATTTTCTGCCTTTTTGTCTTCTGCTGCCTTCACTACCAAGCGAGCCAACTCTTCTACTGTTTTAACCATCAAAGCCCTCCTTCTTTCCCTTTGCGGGATACCAGATCGTTATAAGCGGTAAGCGTCAGCGGATAGACCGTCTTCTGCTTTTCTATCAAAAACTGGATCGTGCCTCCCAAAGCGAGAGCCAGGGCGGCATCAAGGTCTTTCTCGGCCAGCGTGCGAATCTGCTCCACGCCAGGAAAATTCCGGTTCGGTTCTATATAGTCTGCCACACAAACCACTTTTTCTAACAGGGACATCCCGGCTCGCCCGGTCGTATGGTAGCGAACGGCTTGCAAAATATCCGGGTCCGTCACTCCCAGGTCGTTCTGAATGACGATTGCCCCGGCAAAAGCGTGCCACAGCTCTTTTTCCCCTTCCAACAGCTCTGTCGGCATATCGTGGCGAACGAGAATTTCGAACATTTTCTCCACGGGCCAGCATTTGCAGTAGTCGTGCAAAAGTCCGGCAAGCTCGGCTTTGTCAGGGTCAGCGCCGTATCGCTGTGCAAGCTCGCGGGCAGACTGGGCGACCCCCAAAGTATGCTTGTAGCGCTTCTCGTGCATTTGCGCCCGGATGCGCGCAAGCAGTTCCTCCCGATTAGACAAGAGTTTCATAGAATCGGTTCTCCTTTATATAACGCTCCACAGCATCAGGTACCAGATAGCGGATGCTTTTGCCCGCCGCCGCCTTTTCCCGGATTAACGTGGAAGAGATGTCCCAGACCGGCATCTCCACGAAGGTGACGTACTCGCACGCCTCCCGCTCCAGCTCCGTGCCCGGTCGCGCCAGACCTATAAAGCGTACCATGCGGATCAACTGTTGGAACTGGTACCATTTGGGCAAGATTTTTACCATGTCTCCCCCAATAATAAAAGAAAACTGACAATCAGGAAACTGCTGCGTGAGCAGAACCATCGTATCGTACGTGTAAGAGGGGCCTTTTCGGGCCAGTTCGATATCCGTCACGCGAAACGACTCGTGATCGGCTATGGCGAGCTGAACCATTTGCAGGCGATGATGCGCCTCTGTCAGCCCCTCCCTGCTCTTGTGCGGCGGAATGTGCGATGGCATAAACCAGACCTCGTCAAGTCCAGCCTGCTCTCTGGCCTGTTCAGCCGCCAGCAAGTGGCCGCAATGGATGGGATCAAACGTGCCGCCCATGATCCCGACTTTTTTTCGTGCGTCCTTCATGGTGTTCGATCACTTACGGCAGCTTGATCGTCTTGTGCTCCCGGGACTCTTTGTACAAGACAACCGTATGGCCAATCAGTTGCACCAGCTCGGCACCCGCACCTGCTGCCAGTTCTTCTGCTACTTCATGCTTGTCGTCGCTGTTGTTTTGCAAAATCGCGACTTTAATCAGCTCGCGCACTTCCAGCGCTTCCTTGATCTGGGTAATCATATTTTCGTTAACGCCGCCTTTTCCTACCTGGAAAATCGGGGTGAGATGATGAGCTTCTGCGCGCAAAAAGCGCTTTTGCTTGCCGGTCAACATCGGCATGCCTCCTTTAGTTCCTGCAATCATGTTCGATCAGGTTGTTTTCGTCAGTTGCTGCAAGACGACTTCGCGCATGACTTCCGTCGGTGCGTCGGTTCCCGTCCACAGCTCAAAAGCAAGGGCGCCCTGGTTCACAAACATGCCGACGCCGGAGTGAACAGTCGCGCCGATCGCCTGCGCTTCGCGGAGCAGTCTTGTCTCCAGCGGGTTGTAAATCAGGTCGCTGACAATCAGCCCGGAGTGAAGCCAGTCTGCTGGCACCGGGGTGTCCTGCACGTTTGGCAGCATTCCGATGGACGTCGTATTAATCAAAAGCGAAGAGTCTGCGATCGCGTCTTTGCCTTCGCCCTGCTCGACGATTCGCGTCGGAACGATCGTGCCTACATGCTCGGCCAGCACGGCGGCTCTTTCCCGCGAGCGATTGATGATGCGGATTTCCTTTACGCCTTTTTCGGCGAGCGTAAACGCAACGGCACGGGCAGCACCGCCCGCGCCCATCATGGTGACAATTTGCTTGTCCAGCACGATTCCCGTCTCTTCCACAAGGGAGCGGACGTAGCCCATGCCATCTGTATTGTAGCCGATCAGCCTGCCATCTTTGCTCACCACGGTATTGACGGCGCCGATTCGCTTCGCCAGCGGATCAATTTCATCGAGCATCGGCATGATCGCGACCTTGTGCGGGATCGTGACGTTAATCCCGCGAAGGCCCAATGCGCGAATCCCCGCTACCGCGTCCTCCAGCGCTTCCGGTTCGACGTCGAAAGCCGAGTAGGCAAAGTCGAGTCCGGTCTCAGCAAAAGCAGCATTGTGCATCATCGGAGACTGCGAATGGGATACCGGATGTCCAAACAGGCCGACCAACTGTGTTTTGCTTGTAATCATGGAGCTTTTCCTCCCCCGTAGCTTCTCTCTCTAGCATATGGCGCAAAGCAAAAGACGCCATCATGCGCGTCGCTGGCAAAAGGCTAGATCAAACCTCTGCGCATGCCCACGCTTACCCCTTTTGGCGCGTGAACGACGACGTTCGCTTCGTACTTGCCTTGAATCGTCACCCAGCCCAAGCCGGAAATGACGATATCCGTAGGGATTTGCGACTGCTTGACCTTGAACGAATGCTTCACAAACGGCGGCAATGCTTTGGCCGCTTCCTCCCCGGTAGGGGGCACGAGCAATGTGCCGTGATGCTTTTGCAGCACCTCGTCCGCCTTTTCCAGCTTCGTGCGGTGAATGTACAGGTCGTTGTCGACATAGACGACAAACGGCTGCTTCGGTCCGCGTACAAAGTCAATGCGGGCAAGTCCGCCCAGGAACAAGGTTTGCCCATCTTCAAGCTGGTACACCTTGGAGTTGATCCGGCTTTTCGGCGTGATTTTCCTCAGATCGGATGGAGAAATCATGTGCCCGATCTGATCGCGGTTGATAATGCCCGGCGTATCGAAAATGGAGCGTCCGTCTTCCAGCGGGATTTCGATTTTGTCCAGGGTCGTGCCTGGAAACGGCGAGGTCGTAATCGTAAGCTCTGCCGCTCCGTAGTCGTGCAGGATGCGGTTAATCATCGTCGACTTGCCGACATTGGTCACGCCGACGATGTACACATCGCGTCCTTTGCGCAGTTCCCCGATCCGGTTGAGCAACTCGTCGATATGCTGCCCTTTTTGCGCACTGATGAGCACGATGTCTTCCGGGCGCAGGCCGCGTTCCTTCGCTTCGTGCTGCATCCAGTTGCGTACACGGTTCAGGTTGATGTTTCTCGGCAAAAGGTCCACCTTGTTGCCGACGAGCAAAATCGGGTTGTTGCCGACGAAGCGCGGCAAGCCTCTGAGCCAGGAGCCCTGGAAGTCGAAAATATCGACGACCATGACGACCAGAGACTGTGTCGAGCCGATGCCGTCCAAAATTTTCAGGAAGTCGTCATCGCCCATCGCCACTGGCGCGACTTCGTTGTAGTGCTTGATGCGATAGCAGCGCTGGCAGATCACCACTTTGCGGCCCAGCGCCGATTCAGGCGCATAGCCGGGCTTTTTCGCATCCTCGGTCTGAAGCGCAATACCACAGCCGGCACAAGTGCCGATTGTTTGTTCCGTCATGCTTTTCTCCTCCACGAAACCATTCCTTTCCTTTCCATCCAGCTCAAAGCCACGCGCTCCATCTGACGGTTAAAGCGCGTCCAGAAACCGTCCGTCTGGGCCACAGGCACGACTAGGATCGTATGAAACCCCAGCCGATTTCCTCCCAGCACATCGGTAAACAATTGATCGCCGATCACGACCGTCTCGGCAATCGTCACATTCATTTGCCGAACCGCCTGCAAAAAGGCACGGTTTGTCGGCTTTCTCGCCGCACAAATAAAACCGAGATCGAGCGGTGCACAGAAGCGCTGGACGCGCTCCTTGTTGTTGTTGGACACGACCGTGACCTGGATGCCTGCATCGTGCAAGCGCCCGAGCCAGCTTATTACTTCCGGGGTAGCTTCTGGCCTGTCCCATTCTACAAGGGTGTTGTCCAAATCTGTAATCACCGCGCGGATTTTATTTCGTTTCAATTGATCTATATCAATGTGATGGATAGACTCCACGAACTGACTGGGCATCAGCTTGTTTAAAAACACGGGGCACCTCCATATGATGTGCAGCCATCAACCGCGATTTCGGCACCTACTATACCATAATCGACCACCCTGTTGCAAAAGAAAAACATTAGCTGCCGCTTGCCGTGGACAACGGCTTTGTGCCATAATGGAAACACTAAGAAAACTATTTTTGTTTATCCGGTTTTCAACCGGTGGTTAGGCAGGGGGTCGATGGCGATGAAAGACCGGATCATGAAAGGTTTTATTGATGAGATCAGAGACAAGGGCATGAAGTTTTCCATGGACGACCTGGCTCGCAGGCTCGGCATCAGCAAGCGGACGCTCTACGAGCACTTTTCCTCGAAGGTGGAGATTCTCGAGGCGATCATCTCCCAAACGTTTGCCGAGGCCGATGAAAAAACAAAGCAAATTCTCGACGACGACAGTCTTTCCCTGATCGAAAAAATCAAAGGCGTCATGATGGTTTTGCCGACACACTACGAGTTTTACGATTTGCGCATTCTCGAACAGATGAAGCGCTACTACCCGGAGCAATGGGCCTTGGTCGACTCCGCGCTCTCGGATGACTGTCAGACGCTGCGCGGACTGATCGAGCAAGGAATCAAGGAAGGGCTGATCGTCAACATGAATGTCACGCTGATGATGAAGCTGATCGTGGACGCGGTCAAATCGACGCTCGACCAGCGTTTCTACATGCAAAACCAGATTACCGTATCGGAAGCTTTGGCCGCGATTGTAGACGTTCTGTTGTACGGACTCGTGCCCGTGGATAAAAGGTGACCCCTTTTATTCCCTTTTTTTGCGAAAACTAATAAAACAAAAATAGTTTTTTGAGTTAGATGGGATGAGGTGTTGATGATGTCTTTTTTCACGCAAATGACAAAGCCGCAACGTACCGGTTTGCTTTTTGTGATTCTGATTTTGTTTATCGACATGCTGCTTTACAGCCTGTTGATCCCGATCGTTCCTTATTTTTCCGAGACGCTGCAGCCTTCCTCGACGATGATGGGCGTCCTGTTCAGCAGCTATGCGGTCGCGATGTTGCTCGCCACGCCGATCTTCGGGCCGATCTCTGACCGCTTGGGCAGACGGACAGTGCTGCTCGTCGGCTTGGTCGGGCTTGCCGCTTCGACGCTGCTATTCGCTTTTTCCGAAACGATGGCCTTGCTGATTTCAGCCCGCTTCGTGCAAGGGATTGCGGCGGCTGCGACGTGGCCGACGGCGCTCGCCCTGCTCGCCGACCTGTTCCCGCCGAAAATGCGCGGAGCGGTCATGGGCACCGCGCTGACGGCCATCTCTACAGGCACCTTGCTCGGCGCGCCGATTGGCGGCTGGCTGTTTGAAATTAGCGATCACCGGACGCCGTTTCTCGCGGCTGCGGCCTTTACGGTCATCAACATCGTCTTGGTGTATTTGTTCCTCAAGGAAGAAACGGCGCGCACAGCGAGCGAAAAGCTTTTGGTCGGCAAATTTTTGCGCAATCCGCAAGTCGTCTTCATCGCCGGGATCGTCCTGCTCGCGGAAGTGTCGCTCTGCCTGCTGGAGCCGACACTGCCCGTCTTTTTGACGCAGAAGCTCAGCATTACGCCGACCGTGATCGGGCTGTTGTTTGGCGCGATGACGCTGGCATACGGATTGATTGCCCCCGTGGCAGGCTCGCTGTCCGGCCGGTTTAACCCGTACAAACTGATGTTTGCCGGGGTCGTTGCACTCGCTGTCTTCATGCCTTTCCTGGTCTGGGCCGACTCGCTGTGGCAAGCCGGAATCGCGATGGCGCTCGTCGGCGCGAGCGTCGGCTTCACGCTGTCCCCTACTCTCCCGACACTCGGGGGGATCATCGACCAAGGGGGAAGCGGCGCTTACGGAACAGCCTACTCGCTGTTCAACATGTTCCACGGAATCGGCATGGTTGCGGGCCCACTGGCTGGCGGGATTTTGACGGATCTCTTGCCTGTGTCCTCGGCTCTCCTCGTCGTCGCGGCAGCGGTGCTCGGCTTTGGCATCTTGCTGTTCATCCAGTTGAAAGCGAGCAAGGCGGTGCGGTATTCCGCACAAAAAGGCGAGATGCACACGCCTTGAGGGGTTGCGAGCAAAGCAGGCGACGGTGATGATTTGGCGGCGGTTGGCGGGAGGGGGCGGGAAGCGGCTGGCTCACCAGGCAAACAAAAACGGCTGCGCCCGCGACCGCTCGGATGCAGCTCGTCAGACACAACCACCTGCCCAAACCAAACACACCCCCGCTGTCACGCTGAGAGGTGGCATGCGGGGGTGTTGCCATTTCTTTATTCACTCCGGGATTGCTGCTGCCTCGTCTCCATCAGCCGCCTGACCCGCTCCGTCGGGGTCCAGCATTGGAAGCGATAGTCTGGCCTCGTCTCGTAGGTGAGGCGCGAACAGCGGTAGGTCACGCCGCCTGGCGCTTTTTCCACGCGAAAATGAATACAGGTCGCACAGCAATGAAACGCATTGTCCGCCTCCATCCCTGCCCCTCCCTATCTCCCGAGCTTCCACGGAAACAGCGAAAGCTGCTCGTAGCGCTCTTTTTGCGGTTCGGCAAAATTGGAAAAGCCAACGCCCACCAGTCTGACACCTTGCGAGTAATCAAACGCATCGAGCAAATCGTCCAGCAGCTCCTGCCAGTTGGCCCCGGCGACTGCCTTGTGCTGCTTCGTTCTTTGCGTAAAATCGGCGTACTTGATCTTGAGCGTGATCGTTTGCGGCTCGACCCCTTCCTGGCGCACGTCCTCCTCGACCTCCCGCAACAGGGAAAGGGCAATCGGCGCGATGGACTCGCGGTCGTACAAATCAAACGACAGCGTCGTCTCCCGGCTGGTCGATTTCGGCGCGCGGTCCATCACGATCTCGCGGCTGTCTTCTCCCCTGGCCCGGTCGTACAGGGAACGGCCGAACTTGCCGAATAGCTGCACAACCTCATCCAGCGAAAGCTGCCAAAAGTCCTCCACTGTCTTGATGCCTTTTCTTTCGAGCAGCTCCTGCGACTTTTTGCCGACACCGTGAAGCGTCCCGATCGGCAACGGGCGCAGTACGTCCAATGCCTGCTCGGGCCGGATGATGACAAAGGCGTCCGGCTTTTTCAAATCGCTGGCGATCTTGGCGAGCGACATATTATAAGAAAGCCCGATGCTACACGTAAGTCCCGTCTCCTGTTTGATCCGTCTCTTCAGCTCGCGGGCAACCGGCACGGCATTTTCGTAGTCGGACACATCCAGGTACGCCTCGTCGAGACCGACTGTTTGGTAGCGTGTTGTATAGGAAGTAAAAATTTCTCTGACTTCTGCGGATTTTTCGACATAGCGGCTGTAGCGGACGGGCAGGTACACCCCTTGCGGACATTTTTTCCGCGCCAGCGCAACGGGCATGGCAGAGCGCACCCCGTATTTGCGCGCCTCGTAGCTGCACGTCGAGACGACTCCGCGGTTGGCAGTGCCGCCTACGATCACAGGCTTGCCGCGCAATTCTGGCCGATCCAGTTGCTCTACACTGGCGAAAAAAGCGTCGATATCCAGATGAAGGATTTTTTTCATGACGGATAACCACCAAACATACATTCTCATTTGTATTATCCCTGTTTTGCTCCTTCGACGCAAGCGGTGGATCGCTCCCAGAGTCGCTCCGCGCTTACTGCCCGTGCGCTTCGATCACTGCCAGCAACTCGGATACGGGCGGATTGCCTTTTTTCGCGTACAAGATCGTCCCGTCCCTACCGATGATGTAGACGATGCGCTGCTGGAAAAACAGGCCGAGAATTTTCCCTACATCATATGCTTCGCGAATCTTTTGACCTTCGTCTGCGATCAACGGAAAATCGTAATGGAACTTTTCCGCAAACGACTGCTTTTTGCCCAGCTCGCCCGGATTGACGCCAAAGACAGCCGTGTTTTTCTGCTGCAATCTCGCGTAGTTGTCCTGAAGCGCGCACAACTGCTTGGTGCACACAGGCGTGTCGTCCCCCGGGTAAAAAACGAGGACGACCGTCTGCTTGCCGACGTACTCTCCCAGGTCAACCGGACCTTTTGTGCTGTCTGCCGTAAAGACAGGGGCTTTTGCTCCTACTTTCAACATCGCTCTCACCTCTTGGGACCAGTATAACATCGGTTTGGGCGGGGCTTACATGGCTACGAGCACCCGCATGAGTCATAACCACCGGCTTAGCCGGTGGCTTCCATTAGCCCTATAAGGGCATGTTACAAGCAAGCGCCTTAAAGGCGCACTGAAAGTCTGCCAACCGCGTGTTGCCTCGGGCTGCCCCTAAAAAGGGG
>NZ_BAAIYG010000021.1:0-85030 GCF_057543335.1 Brevibacillus sp. YAE8
AACTGCCTAGACAACGCATGCATAGAGTCCTTCTTTTCCCATCTGAAAACGGAAACGTCGTACTTCTCTCAGTGTAAAACAGAGGAAGAGCTTCTTCAAGCCATTGATGAATACATATGGTTCTATAGCCATGAACGTTTCCAGAAAAGATTAAACCAGTGTGCCCCGGTTGAATACCGAGTCAAACTGGCTGCTTAAGCTTTTTAGTGTGTGTCTACTTGACAGGGGTAAGTGCAGCCTTTTGCCTTTTCCTTTTTCTAGCCCACATGTTTTTCAGCATGGATGAACTGAGCCAGCAGTGAGTTAAATTTGTCGGCATGCTCCCAAAACATCATGTGCCCGCCCAATACTTCCACCGCGGACTTCGGCGCATGCTGTTCAAGGAACCGTTTGGCCGTCTCTGCCCAATGCTCCGCCACCACCGTCAGCGTCGGCACAGACTCGCTCGCAAGCTTCGCCTCTGCCCGGTAATCGGAAAACATCCCGGACGCAAACAAGTTCGCCGCGATGTAGGGAGGCGTTTTCATGGACTGCTCGATAATCCAGAGCAGCTCTTCTGCCTGCAACTCTCTTTGTACCATAACCCCGGTCGCGTACGCTTCGATAAATTCCCGCTGCTTTTCGGAGTCCCGCAAATAATAGTTGTAGGCAGCGGCAATCTCGTCGAGCGGCCCTTCCACCCAGTCCTGCTCATGATTGGTCGACAGCGGCTTCGGCGACAGGTCGATAAAGACCAATGATTTCAAATCGCGCGTTCCGTGCTGTCTGACGTATTCCCACATCGTCAGGCAGCCAAAAGACCAGCCGACCAGCGTGACATCTTTCAGCTCCAGCGCCTCGATCACTTTTGCCAGGTCTGCGCCGTGTGTCGCGTAGTCATTTCCGTGCATCGTCACGGACGATCTGCCATGGCTTCGCGGGTCGAGCACGACGACTCTGTTCGTCTCTTGAAAATGCTCGACCTGCTTGTGGAACACTTCGGTAGTAAACGTCCAGCCCGGAATAAACACGATCGGCTTGCCCTGTCCTGTGTCCTGCACAAAAATTTCGACCCCTGGCTCCACCATCACGTACTTGCCGCCTTGAACCATCGCCGCCGCCTCCTAATCAGGTCGAATTATCAGACTTTTACACCGTTATTCGCTGCTGTCCAGAAAAACCCTTCTTTTCCAGGCTCACGCGACCACATCGGATGTTTTCAGCAGACGAATCGCTGCTGCGCTGATTGCTACGATGTAAAACAAGACCATCCCCGCAAGAAAGAGCAAACCGTAGACTCGCAGCTTGCTCATTTTCCTCGGCAATGCGCCGGACAGAAGCCGCTTACAGCCTGAACTTCCCGACCGCCGCCTGCAATTCATCCGCGAGGCTGGACAACTGCTTGGCCGAGCTGGCGATCTCTTCCATCGACGCAAGCTGTTCTTCGGTGGCAGCCGATACGTGCTGCATTCCTGCCGACACTTTCTCCGACATATTCCGCACATCCTGTACGACGGCAACATCGAGCTGTACCCGATCACACAGCCTGTGCAACGAGCTTGTTTCTGCTTCGATTTGCCGCGAAACCATCTGCACGTATCGCTCGATCTCCACGAACATGTCTCCTGCCGACTGGACAAGCTCCATCCCGGCAGCCACTTCTTGTTTCCCCGCTTGCATGGACTCCCCGACATTGACGGTCATTTCCCGAACGTTTTGGATGATCGACACAATCCGCCTCGTCGATGAGGTCGATTGCTCTGCCAGCTTTCTGATCTCATCCGCCACAACCGCAAACCCGGCCCCGTGCTCCCCGGCTCGCGCTGCTTCGATCGCTGCGTTCAAGGCCAGCAAATTCGTTTGCGAAGCGATGTTGGAGATCACCTCGACAATTTGCTCAATTTCCTTGGAATGCTGGCCGAGCGTGGCAACCATTTCGGCCAGTTGCTGAATCGAAGCGTGAATCGCGTTCATTTGCTCCTTGCTCCACTGTACCCCCTCGTTGCCGCGCACCGCTTTTTCCGCAGTCTCTGCAGATAGCGCAGCCGTCTCTTCGGCCTCCTTGGCAAAATCGCGAATCCGCGCGGAAAGCTGATGGATGGAACTGACACTTTCCTCAATCTGATGCAACTGCTGGTCTGAGCTGACCGCTACTTCCTGGACGATCTCGGTTATACTCTCCGTTGCCTGGCTCGTTTGCTCCGCGCTCGTCATGAGCTGCTCCGAGTAGGCAGCCAGGCGCTCGGCGCTTTCTTGCAGTTGCTGCACCAACTGCCGCAGGTTGTTTTTCATGGCATTGAAGCCGCGCACGAGCTGGCCGATTTCATCCTTGGACTGTGTGTGGACGTCTTCTGTGGCAATATGGCCCGAAGCGATGACCTCAATCGCCTTGGTCAGCGATTCCAGCGGCCTGGAGATCGAGCGGGCGATTTTGATTCCGATCCAGCCAGCGGCCACAACCGCCCCGACACTGATCGCAATCATCGTCAAAAGCGTCGAGGCGACATGCTGTTGATTGTCTGCCAGCTCCAGCTCGACCTTTTGTTCGAGCTGAGCCGTAATTTCCTCTGCCATGTCGAGCATGATGTTCCCAAACGGAATCACGCTGTGGACCGCTTCTGATTTGGCTTTTTCCCTGTCTGTCGCGCTCAGCGCGATGACGTGCTCCACCTTCTGCCCGAACATCGTATTCCATTCCCGCAAATAGTCAATTTTGGACTTCCCTTCTTCGCTATCCATCAAGGCAGCCGACTGCTCCAACAGCTCGCTGATTTTTTCGCTATCCTGCTGCAACAAAGACAGGTAGTCCTGATCGAACGTCAGCAAGTAATGATCGATATGCTGGTTGCGCTGGACCACGTAGTACTTCATATTTTTCACATGGCCTTCGAGAACGACCGTGTGATTCAAAACATCCAGGTAAGACTGGTTGACCTTGCTTAACGCCCAATAAGCGATGCCGCTCGTCACCCCGAGCAAAATGGCCATGAACAAAAAACTGCCGACTAATCGTTTTCCAATTGAACTTTGCACGCTGCTTCACCTTGTCGTGGAAAGGATAGTGAATAAGCAGAAAGAGGAAGTGTGACCTTCCTCCTCCGTCGCTTATTCCATGTGCTTTTTATTGCCCCAGCTTTGCTTTCAGATCCTTCAGCTTGGATTCCGCATTTTCTTTGGTGATCGTATCGAGTCCGCTGTCGATGCGTTTTTCCACCGGCTCGCCTTTAATCGCCGCCAGCGCATTTTTCACGCCGAGGTAGCCCATGTCATACGGCTTCTGCGCAACCGAGCCGAACAGGACGCCTTTGTTCACGGACTCAACCGCCTCAATGATTCCGTCGACGCCGACGACAGGGATTTTCAAGCCTTTTGCTTCCGTAGCGCGCACGGCTCCCAGCGCCATCTCGTCATTGGCCGCAACGACCGCTTTGACGTCTGGATGCGCTTGCAAAATGTTCTCCATTACCGAAGTAGCTTTTACCCGATCCCAGTCAGCCGACTGCGAAACTGCGATCTCCAGCCCGGCTTCCGTCAGCCCTCTTTTCGCTCCGGCAATCCGCGTCTCGCTGGCATAAGTTCCGGCGATTCCTTCGAGAATGGCGACCTTGTCCCCTTTGTTAAGCTGCTTGGCGACAAGCTGTGCGGCTGTATAGCCTGCTTCGTCGTTATTGGTTCCGATATAAGAGGTTTTATCCTCCCAATTCGGCACGTCTGTGTCGATCAACAGGACGGGGATGCCTTTTTCCTTGTACTTCTTCAATACCGGGAGAGCGGATTCAGGCTGGGAAGGCATCAAGACCAGCGCATCCGGCTTTTCATTCAGCGTCGTTTCGATCATGTTTACCTGCTCGATGACTTGCGATTGGTTGGAAGGAGCAATCACCTTTCCATCTACGCCAAACTCTTGAAAAGCAGCTTTTGCTCCCGCTTCCATGAATTTAAAATACTGCGCGCTCAGCTCCATCAAGACAACGGTGACTTTTGGCTTACCGTCTGAAGACCCTTGCTGATTTCCGTCCGTCGCTCCAGTGCTATTGTTTGCTTGCCCAGCGCAGCCGGCCAGAACGGAGAACATCATCATCAAAATCAATGGAATCGCAATTCTCTTTTTCATAGGAACCCCCCGTGTGCTCATTCTTTTTTGCTATAGCCCACATACGTTTTTGGAAAACCTCGACCGGCCTGCTCCCTCCTTCTCAACCTTTTGCGGCTTGAATAAGCGCTTAACCAATTCTCATAAAAAAATGGATAGAACATAGATTGCGCTGTGTTAAAACAGGCGAACATTCCCGTTTTTCAGCGCTTTTTGGCCGATGAAGTTGTCTCGTATGTTTGGTTAAGCGTTTTCTTAATGGCATTATAATACAGACCATTCCCGAGTGTAAACACTTTCATTTTGAAAAATCAAAATCGAAAGACTACTTATCCTGACACGCCTCCCCCAAATCGAGACAAGCGTCAGGACGCTGGCAGCCCGGCAGGTGCGGCTTCCTGCGCCTGATGTAACTGAATAATCTGAATTTCACTCCGGCTGATCGGCCGCTACTTGCACAGTCGTACCTGTCCGAAACGACTTGGTAGCCGCCTCCGCGATTTGCAGGGCGATTTTGGCATCGGCTGCCGATACCGCTGGCGCTTGCCGGTTGCGGATGCTGTCCACAAAGCTTTGCAATTGCAGGCAAAAAGCATCTTTGAATCTGGTCGGAAAATCGGGAATGAGATCGTGCGTTTTGCCTTTGGCCGTCATGATTTTCACATCGTGGTGCCGCAACGAGCCAATCTGGATCGTCCCTTCTGTCCCCATGATCTCCCCGCGTATATCGTAGCCGTAAAAGGCGTTGCGGCTGCCTTCGATGTCTCCCATTGCCCCGGAGTGAAAAGTCAGATGAGTCAACGCCTGATCGACATCGCGGCATTCCTCCAGAAAAGGATGCGCCAAAATGCGGCCAAACGCTGTGACCGAAGCGACCTCAGCGCCCATCAGATACCGGGCGATATCGTAATCGTGTATGCACAAGTCCAGAAAAATCCCGCCGCTATGCTTCATGTAGTCAAGAGGCGGAGAGCCGGGATCACGGCCGATGCCTTTAAAGTAGATCGGCTTGCCGATATCGCCTGCGTCCACCCGTTTTTTCGCTTCAGCATAGGCAGGATCAAACCTTCGCATAAAACCGACCTGGCACATGACGCGGTGCTCGCGGATGATGCGGATCGTTTCCTCTGCTTCTTCCGATGTTCGCGTGATCGGCTTTTCGACAAAAATATGCTTGCCGCTCTCTGCCGCCCGTTGGATCAGTTGTTTATGCGTGGCAGTCGGCGTGGCGATGATGACAGCGTCAATCTCGGGATTTTCGAAGATGTCGTCTACGGTATTGGTCGCGTGCCTGACCCCGAGCCTGCTCGCTACAGCTTCGGCGTGTTCCTTGCGGGTAGCGGCAACGACAGCAAGCTCCGCTCCTTTTACGCTGTTGACCAGATTTTCGGCATGGGAAAAACCAGCCCGACCAAGTCCCACTACGGCACAACGGACTGTTTCAGCCATCCGTCAGTCCCCCTTTTTGTTATCGAGTGCTGGAGCTGCCGCTTCGCCCAGAGAGCGAAAAACTACTCCCCCTGAGAATCGGCTGAGGCCAGCCATCTGGCCCTTGAGCAGCTCGCATTCAAGACAGGCGATTCGTACAAACAGCCTGACCGCGCCGAGCTTCGTAGCTTTTGTAGCGTTGATAGCTCCTTCCTTTATTTCCCTAGAAGCCCTTTCGCTTGGGCGAGCTTTGCTTCGGCATTGTCCGGCGTAATGACGTCAATCTCTGTCACGATTTGCTTAGGCACGGTTTCTTTGCGAATGGCTTTTACCGCATTTTCAACGCCCTTGTAGCCCATATCATACGTTTTCACCGCGATTGAAGCATCCATCGAGCCTTTCTGGATCGATTCAATCGCCTCGATGATGCCGTCCATTCCGACGACGGCGATATCCTTGCCTTTCGCCTCACTCGCGCGAATCGCGCCGAGCGCCATTTCATCGTTTGCGGCGACCACGCCTTTTATATCAGGATGGGCTTGCAAGACGTTTTCCATGACCGATACCGCTTCCACCCGATCCCAGTTCGCAGCCTCGGAAGCGGCAACGATCATTCCCGCCTGTTCCAGTGCCTCTCTCGCTCCTTGTACGCGCTTGGCGCTGGTCGGAGTGCCGGAAATCCCTTCGAGAATCGCTACTTTGTCTCCCCTGCTCAGCTTCGCTGCCAATGTTTCGCCCGCTTTTTGCCCGCTCAGCGCATCGTCGTTGCCGATAAAAGTCGTTTTGTCCTCCCAATCCACATCGCTGTCCAGCAACACAACCGGGATGTCTTTTGCTTTGTACTTCGCCAACGCCGAAACGACGGCAACAGGCTGGCTGGGAGTAAGCACCAGCCCATCGGGGTTTTTGTTCAGCAAGTCTTCAATCATGTTGACTTGCTCCATCACTTGTGTCTGGTTCGAGGGGGCCATGATCGTCCCGTCCACGTTGAAATCCTGGAACGCCGCTTTTGCCCCCGCTTCTATGAATTGGAAATACTCACTGTTCAACGTCTTCAAGACGACGTAGATTTTCGGCTTTTGTTCACCGGAACCCGTCTGTGGCTGCTGCTGAGTCGAAGAGCCTTCAGGACTGCCAGGCTGCTGCCCGCATGCTGCCAGGCTTAAAAGGACCATGCTTGAAAAAACGGCTTTCCAAATCTTCCTGCTCATCGTCCGCTCCTCCTCGACGCCTTCCTATTTTTTGGCCGAACGCTGGCGCAGGACATCGACGTACACGGCAGCGATAATGACAGAGCCGATGACGACCACTTGCAAATCGGAGGTCGTCCCGAGCAAGTTCAAGCCATTTCGCAGCACGGCGATGATGAGCGCCCCGATCAATGTGCCCCATACCGTCCCCACACCGCCGAAGAAGCTGGCGCCACCGATGATGACGGCTGCAATCGCGTCAAGCTCATACGACAATCCGGCAATCGGCGACGCCGAATCCGTCCTTCCGATCAGGACAAGGCCCGCCAGACCGGCCATCAAGCCGCTCAAGGTGTAGACGAGAATCAGAATCCGGTCCACAGGAATACCAGCCAGCCGGGCTGCTTCCTTGTTGCCGCCGATCGCGTAAATATACCGTCCCGTCGCTGTGCGCGTAAGAAACAGATGGAAAAGAATATACGTAATTATCACGAGAATAAAGCTCACGGGGAAAATCCCGATGTTTTCATAGCCGGCGTAGTTGATGATGAGCGGGAAGCCGAAAATCGGAGAGGCGGCTGTGATGATGAGTGCCAGCCCGCGAAAAATATTCATCGTGCCCAATGTAGAGATAAAAGGATGCGGCAATCTCAGCTTGGTGAGCAAAACCCCGTTGAACCATCCGCCGAGCGCTCCAATCGCGAGACACAGCAAAATCCCAAGCAGCGGGTGCATCCCCCAGTTCACCACGAAAATCCCCGTCGTTGTGATCGCCAATGCCAGCAGGGAGCCGACAGACAAATCAATTCCCGCCGTCAAAATCGGCAAGAGCATGCCGATGGCGAGCAACGCGTTGATGGAAGACTGCCGGGCGATATTCATCAAGTTTTCGGCTTGCAGAAAATTCGGAGAAAGAATGCTCAAGCACGCGGAAAGGATGAGGAGTCCGAACAAAGCCCCAAACTTGCCGACAAACGTTTTCCAATTCAAGCTCAGTGTCTTGCTGGCACTTGTCCCTGTGGTGACTGTCACAGAGTTGGACTGTTCCTTCATTTTCTATCAACCTCCTGTTGCTGCTTTCATGATTACTTCTTGCGTCGCTTCCTCCCGCTGCAGATCGGCGGTGATCCGTCCGTCGCTCATCACGAGAATCCGGTCGCACATCCCGAGAATTTCCGGCAAATCCGACGAAACAATCAGCACGCATGCGCCCAAGTCCACCAGGTCATTGATTAAGTTGTAGACCTCTACCTTTGCTCCCACGTCAATGCCGCGAGTAGGCTCGTCAAAAATAAAAATGCGCGCTTGGGTGAAAAGCCACTTGGCGATGACGACCTTTTGCTGGTTTCCTCCGCTGAAGTTCCGCCCCATCAGATTGATATTGTTCGGGCGAATCTGCAGCTCGCGCACGTACTTTTCCGCTACTTCCTTCATCTTCACCGGACTCAGCAGCCCGTTGCTTTTGACTTCGCGCAAATTGGCGATGGACATATTGAAAATAAGCGACTGATCGAGGAACAGCCCTTCCGTCTTCCTGTCTTCCGTAATGAACGCAAATCCTGCCTCGATGGCGTCGCGCGGCTGGCGAATCACCGCTTCTTTTCCGAAGACGTAGACTTTGCCCGTCTCCTTCGGCTCCGCGCCGAAGATCGTTTTCATCAGCTCGCTGCGGCCAGCGCCGACCAAACCGGAAAAGCCGAGAATCTCGCCCTGATAGGCAGCAAAGCTGATGGCGTGGGCAGCCCCTTTCAGCTTCAGGTTCTCCACCCGCAACGCTTCCTGTCCCCGGGTAAACGTCTTTTTCGGATACTTGTTATGCAGCGAGCGGCCGACCATCAGCTCGATCATCCGGTCAATGGACGTCGTGCTGACATCTACCGTTTCGATCTTTGCCCCGTCCCGCAAAACCGTGATCCGGTCCCCGATGCGCTTGATCTCTTCCAGCCGATGGGACACGTAAATGAACGTCATGCCCTGCTCCCGCAACGATTCGATCGTCGCCAGCAACTGCTCGGCTTCCTGGGCGCTCAGGCTCGATGTCGGTTCGTCCATAATTATCAGCTTGGCATTCAAAGAAAGCGCTTTAGCAATTTCCACTAATTGTTGCTGTCCGACCCCCAAGCTGCTCACCAATGCGTTCGGGTCGATGCTTTGCCCCAGCTTCGCCATCAGTTCCTTCGATTTTTCTCGCATGTACTTCCGATCCAGAAAAGAGTAGCGGCCGTGCTTTTTCTTTTCGTGGCCCAGAAAAATGTTCTCTGCGACCGAAAGATGCGGAATCAGGTTCAGCTCCTGATAAATCGTGGCAATGCCGATATCAATCGCATCGCTCGGCTTTGCGATCTCGACTGGCCTGCCGTCCCAGCGAATCTCGCCCTGGTCTTTCGTGTAGGCTCCGGTCATGATCTTGATAATCGTTGATTTTCCTGCGCCGTTTTCCCCGAGCAGGACGTGCACTTCTCCTTGCCGAACGTCCAGATGAACGTCGTGCAAGACCGTCACACCGGAAAATGCTTTGCTAATGCCCTTCATTTCCAGCAACGCCAAGGTAGTCACCTCCATTTTTTCAATTTGGATTGATTAAATGGACACTTTTTTATCGAGCTTTACCGTCTTCGCTGTTTGAAACGACTCGGTCGCTGCCGCTGCGATCTCCAGGGCGATTTTTCCGTCTGTTTCCGTGCACGCAGGCCGCTCTCCCTTTTGCACCGCGTCAATGAAATGAATCATTTCCAGCAGGTAGGCGTCCTTGAACTTCGTCGGGAAGTCAGGAATGATGTCATGCGTGCTGGCATTGGCAGTCAGCAAAAGAACATCGTGGTGGCGCAGCGATCCGATTTGAATGGAGCCTTCCGTGCCGATGACTTCGCCGCGGATATCGTAGCCGTACGGGGCGATTCGCATTGTTTCGATGTCTCCCGCCGCTCCCGAAGCAAAGGTCAGGGTGGTCACCGCCTGGTCGACATCGTGATAGTCTTTCATAAAAGTGTGCAAGAGCACATTCCCCGTCGCTGTAACCGTTTCCACTTCCGTCCCCATTAAAAAGCGGGCGATATCGTAGTCGTGAATGGCGACATCGAGGAACAGTCCTCCGCTGTGCTTGATAAATTCTGCGGGCGGGCAGTTGCCGTCGCGGCTCACTCCTTTAAAGTAGAGCGGCTTGCCGATATCCCCGGCCGCGATCCGTCTTTTTGCTTCCGCGTAAGCCGGATCGAATCGGCGCATGAAGCCTACCTGACAGAAAACGTTGTGTTTGTTTAACACTTGGATAACCTCGTCGGCTTCCTCTACGGTTTGGGTAATCGGTTTTTCAACAAAAATTTGTTTTCCGTGCGTCGCCGCCTGGGTAATCATCTCCGCATGAGTACTCGTAGGTGTGACCAAAACTACCGCGTCGATATTTGCGTCCTCAAATACTTCGCGAGGGTCTTTGGACCAGCCTGGAACTCCCAGCTCTCTTGCTACCTGCTCCGCGCGGCCTTCCAACGGGTCCACTACCTTTACTAGCTGGGCGCCTTTCACTTTTGTCGCAAGGTTTTCTGCATGCCAATATCCGAGTCTTCCTAATCCGATTACTGCCGTGCGCACTTGGCCGCTCATATTTATTCCTCCATCATCGCTATTTGCTAAAACGTTTTCTCTCAGAGTTTTAAGGTAACCGCTTACCTTAAGTTTAAATGAGGCTCAGTTGATTTTCAATTCAAATTTGTTCGAAAAAATATTTAATTCGATCATTTTTATTACGCCAGATTTACCCACTTGCCCGAGCGGATTGATTCATAGCAGGCTTCAATCACTTTCATGTTTTGCAAGATGCTCTCCCCGGAATAAAGCGGTTGGGAGCCGTCCAGCACGCATTGGGAAAAATGCTCGACTTCCAGCTTGTACTCGTTCCCGCGCACTTTTTCCACTCTGGACACGCCGTCTTCTTTTTCCACAATCACGATGCCTTCCCCGTCAAAATACTCGGGCAAATTGTAAGAGCGCGGCACCTGGATCGTCCCATGCGTCCCCACAATCTCGTACCGTTCACGGCGCACCATGTCAAAGCTGCAGTCAAACGTCGCCAGCATCCCGTTGTCCAGCTCCAGCAGCGCGACAGCCGACATGTCCACGTCAAATTCCGGATCGCGCGGGGAGTGGACGTACAGCCGTTTCGGTTCGCATTGCAAAATATTGCGGATGGAGTGAATGCAGTAGCACCCGATGTCGTACAAACTGCCGCCACCGAGCTGCGGGTCCAGACGGTAATCGCGGCTCCGGTCTTCGATCCGAAAGGTAAAGTTGGCGCGGATCAGCCTGGGCGTGCCGATCTCGTTGGCCGCGAGCAGCGCTTTCACCACTTGGTGCTGCGGATGGAACTGGTACATGAACGCCTCCATCAACAGCACCTGCCTGCTTTGGCAATGCTCGATCATCTCTTTTGTTTCCGCCGCATTCAGCGCGATCGGTTTTTCGCACAAAATATGCTTTCCTTTGTCTGCCGCCTTGAGCACCCATTCCTTGTGCATGCTGTTCGGAAGCGGAATGTACACGGCATCCACCTCGGGATCATCCAGCACTTCTTCATAGCTGTTATAGACGTTGGGAATATTGAATTTCGCAGAAACTTCCGAAACTTTTTCGTTCCGGCTGCCGATGGCGACAACCTCGGCGTTGTCCGCCTCCAGAATCGCCGGAATCATCGTGTTTACCGCGATTCTGGCTGTGCTCAACACGCCCCAGCGCACGCGTTTTTGACTCATCTGTGCTCCACTCCCCTTCTGCTTTCCCCTTCGTTTCAAGCAGGCCATAGGAATCCCCATGGCCCGCTTGCTTCGCTTACACCGTTTGCGTCATCATCCATTCATGGTCGGCATCGTTGGTAAATTTCCAGGTCCGCACTGGCCCCGCCATCGTATTCAAGTAGTACAGGTCGTAGCCGGGAGGTGCCGATACGGGATGGTAGCCTTTTGGCACCAGCACCACATCGCCGTCCTTGACCACCATCGTCTCGTTCAGCGAGCGGTCGTCCGTGTACACGCGTTGCAAGGCAAAGCCGTTCGCCTGTTTGATGCGATGGTAGTACGTCTCCTCCAGATACGCTTCGTTGGGCAGGTTCTCCTGGTCATGCTTGTGCGGCGGATAGCTCGACCAGTTTCCGTTTGGCGTGTAGACTTCGACAATCAGCAGGCTGTCCGCCGGTTGATCCTCAGGCAAAATGTTATGAATCCGGCGCAGCGTTTTGCCGGAGCCGCGCATGTCTACCCGAATGTCTTTTGGCGCGATCAGTCTCGCCTCGTACGTGCCTTTGCCCGGAGCTGTGCACACGGCGATCTCGGCATCTGTCAAGGCTTCTACCTCATACTGATCGCCAGATGGCACGTAGACGGCATAGGGCGGGATTTCTTCGAAAATGTGCATGCGCTGCCCGATGTTGTTCCACTCCTGCTGCTTTGTTCTCGCGTTGGCATACCCGCTGAGAAGCACGATGCACACTTCCTGCTCCCCTGTGTCCATGCTGATTTTGTCGCCTTTGGCAAGCGTGTACACCTCGAAGCCTACATAGCCCCAGTTTGCCGATTCCGGTGTGACCTTGACCACGCTTTTCTCCTGGTTTGGTTGCTGGCTCGGAACGATCAATTTAGACATTTTCCTTCTCCTTTCGCTGCAAAACTTCCTTTGCCCCTTGGACGATATCCTCGACGGCAATCTGGTATTTTTTCAGCAGGGCGTCGTTTGGCCCGGATTCCGAATTGAGATCGCGCACCCCGACTCTTGTCATCGGCACGGGCTTGTTCTCTACCAGCACCTCAGCTACAGCGCTGCCCAGCCCGCCGTAGATGCTATGTTCTTCTGTGGCGACAATCGCCCCTGTCCGTTCAGCGGCCTCCACGATAGCTTCCACATCTATCGGCTTGATGGACGGCAAGTGCAGGACACCCGCCTGAATGCCTTCCGCGCGCAGCAGGTTCGCAGCCTGAACGGCGCGGCCTGTTTGCGTCCCGGTTGAAATGATCGTCACATCCTGTCCTGCGATCAACTTGACGCCTTTGCCGAGCGCAAACGTGTGCGTTTCTTCCGCAAAAAGGGTCGGCAGCGGGTCGCGCGCCAGCCGAATGTACACGGGACCGTGGTAGTCGCGGGCGAACTCCATCACCTTTTTCACTTCGACCGCGTCCGCCGGAGCCAGGACGACCATGTTGGCCAGGCTGCGCATGATCGCGATATCTTCCAGACCTTGATGCGTTTTTCCCGTGCATCCGGTCAGCAAGCCGCTGTAGGCCCCGATCATTTTCACGTCCAGCTTCGGCTGGGCAATCGCCACGGCGATCTGGTCCAGAGAGCGTTTCACAATAAAAGCGGCAAACGTGCACACCCACGGCTGCAAGCCGACTGTTGCCAGACCGGAAGCGACTCCGAGCATGTTCTGCTCGGCGATGCCCATCTGCAAAAATTTGGCCGGATTCCCCTCCGCTACTTTATCCAGCTTGGTGGAGGTCGCCAGGTCGCCATCGACTGCGTACACTCGCGGATCGTCCTTCGTAAATTGCAGCAATGTTTCGCCAAACGCATCGCGCATGGCTACTTTTTTATCAAGCTGTAATTGCATCTTCTACACCCCCATATCCAGTTCTTCCAAGGCTGCTTTCAGCTCTTCCGCATTCGGCACTTTCGCATGCCATGTGTAGTTGTTCTCCATGAAGCTTACGCCCTTGCCTTTAACGGTGTGGGCAATTACGACGGTCGGCTTGCCTTGCACGCGCTTCGCCTGCTGGCACGCCTCGATGATCTGTTCCACATCGTGGCCGTCGATGGCAAGCACGTTCCAGCCGAACGCCGCCCAGCGGTCTTCCGGGGAAAAGATCGGGATTTCCCGTTCGCGGCCTTCCGTTCCCTTCCAGCCGAATTGCTGCAGCTTGTTGTAGTCCATGATGACTACCAGATTGTCCAGCTCGTATTTGGCCGCTACGTCCGCCGCTTCCCATACTTGCCCTTCCTGCGATTCGCCGTCGCCAATGATGCAGTATGTGGAGAACGCTTGCTGCTTCAGCTTTGCGCCCAGCGCCATGCCGACTGCGGCAGAAATTCCCTGCCCCAGCGAGCCTGTGGACATGTCCAGTCCGGGCAGCAGCTTCATGTCCGGATGGGCTTGCAGGCGAGAGTCGATATCGTCGAACGTTTTCAACTCCTCCACCGGGAAGTAGCCCCGCAGCGCCAGCACCGTATAGAGGGCGATCGCGGAGTGCCCCTTGGATAGCACAAAGCGGTCCCGCTCCGCCCACAGCGGCTCGTCAGGCTTGATATTCATCACGTCAAAATAAAGAGCGACCAAAAGATCGGTCACAGACAGCGGCCCGCCGACATGGCCTGCCCCTGCTTGGTGCACCGTTTGCAGAATCAGCCTCCGGGTCTCGCTGCTTTTCTTTTGCAGCCAATTGATTTTTTCCTGAGCGGAAACCGTCTTCATACTTTCTCACCTCTGGTTGATGATATCGTTTGCTCGATGAAGGCAATGGATCTTTTCGCGTATGCAAAAGGGTTGTGAACGAGCGGGTCCTGCTCGCCTTCGAGCATAGCCCAGCCTTGATAATCCCGCTCGACCAACTCCTTGAAAATCGGGGCAAAATCGAGGCTTCCATCACCTGGGACAGTGAACACCCCTCTGCGGATGCAGGTGACGAAATCAGCCTGTTCCGCCCTTGCCTGGTCGAGAACGCTTTGGCGAATATCTTTCAGGTGCACGTAGCCGATCCGCCCGTAATACTTTTGCAGCAGCTTCAACGGGTCGTTGCCGCCGTAGTAGGCATGGCCTGTATCGTACAGCAGGTAGACAAGCCCGGGATCGGTCATTTCCATCAGGCGGTCGATTTCCTCCGGCTGCTCCACGACCGTCCCGCCGTGATGGTGGTAAACGAGCTTCATGCCCAATTCGCGGCAAATCTCCCCTGCCTGGTTCAGCCCTTCGGCCAGGCTTTTCCACTGCTCATCTGTCAAGTGTGCGACCTGCTTTTCATGCGGGGAGCGGCGCGGGTCCCAATGCAGCGAGCCGCCAACTTCTGCCGTGCTGACGACTTCTGCTCCCATCGCCTTGAGGAATTGCGCGTGCTTCCGGTAAGCCTGCAGCTCCTCGTCGCGGCGCTGCGCATCCGAGAACAGCACGGACTTCCACTGCGAGGTCAGCCGCAGCCCCCGTTTGCCCAGCTCCTGCTGCAAAACAGCCGGATCGGCAGGGAACTTCCTGCTCATTTCCACACCTGTAACGCCAAGGCTGGCTATCTCATCCATGACCTGCTCGTAGGAATAGTGATCCCCGTGTTCTTTGACATCCTCCCCGACCCAGTTGATCGGGTGAACCCCCAGCTTGAAGTTGTATCCTTTATCTGTCATGACTGTCGCCCCTTTTGATTAAGCGCTTAACTCGACGCGTTTAGAAACTTGGCTGCGCCACGCCATTGGCGGAGCCTTCGTACCTATAAGGCACAGCGGTTGCTTGCTCGTTCCACTCGAAGTCTCGTCTGTTGCCCTCCTGCTGGACAAGAGTTTTAGCCATTCTTGCCTGTTGCATAAAAACGCCGGCAACGCTTACATTTTTTTCGCAATCTCGATCTGCTTGTTCATCGCTTCATAAGCGGCTTGAACCTTTTTGCTCGCGGATACTTCCGCTACCCCGAGCCGCCACCACGACTCGTAGCCGGACGAGCACGTTCCGGGAAGCACCTTGATGTCAATCAGCGTCGTGACAGTCTCTTCCTTCGCCTGCTGCAAGGCCGCTCTCAGCTCTTCCACAGTGCGGGCCGTATACGCCTTCGCGCCCATGCTTCTGGCGTGGCTGGCAAAATCAATCTGCAAATACTCGCCCGTCAGCCGGTTCGTCTGTTCGTCGCGATAGCGGAACTCGTTGCCGAAGCCTTCGCTGCCATGACCGCGTTGCAGGTTGTGGATGCAGCCGAACCCGTTGTTGTCGAACAGCAGGATCGTAAATTTTTGCCCTTCCTGAATGCTCGTGACCAGCTCCGAATGAAGCATCAAGTAACTGCCATCCCCGACGACGGCGTACACTTCCTGATCCGGGCTTGCCATCTTCACGCCGAACGCGCCGGACACCTCGTAGCCCATGCACGAGAAGCCGTATTCCATATGGTACGTTTTCGGGGCCTTGCATCTCCACAGGCGGTGCAAATCTCCGGGCAGGCTTCCGGCAGCAGCGACAATGATGTCCTTTTCGCCCAGGAAGCGGTTGATCTCGCCCAGCGCGAGCATTTGCGACAAGCCTTCCGCCCGCTCCACAGAGCAGACCCGGTCCACTTCTTCGTCCCACTCCTTCTTCAGAGCAGCAATCGCTTCCGGCGAGTAGGCGGACTTGTATTCCGCTTGCCGCAGTGCGCCTGTGATTGCGACCAGCGCTTCCTTCGCGTCGGCTACCACGGCCTTTCCGTTCATTTTCAGCGCGTCGTAGGAGCTGACATTGATGCTGACGAACTCCACATCTGGATTTTGGAAGGCCGTTTTGGATGAGGTAGGGAAGTCAGTCAGTCTCGTTCCGACGCCGATAATCAAATCGGCCTCTTTGGCCAGGCGGTTTGCGGCGAGCGAGCCTGTGACGCCAATCGAGCCTACTTGAAGCGGGTGGTCCCATGGCACCGCGCTTTTTCCCGCTTGCGTCTCCGCTACCGGAATGCCAAACTCCTCGGCGAAGCGAATCAGTTCTGCCGTAGCGAGCGAGTAGTGCACGCCGCCCCCGGCGATAATCAGCGGCCGCTTTTTTGTCTGGATCGCTTCCGCTGCCCGTGCGAGCGCAGCAGCCGACAGCGCTCTTCTTTCGACGAAATGGACGCGCTTTTCAAAAAACTCAGCCGGGTAATCGTACGCTTCGCTTTGCACATCCTGGGGCAGAGCCAAGGTGACCGCGCCAGTGTCGACCGGGTCCGTCAGCACCCTCATCGCGTTCAGGGCGGCCGTCATCAACTGCTCGGGACGTGTAATGCGGTCCCAGTACTTGCTGACCGGCTTGAACGCATCGTTGGATGAAATCGTGTAGTCAGCAGGGTTTTCAATTTGCTGCAAGACCGGATCAGGCTGGCGGCAGGCAAAAATATCGCCTGGCAAAAACAGCACCGGAATCCGGTTCACCGTCGCTGTCCCGGCGGCTGTGACCATGTTCAAGGCGCCGGGCCCAATCGAAGACGTGCAGGCAAAAATCTCTAGCCTGTTCTTTTGTTTGGCGTAGGCAATGGCCGCATGCGCCATTCCTTGCTCGTTTTTCCCCTGGATGTAGGTCAACTCTCCCTGAAAATGCTCCAGCGCTTCGCCCATCCCTGTCACATTTCCGTGTCCGAAAATCCCCATGACGCCTTTGACGAATTTTCGTTCCTGACCGTCCACGGAAATGTATTGATTGTCCAAAAATCGCAGCAATGCCTGAGCCATCGTTAAGCGGATTGTTTTTGCCATGTTATCCTCCCTCAGCTTCGATGTTTCTCTCCACGTAACTGTTAAGTTAAGCGCTTTCTCTTCCTTGATTATACTCGATTCCCGAGCTTCCACAAACCCTTTTTTTCATTTTTTTCTGTCTTTTCCGGCAGTTGGCTGGACGCGTGCAGACTACCGCTCGCGGATCGCAGGCGATTACGCGGGCTGCACGATCACCTTGATCGCTTCTCCTTTTTTCATCACGTCGATTCCTTCCGTGATGCGCTCCAAAGGAACCCGATGGGTAATCAGCCGCTCCAAATTCAGCAGCCCTGCCTCCATGACCTTCACTACTTTCGGGAACGTGTGGTTCGAGATATACGTGCCTTTTACGGTTACCTCATAGCGGGTAATATCGTTTTGCTTGATCGGCGGCAAGGCGTGCTGATTCATGCCCACCAGCAAAATTTGTCCCCCTCTGCGCACCAGCGTCAGGCTCTGATCGAACAGCGAACCAACACAGTCGATGACGACATCCGCCCCGATTTTCGTCGCGTCCTGTACAGACTTCGCCACGTCGCTTGTTTTTGGGTTCACCGTCACATTCGCCCCGGATATGCGGGCGTATTCCAGGCGATAATCCGAGAAATCAACGGCCACGATCGTTCCGGCTCCCGCCGCTTTCAACATCTGGATGAACATTTGTCCCATCGGCCCTGCGCCCAGCACGACAGCGCTCTCGCCCGGCTGCACCTTGATTTTGTCCATGCCGTTGATGACGCAGGACAGCGGTTCGGCAAAGACGGCAATCTCCGGCGGAACCGAGTCTGCGATTTTGTGCACATTTCTGGCTGGAACGACACTGTAGGAAGTCCAGCCCCCGTCCACGAAAATACCCATCGTCGACATATGCTCGCACATGTTCACGTATCCCATCTGGCAATAATCACAGTACCCGCACGTCAGCGTCGGATCGACTACCACCCGGTCGCCCACTTTGACGTTCGTGACATCCGCTCCTGCCTCTACCACTTTTCCGACGTACTCATGTCCCTGAATCACGCCTGCCGTCGCCGGATGTCCCGGAGGATTAGCCAAAATATGCACGTCTGTGCCGCAGATGCTGGCTGCCTCCACCTTGATCCGCACTTCATCTGCCTTCTGTATGACCGGAACCGGCCTTTCCTGCAAGGAAAATTTCCCTGCCTGCTCAAATACGCCAGCTAACATGACCCATTCGCTCCCTTCTGCTGTTTAAGCTGCATCCGTTCTGTTTTTTCCGCTTCCTCGTCCCTCTTGTCCGCGCCCGACTGCGCCGCCCTTCAGGAAATAAAGTGCTGGTAAGCAGGCAGGCCGTTTTTCATCGGAATGGACACCTCGCCCTGAATGAGCGGATATATATAGTCGAAAAACTCGGCTTTGACAAAATGGCTGTCGGCGTCGTACCACTCCAGCGGAAACAGCTTTTCTTTTCCCGCTACTTCCGCGAGGGGGACGGAGCCGTATTCCACGGCGTAAAACGGCCCCTTTTTGCGCTGCAGCGTGACCATCGCTCCGTTGATCCCCTGCCTGGCGTGATAGCAAGCGTGTTTTCCCGCCAAATACGCCTCCTCGACATCCACCCCGGACGAGAACATCATCCCGCTGCGCTGCCAAATGCTCGGCAAAATATATCGCGCGGACAAGCCCGCTCCCTGATTGGCGATGGCGTCCTTCAAATAGCCGGCCACGCCGCCGAGCTGCGGACGCCCGACCGCATCCCGCGCCAGAGCGTTGTCGGCAATCAGCCTGCCTTCTTTGTCGCGGATGCCTTCCGAGACAATGACCAGGGCTGAACCGTGTTCCTCGTACTTTTTTTGCACATCGCGCAAAAACGTTTCTTCGCAAAAAGGCGATTCCGGAATGTAAATCAACAGCGGAATGCCTGTTTCCTGCTGCAGCCCCAGCGCGCACGAGGCCGCCAGCCAGCCTGTATTGCGCCCCATCGTCTCGACAATCGTGATGCGATTGCTTTTCGGCAAGCTCATAATGTCCATGGACATGTCGAGGATGGAGGTGGCGAGAAATTTGGCTGCGCTGCCAAAGCCGGGCGAATGATCGGTTTGCGTCAAATCGTTGTCTACCGTCTTCGGCACCCCGATCACATTCAGCTCGTACCCTTTTTTCCGGGCAGCCTGATGGATCAAATGAGCGACGTGCATGGACCCATTCCCGCCGATGTAGTAAAAGTAGCGAATGTCGTTCGCCTGCATGTGGGCGACGATGATTTCGATCTCGTGGGCGCTCAGCTTGTAGCGCCAGGAGCCGAGCGCCGCGCCCGGCGTCATTCTCAGCATCTCTAGCTGCGGTTTGGACAGTTGACCCAGATCAATGTAGTCCTGGTTGAGCAGACCGTACACCCCTCTTCTCGCCCCATAAACCTTCCGGATCTGCGGCGATTGAAGAGACTCCTCAATGATTCCGTACAATGAATTGTTGATAACAGCGGTTGGTCCACCGGATTGAGCGATCAGGCAGTTTCCGGTCATTTCCACACTCTCCATCCATGATTCATCTACTCTTCCAGGTTGATGACAACGGCCACCGTCTCGACCATTTCCTCAATCGCAAATGCCGGGCCTTCTTTCCCGATTCCGCTTTCCTTGACGCCTCCGTACGGCATCTGGTCGGCACGGAAGCAGCACGTATCGTTGACGATCACGCCGCCTACTTCCAGCAGATGCGGCAGCTTGTGGGCCAGGACGAGAGATTTGGTGTACACGCCTGCCTGCAAGCCAAACTTGGAGTCGTTGACCAGCTTCACCGCTTCCTCGATCGTTTCGTAGGACGCCACTGTAACTACTGGCGCGAATACTTCCTCGTCGTACACTTTCATGCCCTTTTTCGCCTGGGTAATGACCGTCGGATAGTAGACGCTTCCTTCCCTTTTGCCCCCGGTCAACACTTTCGCGCCCTTTGCTGCCGCTTCGTTTACCCATGCCTCGATCCGCTGCGCTTCTTTTTCGCTAATCATCGGCCCTACGTCCGTGTCCGGGTCGAGCGGATTGCCCACCTTGAGCTGCGCCACCCGCTCCAGGAAAAGCTCCATGAACTTCGCTTCCACTGCCTTGTGCACGAAAATGCGCTGTACGGAAATGCAGATTTGCCCCGCATTGGCAAAAGCCATTTTCGCCAGCTTGTTTGCCGCCTGCTCGACATTGCCGTCTTCATGCACAATCGTCGCCGAGTTGGACCCGAGCTCCAGCGTGACTTTGCGCATGCCGATCGTCTGCTGGATGTGCTTGCCTACTTCCGGCGAGCCTGTAAACGAATACTTTTTGATCCGCTGGTCTTTCAGCAACTGTTCGCCAACCGTCGCACCGCCGCCGACCACGCATTGCACGTACCCTTTTGGCACGCCTGCCTGCTGCAACAGCTTGCACAGCAGCAGAGCGGAATGGGCCGTATCCGTAGCAGGCTTGACGATCACCGGATTTCCTGCCGCCAAGGCCGGAGCCACCTTGTGCGAAACCAGGTTTAGCGGGAAGTTGAACGGCGAGATCGCGCACACAATGCCGATCGGCTTTTTGATCGTATAGATCAGGCGCGATTCGTTTCCAGGGGAAGCCTGGCTCGGGATGATCTCCCCTCTCAGCTTTTTCGCTTCCTCCGCCGCCAAAAGAAACGTCGTCGCGGAACGAATCACTTCCACTTTCGCATCGCGAATCGGCTTGCCGCCCTCCTGGGCAATGCAGTTGGCCAACTCCTCGACGTTTTCCTTAATCAGTTGGGAAGCTTTCACCAGCACGTCGTAGCGCTTTTCTGCGGAAAAAGGCGTATGGTAGAAAGCGTACTCGGCTGCCTCTACTGCGCGATCCACCTCTTTTTCCCCCGCCTTGCACACCTGCATGTACAGCTCTCCTGTGTACTTGTTGTAAATCGGATGCGTCTTCGCTGTCTCTACCCACTCCCCGTCGATGAACAAACGTTGCACTTGCTTCACTGCTTCCATTTCTTCTCCCCCCTGAACATTTAGATAAGCGCTTAACCTAATCCGTAAAAAAAATTGGAACAAAAATGCTGGGCCTTACACAGACTGGACTGCGCTGATTTCTTCGAGCTTGACCGGCCTGTTTTCGGCAAACGACTTCTTCGCCGCCATGGCGATCAATTCAGCCTGGAAGCCATCATAGCCGCTGACCGGAACTTCCTTGTCCAACAGGATGCTGTCGATGAAGTCTTCGATTTCCTGTACAAAAGCGTCGGTGTACCGCTCCAGGAAGAAATACTTGGGCTTATCCCGGAAAACTCCCTCGGCTGTGCTGATCTCTGCGGTGGTCGGCGTGACATTGCTGACGGTCACACATCCCTTCGACCCTAACACCTCTACCCGCTGGTCATAGCCGTACACGGCTTTTCTGCTGTTGTCAATGACCCCAATCGCGCCGTTTTTGAATTTCAGCGTCGTAATCGCCGTATCCACGTCGCCGCATTCTGCGAACAGCGGGTCCACGAGCACCGCCCCTTGCGCAAACACTTCCTCGACTTCGCTGCCAACCAAGTATCTTGCCATGTCAAAATCGTGAATCGCCATGTCGAAGAACAGACCGCCGCTGGCTGCTACGTAGTCTTTGCCCGGCGGATGCGGGTCCCGCGAAGTGATGCGCAAAATGTGCGGTTCGCCGATTCCCCCTTCTTTGACGGTTTGATGAGCCTTTTTCAAGCTGTGGTCAAACCTGCGGCAAAAGCCCACCTGGAACTTCACTCCGGCCTCTTTGACGACTTCGAGCGCCTCTCTCGTCTGCTCCAACTGAAAGCTGATCGGCTTTTCGCAAAATATGTGCTTGCCCGCTCTCGCTGCCTCCGTGATGATGGGGACGTGCGTATCGGTGGGCGAGCAGATCAAGACAGCCTGGATGTCCGGGTCTTGCAAAATCGCCTTGTAATCATCGGTGACAAGGGGAATCCCGATGCTGCCAGCCCACTCTCGCACTTGCTCTGCGAAAATATCCGAAATCGCCTTCAATTCGACGCGGTGCAGTTTGACCAGATTTTCCGCGTGCAGCTTCCCGATGCGCCCTGCTCCAATGATGCCAACCTTTACTTTGCTCATCGTGATCTCTCCTCTTCCGGTTAAGGCAGGCCGTCACTTCCTGTCCAAAGAAACGCCTGTCGTCAGTGATCTTTTTTCTGCCTTGCTCCAATATATGGATAGTCCTGCAGCCAACAATCCAGACAAACTGGCGAAGATGAAGCCAGTTGCCAATCCGCCGCCTGAATTTAGCCAGCCCGCAAGAAAAGGCCCCAAGAAAATGCCCAACGAATAGATCGCTTGATAAAAGCCCATTGCGGTTGCCCGCTTTTCACTTTCTATGTACTGAATCGCCATTCCTAAAAACAGCGGAAAGCCCATTCCCTGCGTAAAGCCGTTGCCGATTTGCGTCAGGCACAGCGTGAGCATCGTGTCCGCATACGGGATCACGACCGTAAAAGCGGCGCTGCCCGCAAACCCGATGGCGAGCGTGGGCCAATGTCCGAAGCGGACGGCAAAATATCTCCCCGCCACAATAGAGGCCACAGCGTGCGGCAGCATGAACGCGACGACAAGCCAGCCAAGACTCTCCTTGTCTGCGCCGATCTTCAATGCCTGCAACGGCGTAAAGCCGTACATCGTAATGAACAGCATGCCGTGGGCGATAATGGACAAAATGGATACCTTCAGCAAAATCGGCTCTTTCATCACGTTTGCCAAATCTTTTGGCTCGATCGGCTTCCGGGATGCTTCCGGCTTCGGCTCGCGAATCAAAAAGGAGAGCGCCAGGCCGAGGAAAGCCACTCCTGCCCCGATCCAGAACGGGGCATTCCACCCCCAGCGGCTGACCAGGTAGCCGCTGACCCCCATCCCCATCAATTGAGCGGAAACGGTAATAAAATGGATCGTCGACATCGCTTTTGTAACGTTTGCCCCGGTAAAATAGCTCGAATACAAAACCGTAAAGACAACCCAGGCCGAGGCCGAAATCCCGGCGACCGCCCTGGAAAAAAGCGCCCATCCGACATGATCGGTGACAGCAAAGCCGAGGCAGCTAAGCAGGCTGGTCACCATGCCAAGCCAGATAAACGGCCGTCTGACCTGCCTGTAATCCGACAGGACGCCGATCGGCAAGCGCAAAAGAAGCTGGGTCACGCCGTAGCTGCTCAAAACAACCCCGATCAGCATGTACGAGGCGCCCTTGTACTCCAGGTACGGCGACAGTATCGGCGTGTACAAATATTGAGAAGCCCAGTACATAAAGGTGACGAAGACAAATACGATATGATCCTTTGCTTCGAGCTGCTGTGCCTGCATCTTGCTCATCGCCTTTTCGCACAAAATGTCACTTCATATTGGTTAAGCGTTTTCCCTAACTCTATTATAGGGGATGCTCCGCGCGTGTGTAAAGAATTAATTCTGAAATGCACAAATCAACGCAATTGTTAGACTATTAACCACCTGTTGCGCTGGACGGCTTGGATGCGCTGGACAGGCGCATCCTCGCTTTTGCCTCCGTCCGCACCATTGAACACGGCTCGCTTGAACAAACAATGGGCGCTCTTTCGCTCCTTTTGCTTTGGCGGACGTAAAAAAAGCACCCTGTTTCCCCGGTGCTTTCTCGCTTCATTTTCTGATTCGTTTGGTCGATTCGCGCACGCACAGTTCCGGCAGCATCACTACCCGCTTTTTCCCTTTCTTTTCCCCTTTGATTTCCTCGATCAACAGGTCCATCACTTGCCGGCCCATATCGTGAAACGGCTGGGCGACCGTCGTTAGCGGCGGATTGGAGATAGCAGCGAGAATCGTGTTGTCGTAGCCGACTACTGAGACGTCATCGGGAATCGACAGACCCAGCTCTCTCGCCGCCTGGATAATCCCAATCGCGACCAAATCATTGCCTGCGAAAATGGCGGTTGGCCGTTCAGCAGCCTGCAGCATTTTCAAGCCCATCTGTTTGCCGCCTTCTACAGACGACGGACCAAAAAGGACGTATTTTTCATCATATTCCAAACCATTTTCCTGCAAGGCGTGGCGGTAACCGCGCGTGCGCTCCCGGCCGACCTCCAGATCGAGCTGGATTGCGCCAATCTGCTGATGGCCCAGGTCGAGCAAATGCTGTGTCGCGTTGTAGCCGCCGATGAAATCATCCACGGTTACCGTATCGACGGACACAGTGGAGACGTCGCGGGCCAGTACGGCGATCGGAATTTTCAGATTCAGCAAGTCGCGGATCACGGCATCATTTTGAAATCCGGACGCAAGAATAAACCCGTCCACGCTCTTTTGCTTAAGCAGCGAGATGTACTTCGACTCCTTTTCCGGGCGATAGTCCGTGCTGCACATGACGATGCTGTAGCCCAGCTCGTGGCCCCGGTCCTCGATACTTCGCGCCAGCTCGGCAAAGAACGGGTTCGCCAGGTCGGGAATCAACAGGCCGATGGAGTACGTCGACTTGCCCGTCAAGGCGGAAGCCACGAGGCTCGGCTGGTAATCCAGCTCCTTCATGACCTGCAATACTCTTTGGCGCGTCTTTTCCCCGATCCGCCCCGTGTTGTTGATGACCTTGGACACGGTTGCAATAGACACGTTCGCTTCCCTTGCCACATCATAAATGGTTTTTTTCATTGTAGTTTCCTTCCTTCCATCATAGTGATGGCGATCTATCTGACGTCCGGGATGAACTTCGTTTTCATTCCAAGTGATTAAGCGCTTTAAGCTTATATTTATTGTAAAGAACAAATAATCGCGAAGCAATAACCCATATCCGCGCGCAGGGCAGCACGGAGGGGCACAGAGGGGACACGGGGCATCCCCGACCGCGTCACGGCTTCTGGTTGGGCCGCCGCCAATAAAAAAACGCGTAGCAGAAAACCGCTAGGCGTTTGACTTTTGCTTGCTTATACTTCTCTCTTTTTTCAGCCGCGTGGTCGAGTCGCGGACGATGCGTTTCGTATTCAGCACGATTCTGCTTTTGTATTGCTTTTCCCCTTTGATCTCGGCCACGATCAGGTCCATCACTTCGCGCCCCATGTTCTGAATCGGCTGGGCAATCGTCGTCAACTGCGGATCAATGATCGTCGCAATTACCGTATTGTCAAAACCTACGACCGAGATATCCTCCGGGACGCGCAGCTTTTTCTCGCGGATCGCCTCGATTGCCCCGATTGCCAGCAGGTCGTTACAGGCAAAAAAGGCAGTCGGCGGGTCGGGGGAGTTCAAATAATCGAGCGCGATTTTTTTGCCCCACGGGACGTTCGACTCCAGCGTAAACTGGCTGAAAGCGTACTCGCGAATCCCGCCATGATCTTCCAGCGCTTTGCGAAAGCCGCGGATTCTTTCCCGGTTGCTCCAGACGTCGCGGGCGATAATCGCGATTTTTTGATGGCCCAGCTCGATCAGGTAGGAGGCCGCATCGTACCCGCCCTGAAAATCGTCAATACACACCGCGTTCACATTGAAGGCTGGGACGTCGCGGGCGACGATGGCGACCGGATACTTTTCCGCGATCAGCTTTTCCACCTCCAAGGTGTTCTCGAAGCCCGAGGCCAAAATGAACCCGTCTACATTTTTTCGCTTCAACAGCTCGATATACTTCGCTTCTTTGTCGGGGTTGTAGTCCGTGCTGCAAATGACCAGGTTGTACCCTAGCTCATTCCCGCGGTCTTCGATGCTGCGCGCCAGCTCGGCGAAAAACAGGTTCGACAAATCCGGAATCAAAAGTCCGATGGTGTACGTATGCTTCCCGGTCAGTGCAGTAGCGATCACATTTTGCTGATAGTTCAGGCTGCCAATGACCTTCCATACTTTATTTTTCGTTTTCTCGCTGATTCGGCCGGTATTGTTGATGACTTTCGAGACAGTAGCAATCGACACCCCCGCTTTCTTTGCTACATCGTAAATGGTCGGCTTCATCTCTACCCTCTCTTTGTAAAGAAAAATCGGTCTTGAAACATGTTTGTGCCAAAAAGCGGCCGTCTACGCTTTTCCCGAGGAGCCAAACTCTCTCATCTTTCCTTTCACCGCGTCTTTGATCGCCTCTCGGGCAGGGCCCAAATATTTGCGCGGATCGTAGACGTTCGGGTTTTCGGCCAGCACTTTGCGAACGGCGGCTGCCGAGGCGATCTGGTTTTCCGTGTTGACGTTGATTTTCGCTGTGCCCAAAGAAATCGCTCGCCGAATATGCTGGGTAGGGATGCCCGTCCCTCCGTGCAGCACCAGCGGCAATCCGGTCAGCTTTTGCACTTCCTCCATACGGTCAAAGCCGAGCTTCGGCTCCCCTTTGTACGGTCCGTGCACAGACCCGAGCGCCGGGGCCAGGCAGTCCACTCCTGTTTCCTTCGCCAGCCTGTCGCACTCGGCCGGAATGGCGTACATCGCTTCGGCGTCATCGACCACGAGATCGTCTTCCTGCCCGCCGATTCGCCCGAGTTCCGCCTCTACGGATACTCCGAGCACATGAGCGACCTCGACGACCTTTTTCGTAATCGCGATGTTCTCCTCCAGCGGATGGTGCGAGCCGTCGATCATGACGGAAGTAAACCCGGCATGAATCGCTTCCACGCACTTTTCGAAGGAAGAGCCGTGGTCGAGATGAATGGCGACGTCAACCGTGATCTTGTACTCCTCGATCAACGACTTCACCAGGCCGACAATCAGCTTGAAGCCGCCCATGTAGCGAGCCGCGCCTTCACTGACTCCCAAAATAACCGGAGATTGTTCCTCCTCTGCCGCCTGCAAAATCGCTTGCGTAAACTCCAGATTGTTAATGTTGAACTGTCCGACTGCATACTTTTCTTGTACTGCCTTGTTCAGCATCGCTGTCATGGATACGAGTGGCATCTGAATCCTCCTATAGTAAAAAATGGTATTTTGTCGCTTGCTCGTTTTATTGTTCGTTGCAGCTCCTGCTTTTACGCCTGTGCCTTGGCTGCCGCGTGCATGCTCGCCAAAACCTCGACTACCCGATCGCCAACCTCGGAGGTCGAAGCTTTTCCGCCCATGTCGGGCGTCAGTACTGCGCCCTCGACCATCACCTGCTCGATCGCCTTCAAGACGCTGCCTGCCAGCTCTTCATAGCCGAAAAACTCCAGCATCTGACTGGCCGACCAGATCGCCGCCAACGGATTCGCGATCCCTTTTCCCGCAATGTCAGGCGCTGAGCCGTGAATCGGTTCGAACATGGAAGGATGCGTCCGCTCCGGATTGATATTCGCTCCAGCGGCCAAGCCCAAGCCTCCGGCGAGCGCTGCCCCCAAATCGGTTAAAATATCCCCGAACAGGTTGGAGGTAACGACTACCTGGAATCGTTCCGGCTGCTTAATCATCAGCATGCTGGCTGCATCTACGAGATACGAGTGCGTCGGGACATCCGGGTATTCGCTCGCTACCTCCGCAAACACCTGGTCCCAAAACACCATGGAGTAGTTCAGGGCGTTCCCTTTGCTGATGCTGGTCAGCGATTTGCCCGTTTTGCGCGCCGTTTCAAACGCGTAGCGAATGATCCGCTCCGTCCCTTTGCGCGAGAAAACGCTCGTTTGCAGCACGGTCTCGTTGTCTTTTCCCTTGAACAGCCAGTCCCCCGCTCCCGCATATTCGCCCTCGCTGTTTTCGCGGATGAACAGCATATCGACCTGTTCCTTCCCCGTGTTTTTCAGCGGGCACGGCGCTCCATCCAACAGCGTGATCGGGCGAATGTTCACGTACTGGTCAAACTCCTTGCGAATCTTCAAGAGCAAATCCCAGAGCGATATGTGGTCGGGAACGCCGGGAAAGCCGACTGCGCCCAGGTAAATGGCCTCAAACTGCCGCAACTGCTCGATGCCATCCTCTGCCATCATCCTTCCGTGCTGGAGGTAATACTCGCAGCCCCACGGAAAGTAATGAAAATCGAATCGAACATTTGTCAGCTCTACGACCTTTTCCAGCACCTTTACCCCTTCCTGGATCACTTCAGGGCCAATCCCGTCTCCCGGGATGACGGCAATTTTGTACAATTTCGTCATACGTTTCTCCTTTCACAATCGCTTGCATTGTTGTTGGATTGTGGCGTTTATACACCCGTGTTCATTACTAATCGCATCGAATAACAAGGAAATCTTTTTCGCGCTTCCGGCGTCCCCGCTGCGGACAGCATTCATAAAAAATAGGGAATTGACGCTAGATTAAGCGGTTACCCTAGTATTATAGTTTACGATCAATTCCGGTGTAAATGTATTTATCGAAAAAATGTGAGTATTTTAACGAAAGCAGGTTAAGCGGTTTCTTCGAGGGAGGGGGAGGCTTGCGTCTGGGCTTTCTCTGGATTTCATGAGTCCATTGGAGCGCTGGCGCGGAGTCAAGTCATGAGCGAAGAGTTTGTCTCCAAAGGGCACAAGTCTTGGTCTTGGTCTTGGTCTTGGTCTTGGGCTTGGCCGTGGTCTTGGCCCTGGCCCTTCATTTGGAGCCACACTATGCTGCTGCCCTGCAAAACAAAAAACGGAGGCACGAGGCCCCCGTCGAGGATGTTAGCTGAACCGTTGATGCGCGTTGTTTTGCATGAGAAAATCATTCATTTTGGCAGCCAGACCGCCGTGACCAAATCGCATCCGTCTCCCCTGCCTGTTCTGCTCGCGAGCGATGCGGAGAAACTCGATCAACAGCTTCCTTCTTTGCGTGATCTCCACGTACCCATGCTCGTAAAACCACGCATCCATCGTATTGAAAACGCCGCGATTGATGCCAAATTCCCGTTGCAGATGCTGCGCAAACGTCAAGTCCGGCAAATGCACAATGCTCGCTGCTGTCACAAGCCGATCATCGCCTCCTGTTCCGCTCTGCTTGTCCGCCCTTTTTGCCCGGACAGCCGAAACGCTGCCTTCACGCTGTTTACGTCGCGCTCGATCTGCTTTTGCAACTGAGTGAGATCGGAAAAGGCCATTTCCGGCCTGACGTAGAAATGTACGTCCACGTATACACACGCTCCGTAAAGGTCTCCGTCCCACTCAAACAAATGCACTTCATGGCTGATTTGCACTCCATCGTGAAAAGTAGGTCTGCGGCCGACATTCATCACGCCCGCATGCGTCTGTCCGTTCCACAAAAGCGTCACCCCGTACACGCCCTGCTCCAGCCTGGGATGCGGGGGAAGCAGAGACAGATTCGCGGTCGGGAAGCCGAGCGTTCTGCCTACTTGCTTGCCGCTCACCACCTGGCCGTGCAAAGTACAAATGGGCTGCTCCATCTTCTTCCCCTCTTTCCGTAGCGTATTGGTCGCTCCAATTGTCTTTGTTGCGGTTTGTGGCCGCGGTTTGTAGCCGCGGCGTTCCAAGCACACCTACCCGAAGCACGGACTCGCTTTGCCAGAACCCCCACACGCTGCATCGTCCTTTTCCGCTCGCTCAGTTTCCTTTGAGCGCCTTTTGCATGAACACGATCTCCTGCGCCAAAAGGGCGATTCGCTCCAAGACGTCCCGGTCGACTACTTCGTTATTCGCATTGAAATGGTCAGCATGCGCATAGACGTAGCCTGGAGCCGTGAATGCGCGAAAATAACCGGCAATCGGCTTCAGTTGATTTTCAATGACCAGGTAATGCTGGTACGTTCCGCCTGTCGCGACAAACCCCATCACTTTATGGCGCAGGGCAGAGACGGGAATCAGGTCAAACAAATTTTTCAGCGCTCCGGTGAGCGAACCTTGGAAAATCGGTGTGCCGATGACATAACAATCCGCAGCCGTTACCAGTTCGATCACTTTTTTGGTGTCGCCCGTATAGGTCCCAGGGTCCCGGCCATCACAAAACTGCACCTGGTACTCGCTTAAATCCAGCAATTCCACCTCTATGCTGTCGTCCTGCTTTTTTACGTGACGCAAAACCTCCTGGACGACAGCCGCCGTTTTCCTGCCTGTAACCGTCCCGGAAATTCCCAACAGCTTCATAATAAGCCCTTCCCTTCTGCTTAGCTGCAAACAGCACAGCTCGCTTTTCGGCTACACCGTCTGCGGCTTTACATGCAGGCGAGGCAAAACTTCCTCGACCAGCAGGCGCATGGACTCTTTCCATATTTCCGGCGATTCGCTGTAGTCGTAGCCCGTAATCAGCAAAGTCCCGAAACCGCCGACCGTGTCGTACAGCTTTTGCAGCTTTTTCGCGACCGTTTCCGGCGATCCTATCAGCCAGTCGGTTTTGGCCATTAATTCGGCAGTTACCTCTTCGTCGGCAAGCGCCGGATCGGGCTTCAAGTTTTTGATGTCGCCCTGCTTTTTAAACAGCGGCAGCCATGACTCGTCAAAGAATCGACCCATCATGCCTCCCAACGCTCCGGCCATTGCTTCTTCATCCGTTTTCGCGACAAAGACGTCTTGCGTGATGCGCCAACTGCTTCTGTCCGCTTCTTTCCCTACAGAGCGCGCCCCTTCTTCCACCGCATTCCAGTGCGATTTGATATACTCGCTGTTCCAGCCGAGACTCATCGGGATAAATCCGCGTTCGCCCGCCATTTTCAATGTGGCTGAACCCGCGCTGAACCCTGTAATCCCGATAGGCGGATGCGGCTTTTGGAACGGCTTGATATGCGGTCCGAGAATCCCGTCATGCCGCGCCTTTGGCTGGTTGGCGCTGTAAAATTTCCCCCGGAACGAAAAGGACTCCTCGTCTGACCACAATCTCTGCATCAGCTCCCACGCTTCCATCATCATTTCCCGGTTTATTTTTCCGTCGACAGCAAACAGCTCCCAGTCTGTTTGGGTTCCGCCTGCCCCGATCCCGAGCATCAAGCGGCCTTGGGCGAGATGGTCGAGATAGGCGACGCGATGCGCCAACTCCACCGGATGATGATAGGGCAGCAAATGGGCACCGGGCGCCAGCTTGATTTGCTTTGTCCGCAACAGCGCCTGCGCGATGATTAAATCCGGGGATGGAATCGGCTCCCACGGCGCGGTAAAATGCTCCCCGATCCACACTTCGCTATACCCCAATTTGTCGGCATATTCAATCATTTCCAGATCCCACTGGGTCGCATCGTACAAAGATCGCTCCGGCGGATGCTGCGGCATCAAAAACATTCCGATATTCAATTTCGTCATAATAATCCCTCCATTTATGAAGAAAAATGCTCGTTTCTCAGTCCGTGCACATTTACGCGCACTTTTTGTTCGGTTTGGCAAGAGGTTTTGGCCGCATGGGCGATTTCCTGCGCGATCAATCCGTCTTTGATGCCGACAGCAGGCTTGGCATCGCGGTGCAAGCACTCGATAAAATGCTCCAGCTCGCGCAAGTAAGCGGTCTCAAACCGTTCCATAAAAAACGGAATAATGTCAAAGCTGCCCTGATTCGGCCCGAGAAGCGTCACGTTATGATTGCGCAAGCCGGCGATGACCAATGTCCCTTCCGTCCCGATCACTTCCGCGCGAATGTCGTAGCCGTATTTGGCATTTCGGTACCCTTCCACATCGCCTGCGGCCCCATCGGCAAACCGTAAATACGTTAACGCCTGGTCCACATCGTCATACTTGGCCACGATCGGCGAAGCCAGGACCGATCCCATCGCATTCACTTCCACGATCTCCTGGCCCATCAAAAAGCGGGCGATATCAAAGTCGTGGATGTTCAAATCGGTAAAAATGCCGCCGCATGTCGCCACGTACTCTTCATGCGCGACAAATGGGTCCCGCGTAACGCCTTTGAAATAGAGCGGCGTCCCGATATCTCCTGCCGCAATTCTGTCTCTGGCATGCGCGTAAGCCGGATCAAACCGCCGCATAAACCCAAGCTGGCACGTAATCCCTGCTTCCTCAATCACGCTCGCCGTTCTTCTCGCGACCTGAATGTCTGTCGAAATCGGCTTTTCCAAAAACAGCGCTTTTCCCGACCGGGCCACCTTCCGAGCCAGCTCGGCATGCGTGCTGGTTGGCGTCACAACGATGATGGCGTCAATGTCATCGCGCGCTATGATCGCATCCGGCTCTGTGGACCAGTATTTCACCTCATGCTCCCGGGCGAATGTTTCCGCTACGCCCGGCATCACATCGGAGACAGCTACGAGCTGCGCTCCTTTTATCTTCCCTGCAATATTTTCGGCATGAATTTTGCCCAATCTCCCCAACCCCAAAACGGCACATCGCACTTTCCGATCCACGACACTCGAACCCCTTTCCTAAAATGGCAATTGAACACCGCTTTTGCACATGCGCGAGTTGAACACGTAGTTTCCCAGATGCGTACGGGTATGGCTTCGCGGCGTGCGCTGGTAAAGCAGCAAGGTAACAAACGAAAGAAACAAAACACTTCATTTAGTTAACCGCTTTTCGTTACCCCCTTTTGTTTCCTCGCGTTTTGTTTGGAAGCGCACTGTAAAAAGTGGGCTGTTCCATTTGTAACTCAGTATAAACCCTCTGTTTTATCAATTCAACAAGAAAGTTAATTAATTTTCTGAATAATTTTTTTCGTGAGTTTAGTTAAGGTAACAAACTTGATTTTGTTACCTTAAATTTCGCTGTTTTACCTTTAAGTTTCCCTCTTCGCTATGGTATAGTTTACATAGAGCGGTTGTGGCTCACGCAGTTTTTCGCGGGGCGGCGTTGGGATGGGCTTATCACCTGAAAAAACAATCCGCTCGCCCGCAAACACCCGAAGCCATCCGGCAAACACGTGTTGCGCCAGCGCAAAACACGGCGTTTCCGCTGGAGATGGATCATCTGTCCGCTTATTTGCTTAAAAATTGGGGGTACATGCATGAAACCGACGATATACGATGTGGCAAAAGAAGCGGGAGTATCGACTGCTACCGTATCGAAAGTCATCAATAATACCGGGAAAATTGGCGACAAGACCAAAGAAAAGGTGCTGCGCGTGATGGAGCAGTTGAACTACCAGCCCAAGACGGTGGCTTCCGCGCCGCGCGGGAAGCTCTCCCACTCGATCGGCTTGTTGATTCCGGACTTGGCGAACCCGTTCTTCGCTGAATTTGCCCGAAGCATCGAAGACTGTGGCCGCGAATTAGGCTACAGCATCCTGATTTGCAGCACGGACTTCCAAAAAGCGAATGAACTCAAGCACAGCGCTTTTTTGATCGACAAAAAGGTCGATGGAATCATCATCATTTCCGGCTCGCAGGACGAGTCGTTTATTAAAGAGTTGCTCGACAAGCAAATTCCTACTGTAATTGTGAACAAAGAACTGACGACACCGCTGCCGATCGACAGCGTCTCGGTCGACGATTTTATCGGCGGCTACGAGGCCACGAAGCATTTGCTGGAGCTTGGGCACCGCCGGATCGGTACGATTCAACTGGGGGAGCTGCTGCTGGGGAAAGAACGGCTGCGCGGCTACAAGCACGCGCTCGAGGAATTTGAGGTGAAATACGAGAAAACCTTGACCTTTTTCAGCTCTCCGAATGCCACAATCGAGGAGAGCAAGCAAATTTCGCTGGAGATTCTTTCCGCCCCCCAGCGCCCGACTGCTATTTTCGCCGGAAACGACATTCTGGCGCTCGGCGTCATCCACGCAGCTATGGAGCTGGGGCTGTCTATTCCGGATGACCTGTCCGTCATCGGCTTCGACAACACTGTGCTCAGCGCCATGTCCAACCCGCCATTGACGACCATGGCGCAATCCATTCAAGACATGGGACGTCTCTCTATTAACCTGCTGCTGGAGGAAATCAAAGGGATGCAGCGCAACAAACAAAAAATCCAGCTTCGGCCGGAGCTGGTTGTCAGGAGGTCGACGAGGGAGTTGGTGCGTTGAAGGCGGGTGGGATAGGTAGGGTTGCGGGGTTGCTCGGCTGAAAAGCTGATGGCTTGTCGGTTGAGGTAGTGATAGTGATGGGCCAACGGTAGCTGATTGGCCTATCACCTGCACCTTTCAATCTACCACACTACCGACCTCGGCGCAGAAAAGCAGCTTCCTGAGAATGGCGCGGTGTTTTTTGGTTCAATCCTGTCTTGGGTCGGCGCTGTTGCGACAAAGCTGAAGCTCCCACGTCTCCCCAATTAACTTATGTAAATGGCACTTTAGCAAAATGAAATTGGATAAATCGACACACGAGGGATGACAGATCGCCCCAAAGATCGGAATCGACGATGTGTTTATGCAGCAATGTAATCTCGGTAAAGAGGCCCTCCACTCTATCTGTAGTCTTATTTGTGCTGACATCGCCCGAAAACAGTTCGTGCAACGGATGTTCCGCGAATTTGTTATTGTAAAAAAGAAACGAAACAACTTATCCAAAAACTATTATCCGCATGCAAAAACACCGCTAAACCAAGCGGACAGGCTGTCGAGAAAGTCGACAGCCTGTCCGTAGATTCAAGGTATGTTGCTCTGCCCTATCCGAGCGCATGAGCCTATATGAGCCTATGCTCTATTCACGGTGACATTGAGATCGCCAATTCTAGCAGGTTCTTTTTTCGTGCTCTCCGTATTTATGCCGCTATTTCGCCTATCGCTTTACAAGCACCCAGACGATTTCGCATTCTTCGCTCCCGTCGTTGTATGCCCAGTGGGCCTCACCAGCAGGAATAAGAGACGCATCATTTGCTGACATACGATATTCTCGCTCTTTAGTACCAGCAAGAATCGTTCCTTTTACGACGATTGAATACTCGTCCTGCTCATGGCTCCCCAAACCGCTTAAAGGAATACGCGCACCAGGCGGAACGACGACGACACCAAAAGTAGCTTTTCCGTTCTCTACCTGGTTTTCGGTAAACAAGGTTTTCAGGGTTACACCTGGACGATCTTCCGGCTGAATCGCATTGGCATTTACAATGAGCATTGCTGTTCCTCCTGTTCAAAAGACTGACGCTGTGGTGTCACCCCTTCTACACGATACGTTGCCTTGTCCAGCTCTACTCCGTACAAGTCTCTTGCTTGTTCTACGGAAATATAGCCATTTTTGGCATCTAGGACGACCTTCTCTATCGGACGTTCCAGCGGATTGCCATATCCTCCACCTGTTGCGGTAACAAGGCGCACGACATCTCCTTTATTAAGCGGAAAGCGTGCATATTTGCCAAATGGACCAGCCACTTCGCCATTTGCTTTGACGATCTCAAATTCATTGCGGGAGCCGTCATGCCCCCCGTTAAAGCCCCATGGCAAATATTTGTGACGGCCAAAGGTTGCCGTGATCGTCTGACCATCAGACATCGCGCGGTACGAACGGATAGCTCCTGAGCCGCCGCGATATTTACCGGCACCAGCACCATCCGTACGCAGGCTGTACTCCTCGACCATGATGCCATAACGTGTCTCGGCTACTTCGACCGGCACGTTGTACGTTTCCCCATCGCCGATGCAAAACTGTCCGGCCATCCCGTCCAGTCCGTCTCCTGCGCCCCATCCTCCGACTGAAGGTTCAACCACAAGGAACGGTTCGTGCGTATCCGGATGGATGCCGGATAGCACCACCCCGCACACCGAAAGCAGATGCCCCGCATTCAACCGATGGGGAACGACCGGTGCAAGTGCCTTCCAGACGAGATCCGCTCCATACATCATGGTTTCCCAGTAGGTTGATACGGCTGCCGGGCGTTCCGCAGAAAAAATGGAGCGGTCATCTACAAGGATGTGGAGCGGGCGGAAAACGCCATCGTTTACATCCTGAGACGGGTTCGTCACCGCAAGGAAAATGACGCGAACGGCGGAAACCAAGGCGGTATAGGAGCAATTGACTGGCCCCAACACCTGCGGATGACTACCGCGGAAATCACAAATAAACTCGTCATCGGTAATGGTGACCTTCACCTGTACCTTGAATGGACCGTTTCCAACTCCGTCATCATCAATAAAATCTATGGCTTCATACGTGCCCTTCGGCAGCTTGGCAATTTCCTTTACTGCCAACTGTTCGCCATGTCTTAACAAATGGTCAATGGCATCCTTCACTACCGCTTTTCCATGCTTATCGCACAATTCGCGAAAGCGCTTCTCCCCTGTTCGCAATGCTGCAACCTGCGCCCACATATCGCCAAGCGAGAGATCAGGGAAACGGACATTTGCTGCAATGATATCAACCAACGGCTGATTCAGCTTGCCTTCTTCAAATAGCTTGACGCAAGGAAATTGCAAACCTTCCTGGAAAATCTCCGTAGAGTCGGTCGTCCAGGAACCCGGGTCTTTTCCGCCTACTTCGGTCCAGTGGGCCTTATTGGCCGAGAAGGCAATCAGCTCGCCCTCGTAAAAGATTGGCAGCAAAAGACCTACATCAGACAAGTGGGAACCTCCTCCACCGTAAGGATCATTAATGATGATGATATCCCCCGGCTTTAGCTCCCCATTGGCGGAAAACTTTTTCAAGGTTTCCTTCACCATAAAGGTCAGCATCCCGATAAATCCGGTTACACCGTTGCCTTGAGTCAGAAGTTGACCTTTTGCATCTGTCAAGCCGCTGGCGAAGTCGAGCACCTCGTAAATAATCGGACTCATCGACGTGCGCGCCAATGTATGAAACATTTCTTCCCCAATGGCGATCAGGGAATCTTTCACAATCTCAAGCGTAAACTGGTCATGTTTCAACGTTGTCTCACTCATCTGACTACACCCCCGTAGTAATGATTAGATTGCCATATTCATCAACAATGAGATGCTGTCCAGGATAAATGACCGTTGAAGAAGAGGTTTCCTCGACAATTGCCGGACCCTTCACCGCGCTTCCGGCATTCAGTAGCTCGCGATCGTAGACTGTCGTGTCAATCCATCCATACTCTTCGAACAGAACCGGACGCACTTCCTTGCGCGCTTCCTCGCTATTGTCCCCTTGTCTTCCCAGACTGGCTATCCGTGGTTTTTGCACTGTGCCGAACGCCGTTAGATGGAGGTTTACAATCTCCGTCGGTGCATGCTCTAGTTTGAACGTGTAATGCTGCTCGTGCAGGTCATGGAAACGATCAATCACTTCCTCAATCGCTTTTGCATCCATCAGTCCATTTGGCACGGGAACCTTGACAGAATGCTCCTGTCCGACGTAACGGATGTCCGCATATCGTACAAACAGTACCTGATCCGCTGCAATTCCTTCGCGCTCGTATTGGTCAATCGCTTCTTTTTCCAGTTGGTTCCATTCACGATTCAGTTCTTCCTGATTCAGTCCGTTCATTCGGCGAATATAAGTCTGGATGTAGTCATGTCGCAAGTCAGTCATCAGCATGCCCCATGCGGAGAAGACCGAAGACGCAATCGGGATGATAACTTTTTTCACACCCAATTCCTTGGCCAATGCCAGCGCATGCATCGGTCCTCCCCCTCCGAATGCAACCAGGGAAAACTCTCGCGGGTCGTAACCCTTGCGGATGGAAATGAGCTTCAACGCATTCAGCATGTTGGAGTTGGCGATGCGGATAATTCCCAGCGCCGCCTCTTCCACGGAGATGCCGAAGTGTTTTGCGATCTTTTCGTGGATCGCTTGCTTGACCGCTTCCATATTTACCTCGTTTTGAAAATTGGCAGGCGATAACCGCCCTGTAACCAAATTGGCATCGGTTGTAGTCGGACTTTCACCGCCACGTCCATAGGCGACCGGCCCTGGCAACGCCCCGGCCGACTGTGGCCCCACCTTTAATGAGCCGGCACCGTCGATCCAGGCAATGGAACCTCCGCCATTCCCGATCTCCACGATGTCGACCACGGGTACTTTAATCGGATATCCAGCATTTCGTTCATCTTTCTCAATCCGGTATTCCGTCGTAACCTTTACTTCCCCCTTGTCGATCAGGGAGCATTTGGCCGTCGTTCCTCCGATATCAAAAGCAATGATGTTTTCTTCCCCAAGAATTTGCCCCAAGATGGCTGAGCCAAAAATCCCGGCTACTGGCCCCGACTCGACCATGTTGATCGGCGTTTCTTTTGACTGCTCAAAAGTAGTCGTGCCAGAGTTGGACTGCATGATATATTTATTGCCATCAAGCCCGATGTCGTGAAGATGGTTACTCAATTTGTCGATGTAGGACTTGGCAATCGGCTTGACATAAGAGTTCAGCACTGCCGTACTAATCCGCTCGTACTCGCGCCATTCCTTGGTCACCTCATGGGAAGCCGTCACTGCTACCTCCGGCCAAATTTCCCTGATCGCTTCCACCGCCAGCTTTTCATGAATGGGGTTGGCGTAGGCATGCAGAAATGACACCGCAATAGCCTCGACTCCCTCCGCCCGCAGTTGCTCGACAGTGGCCTTCACCTCTTCCACCGCCAATTCGGTCATGACTTCCCCCTTATAGTTGATCCGCTCGCTGACCTCCTTCCTCAGAAAGCGCGCGACAAACGGGGTCGGCTTCTGATAGCGAACATTGAACAAATCGGGACGGTTGCCTCGGGCGATTTCCAGCACATCGCGGAACCCTTTTGTCGTGATTAACCCGGTCTTTACTCCCTTGCGCTCCGTCAATGCGTTGATAATTACCGTCGTTCCGTGGATAAAAGTCGCGATTTCCAAAGGATCAATCCCAGCCTTTTGAATCACTTGGATAACCCCTTGCTCAAAATGGGGCGGTGTTGTATCGCTTTTAGCGGTACCGATTTTACCGTTCTCATCTAAGTACACCAGGTCAGTAAACGTTCCTCCAATATCTGTAGCTACACGCATAGGAACCACCCTTCTAGGAGTAATGGACTGTTACAGCATTAATGCAAAATCTCGCCTTCCGTTTCCTTCAGGAAAAGCGAAGCCACAAATGTAACGACAAGAAAAGCGGAGATAAAGGAAACCGTAGTCAAAAAGCTGCTGTTGATCGCCAGCATAGCTCCGATTACACTTGGCGCAATCGCGTTGGCTACCCGTTGGCCGGTCATCCCTACAGAATAGCTGACACCGCGGACCTCTGTCGGATACAGCTCAGCCATCCATGTATCCCATACTCCCCACGCCCCCAAACTGAAGAACGAAAGGGCAAAATTCCAGATATACATTTCCTGCAAGGTATTTGCGTTGGCAAAGCCAAACCCGCTGACCGCTGCAAAAAAGACGAACAGCGCCATTACCTTTTTGCGTCCATATTTGCCCGTCAAATACGAGGAGACCATGTAACCGGGAAACATGAAGAGGGCAGATATTGCCATAAAGCCCATTCCTTCCGGCGCACTCAATCCTTTTTTCGCCAAAAGTGCCGGCATCCAGGAGGACAGTCCCCAATATCCCCAGGAAAAACTAAAGTTGATGAGGAGCTGCAAAATTGTCGAACGCCGGAATTGCCCTCTAAAAATCTCCAGGAAAGAACCTGTTTTCACATTCTCCACAGCAAGCTCGACGCTGTTAATCTCTCTTTGCATCGTGCCTTTGGAAAGTTTGTCAATAACCTCCTTCGCCTCCGAATGGCGACCTTTTCCGGCCAACCAGTACGGCGACTCAGGCACAAACGCCGCGATTGCCAGGAACCACAAACCGGCAAGCGAGCTGACGCCAATAATCCAGCGCCAGCCAAGCTCCATAAAGAGGTAGGTCGTGCCAATGGCAAGCAAATAGCCCACAGGCCATCCAGAAGCCAGATACACCGCGGCCTTCCCACGCACCTTCATGGGGAGCAGCTCCTCGAAGTACGGGAACGTTGCCACCAAAACCCCAGAGAGCGCCACACCGGACAAGAAGCGGGTCCACCAAAGCATTTCGTAGGTGAGTGAGAATGCGCTAATAAGCGAAATGATTCCATAAAGCCCAAAACTGAAAATCATTGATTGCTTGCGGCCGATTTTATCAACGAGCTTTCCCCATAGCAGGCATCCCGGGATCATCCCAAGATAAATGGAGCCGATGAGCGATCCGATTTGAGTGCCGTCCAGTTGAAACTCGCCGCCAATTGAAGCGCTTGCCAGAATGACAATCATCATTTCCCACGATTCAATCACAAAGGAGAAAAAAAGCACCAATCCCGCTTGCCAATGCTGACTGGTAACCGGCATGTTTTCAAACAGCGCTCCAACGGGTACTGATCGCTTTTGCAGTACCTCCACTCCGCTTTCTGCTCTCATAATGGCCCCCCTTATCTCTTCTCACAGCCGCTAACTCGTTTTTTAAAACAGCTTCCAGCAGGCCACTTCTTCATCAGGCGGCGATTGGTAGCCATCCAGCTTGCTGTGGCTCCAACCGAATTTTTGGTTGAGCTCTATCAAAAATTCGGCGTATTTAAAAGGTGCAAGGCTTGCATCAATAACCGGAACACCCAGTTCCTCCTGAATTTCCCGATAAAAGCCAAATTCAATCGTGCATCCCAGCACAAGCACATTGGCTCCATCCTTCTCGACAGCCTCTCGCGCTGCCTCACGCATTCGCTGCATGGTCACCTGATGATCTTTCTGAAAATCGTGCACGCCCATATCGAGTGACTTGAAAGAAGCCAATTTGTCGGCAAAGCCATATTTATGGACGTTTTCTCTCATCTCGGGTATCCACTTGCGCCGCCCGACAATGATCGAGATACTCTCTCCCAATGTCGACGCAATATGCAAGCTGGCTTCAGCCGGAGCCGTGACGACCATTTTTTTCGAAATCTCTCGAGCCGCCCTCAAGACAGGATCATAGAAGCAGCCGATAATTGCCGCATCGTAGCCTTCTTCTTCGGCTCTTTTAATCACGCGGAGGATTTCGGGCATCAGCATCACTTCGTAGCAGTTGTACTCCAGATGAGTCGGTCCAGGCCCCGGGGTCAAGGAAACCACATCCACAATCGTCCCCGCCTGCTTGATCCTGTCAAACTCGCTCTTGAAAATGGTGTCGAACAAATCAGTAGTGACCGGATTGATCCACAAAATTCTTTTATCCATGTGAATGCCCCCTCATCGGTTTTGGTTTTTCCCAATCTTGTGTGTCCATCATGCAGCCCACAGCCCCCTCTCCTGCATAGCTTTCAGTCATACTGCTTGTTTCTGTTCACATTATTTCACACAAAAATAATAATCTTAATATTTAAAACAAACAAAAAACAGCCCGTTTCTTTGTCTATCGCAGACAAATCGAGCTGTTTTGCGCTTCTTTTATGGCAATAGCTTCCTGGCCTTCAGCGCCAGATGGAAATTCAATCTTTCCTCAGGCTTTTTAAATGGATCAAACCCGAGAATCTCCTTCGCTTTTTCAATCCGGTATTTGACCGTATTGGGATGTACGAACAACCGCTTTGCGACATCTGTAAAGATTTCCTTTTCATCCAGATACGCTTCCACCGTCTTTACGAGATCCGTTTGATTTTTGGCATCATATTGATAGAGCTGATCGAGCAGCCCCGTTGTAAACTGGTCTAACAACTTGCCGGATATTTCCCCCAGAATCCCGAATACACCCAGCTCATTCACTGCTGTAATACTGCCTGTCCCAAACATTTTGCAGCCGAGCTCAAGAGCTTGCAGCGCTTCCCTGTAGCTTTGGTCCAAATTCAACGGCGACGGATAAAAACCGCCGATCCCAGCAGATGCGCGGGCTTTGCCGCTTCCCGCTTCGATAGCATCTTTTAAGAGGACCGCAAGATTTTTCGCCTCTTGTTGCGAATGTTGCTTGTCAAATTGCCTGTCAAAATGAATGAAAATGACCAACATGTCCCCCTTTACCACAAAATTGCATTTGGGAGCATGCTGATTGATTGTTGACCGGACCGCCGCGTGGATGCGGCTTTCCAATTTACCCATCTCTTTTTCAAGACCATCGCTGAAGTCAAAACGCATGACCAGCACCATATGTTTTTTCACCAGATTGAGCCCGACCGCTCTCGCTCTCTCGTACAAATCCTCTTCTCTAACATATTTCCCTTCGAACATTTCCGTCAAAAAGTCACTTCGCATTCGCCTTTTCGCTTCGGTAATCGCCCGCTGCTTGGCAATCTCCAGAGCGACCGCAGTAGAAGCGTGCGAGATAGCAATGAAATCAAGCTCTTGTAAGGGAGCCCCCATCTCTAAGGTAAAAATGTACCCCAGAGGATCGCTTATCACTCCTGCAGGCATAACGATCAGCCGTACAGACCGCCCCTCTATCTCAAACAAGCTGGAGTGAAACACCATCTCCATCGCAGAATCGTGTGTCCAGTTTCCAGCTTTATCAAACTGAATCCGCTCCGACATTTCTGTCATAAGCAAACACTTTTTTAAAAACGAATGTTCTGCCGCTTCTTTTGACCCTAAAGCCAAAATTTCGAACATATCGTCGGTAATCATTACCGGCTGCTTGATTAATCCGGTCAACGTCTTGGCAATCGCATTCACATCACCGCCATACAGTATGACACGGGTCATCTCCCTGTTAATCTCTTCCGATTGTTTCAACAACTGTGATTGCCGATTCAGGATCGTCCCCAACACGGCAGAAAAAACCGTAGCATAAGGCATCGCAGGAGGCAACAAAATGACAGGAAGGCCAGAAATATTCGCTGCCTCCACGATCGCCTTCTGCATGATCTTGTCAGCAATCATCGGATGAATCCCCAAAGCTGCTGCCCCGTTTTCAGCAAGCTTTTTAATCGTATTCACTTGTGCCTCCAGATCATCTTTCAAGCTGTGAAAGGTGGTCAGCACAAGCTCGCCTCCCAAAACTAAATGCTCCACTTCGGTTATGGGCATTTCCAAAACATTTACCTGATTGATGATCCTGTCCAAACCATCGAAACCGGCGATAACACGTAAACTTTGCAGCGCGTCCAACCGCAGCATCTCCTGCACCGTGATCCCCATTTTCGATCCTCCTCTCGGCCTAACCTTCCTAGAAGTAGATAAGGTACCTTTCCTGATTCGTTGATTAGACGAGCTTCACAAGATCATACTGTTTCGTAAGAGAGTGTTGCGGGCATTATTGTTTTTTCTAGCTCGTTCATTTCTAATTGGCTTCGTTTATGCATTTGTAAATCTGATCGAAATAGTCTTTATTATGAATAGTCGCATTTATTATATCATTTTGTATTTGGATTGACTTTTGGTAGTGATAGTGCCTTGTGCAGTCTGGGCATTTCGCTTGGGTTTCTGGATGACTTTGGACCTGAAAGGCGCGCTGTTGGTAGCTGGTAAGGGCGGGGATGTTTTATGGAAAGGAGAAAGGAAAAAACGACTATTCCTTGATCGTTAAGAGAGTAGTCGCTCCTATTTATCGTTCCCTTACGGAGTTATCACCTGTCCAGTAATCGCATCAACAAATTGATCTCCCCGCCCCATTTGCGGACGATATACATACACCTGATTGATTAACCGCAATTCAAGCGGATGTACCTTCAGGTAATTCGCGGCTGCCTGTTCTGGGGAAATCAAGAGTTTTTTTCTATTCATTCTAACATTTAGAGGTGAAGATATTGCTTCACACTGTCGCCAATAAGTTCAGACGAAATTGATCCCTGTCCTACAGAGGGGGCCAGTCCCATAATGAACGGTTCTTATTTCAGTGTATCCCTCAAAATCTCGCATGTAAGCCCGTTGCTTCCGCTCGATCTTCACTAGACGTTTGCAATAACTGTCGTCCCGCACCAGCTTGATCTGCTCGAAGGAAGGGTTACCTTTCCCCCGTCCCATTCTATCTTCGCCTACTCTCCCCATTCATTCCCAGACCGAACTGATTATGTTCATCAGGCAAAGAAGCACATTTTCTTAATTTGTCCAGTCACCGCCGTATTTTGGTGAATACGCTTCACTGTGGAGGTGACAACATGAGTTCGAAAAAGGATGAGAGAAGTAAAAAGTACGAAATCCAAGTTGTGCATTCTACTCCGAACACAGGTTTAAGCAAGGAAGAAATCGAGCAGTGCTACCAGGACTTGCAGGATTTGAACGACGCTGCTTCGGCGTTTTTTCGAATCCCTGTGTTTTTTAGTCATCAAAATTTGTTTACGCTCGGTCCTCCACAGCCGCCGTTTACTATCCAACAGCAATTCGTGATTCGCATGTTCAAAGAAATCAAGAAAGAACTCCTCTTCCCGCGCACTTTGCCCAACACAGAACAATATCCGAATACTACACTGGAAAACATTCGTACGATGATTAACTCGAGTTATGGCATGGCTTCTGTCCTTCTACGACCAACGAGGGCCACGAAGAGGGAGAACCGTACTCGCCTTTTTGCAAATTGAACCTGCAATGGCTTATCAATACGGTTTACCATTGCTACTTGTGATTGAGGACGAGGTTCAGGCAGGCGGCATTTGGGGAGGGGCTGGTCAGCTCGCTCCGTTTACTCCCATCGTTTGGTTTTCTAGTTCTGTATCGGTAGATGATTTTTTTAAAAGCCCCCAGTGGAAATCCGCTCTGAAAAACTGGGCTGGGCAAGTTAGAAGCGGGTACTTTATACAGACAGGGCCTGCATTTCAGTATCGTTGTGATGACTGATGATTGAGCCATTTCATGCATAGCGAGACTTTGGACAGGTTACACTTTTCACCGCCTAGTTAGTCGCCATGCGTGGCACATCGCAAAAAAGCCACCTCTGCAGGTGGCTTTTTTTATGCAGGTGGAGAACACCTATCGGACCTCAGTGCCCCATAGAGGTAAAACAGCGATACATGAGCATCGCCGAGAGAGCTCGCAGTTTTAGGTAACAACATAACATCAGTATTGTCCAAAAATGCATCTTAGTTCGAAAATGTGAGGCTAATAATTAGTTTCTAAACAAATTACTCGTCATGTAAGAAAAGGATCAGGGTATGTCTCTTCCTAGTAAACCCATGTTAACAAGACAAGCCGCTGCATACCCTAATTACTCACAAAAAACCAACCTCTGGTAAGTTTAATTCTTGCTCCGGACGAGCTACTGTCCCTCACTTCCTACGTTGTGCTCTTTTTAATAAAGCGAAAACTTTTGGTCTTGCCCCACTTTGCAAACTGAATCCAAGCCCTCTCCGAATAATTTCTGGCATATAATAACCAGTGTCAATTTTAACCAAGTATCCTTGTTGCTCCAAGAATCTCGCCTCATCATTCGATAGCCCAAAATCCTCTAATTGGAAAGGGACTTGTCTCTGATCAGGAGATTTTGACTGTAATTTAGCAAAGATTTTTTCTACCAATGGCATTTCTTGCTCAATTTCTTTTATTTTTTGTTCAGAGCATGGTTTAATAGCATTACGTATTGCAGAAGGAGACAGATATCGGTCATTTAAAGGAGTAGTATTTGTACTTTCAATCGCTGCATACCTTAGAAACCGTATTATGTCTCTTGCTTGTAGTTGTTCGTTTAAATCGGATAAAACAGCGATAATCCAGTTTGCTGAATACGCTTCTTTAGAGTCTTTCCTCCCTAATTTAATTCCCCACAGTGGGTATAATTTTTCTTCAAGTGCTTCACCAGTTAAGTTTTCAATCGGTATTTGAGATGAATAAAATGATTTGTCTACCTCACAACTTAGCCAGAGGGCTAGTCGCAATGCCTCAACATTCGTCCATTTAAGCTCAAATAAAGAATATTGAGCATAGAATTGCGTCCAATTCTGCTCGACTGAGTTAATTGCAACATCCCTTCTTAAAAACAGCAGTAGACCGATTCGACCTTCAGGCATAGATCTAAGTTCATTGATAATTCCCTGACATAATGCCCTAACTGCAGTTCTTTCTTTGGATGAGTTGGTTACATTTAAGAAGAGCTCTTCAAGACCATCTGCTATAAAGAGAACTCTTTTATTTGTTTTTTCTAAATATGTCTGTAAATCTTCAAAATTCTCAAAAGGCAACCCCGTAAATTCCAGTATTTTCTTCCTCCAGAAGGTTTTCCATTCTGCTTCTGTTCCAGTGTTAGCCTCAAATAATTCTATCTCGTCAGTTAAAGATAAGATACTCCTAATACTAATGTCAAAACCTAAGGCAGTTCTTAGCGCATCCATATGAAGGGACATATCACTAACGGACTCATCTGCAAGGTTCTTTGGTTTAAGAAAGGGTACTACATGAGTTATGGTTTCGAACTTTTCATTTCCACCTTCAACCTTATTTATAAAATTTTCCCACGTGCCTGATCTTAACAACTGTAAATATGCAAATGTTTTGCCTGATCCCTTTGCTCCGAGTACAACTGAAACTGGTGCAGTATAACGATACTTTCGAGTAATATTCTTTAGAGGAATCGTCGTTAAGAAGTTAGAGATAAGTTTTGTCTCTGCATGCTCCATTTCTGTAGCTGTAGTAACTAATTTTTTTAAAAAAGATGACTTTTTATTATTGGGTATAGAGTTCTCCCTCTCTGAATTCGCCTTAATGTCCACCCAATCTGATACTAATAAATCTATGGTTTTAGACATTTCTGAGTTGGATAACTTTCTATCAATTGAATCAAACCCTTCAAGATGTACCAAATTAGAGCTAAACGATAGAAATTCTACAAGTCGGTCAAACGGTTTGTCAATATCTTGTTCTTTCTCCATACTCTTAAATACATCAAGAAATTCTTCAGCCATATTCATACGTTCTTCATTATCTATTTCTTCAGGAACCATAGAAATTAACACTGTAGGATATGGATATTTTTCATGAAGAGGCTTATCATATATTTGCTTTAAAATTGTCTTTAGTCCTCTCCGGGACTGAAGAGAAGTTGAAGATACATAAATTTTCCTTACTCTTGGATCAAACAAAACAGGTGCCGCAAACTCACTAACTCCTGCTCTTAAGTCAATCAAAACAGCATCAACTTCCAATTCCCTTCCAAGCTCTGATAAAAAATCAGTAATTACCCACTCTCTATCGTTCATTTTGATTATATTTTCAGGGGTAGTTGGCATAAGCATTACTTGTTGAACTTCCCTATATGCAGGCAAGAAAAAATGCTCAACAAATTGTCTTTCTATTGGCAACCGAAGAGCTGTCTCTTTGATTTTCTTTGCAACAAACGGCAATACTTGTTTCCAATTTTTATTGTCATGAACTAATGCCAAGGCATCTAATAAACTCATATCACTGAAGATGCCTTGCGTTTCAGCCAACCAAGTTAATCCTGGGGCCTCGATATCACTATCAACTATTAGTAAGCGATATTGACGATTCTTTTCAGTATTCCTTTTGGTGCTTAAAGCTCTCACCGTTGAGAGCAATGATAATGTTCGACCTACCCCACCTTTATAAGAATGAAAAGCAATTACAGGCACACCCTTAAGATCTTCTGGCTCAGAAAATCTCCTTGATAATTCCTTGAATAATGGTAATGACTGATTATCTTCATGAAATCCATTCTCCAAGTGTTCAAACGATATTTTTAGAATCCGCTCTCCAAAGTCTAACCTAATGAATCTACTCTCTCTAGAGTAATGAAGACCGAACATTTCCTTTAAGATAATATCTGATTCTAAATAATCTTCTTCAGTAAAATCATGAACTGTGCTAATCACAATTTCGTCATTATAAACGTCTACACTACTCCATTTATGATGCCAATTTTGCAATTTAAACTTCCGTTCCACATCATACCAGGTATAAAAAAAATCCATACTATATCCTCCTATTTATCCACTCAACTATTTCCCACAACTCTTCGATAATTCTTTTCTCACTTTCAAAGTCTACCTCAATACCATACCGCCAAATTTGATTGTATTCAGATGGCGGCGCACTACTGCCATTCATACAACTAAGGCTAGGAAGCTTAAAATGCCCATATCCTAGATAACTGAGGATATATTTGATATTATGCCCATTTTTTCCGTTAAGTTTATCTTTAAGCTCTCTGTGAAGCATAAATGCTTCTGTTGTACTTCCTCTTATTTTCTGAAGAAGCAATACTTTCAATCCACACTCAACGGCATAAAAAAGGAGCAATTTATGTGAAAACTTTACATGTGGTTCTTTTGCACTTTTAGAAATTAGATAATGAACTCTGAAAACTTTTTTTAGTTCGTGTACCTTAGCATGTATCATTTTCAAACTCCTAGAGATAAATAGTATTGAATAATCTCAATTTCCAATTCCATTATTATTACCAAATTCCTGCATGCTATAAGAAAAACGTCTATTTCTTCTTTTATAAAGAAACAGACGTTTTTATGTAGTGTTTTTATGGTGGAGGCGGGGGGATTCGAACCCCCGTCCGAAAACAGCGATACATGAGCATCTCCGAGCGCAGTCACTCGTTTAGAGTTTCGGTGACAGATTCGCGGAGTGACGCGCTGACCTGGCACCTAGCCTGATTGGTCTTCTTCCTTTGGCTCCAGGCGGAAGCCTCCGGCGTAGCCCGTTAAAGTTGAGCCCTATCCACGGCACACGGGCCGATGCAGTGGGAGAGCCTCACTGGTTATTAAGCAGCGAGAGAAAGTTGTTTGTTGCCAGTTAATGGCGTTTGCGTTGGTGACGAGGTCCGCAACCCCCCGGCTCGCTTCTCATGCTCTACCATCCCCGTCGAATCCAGAACGCCCCCATGGTATAAGGTGAGAAAAAGCCTAGGTGAAGAGCCATTGATCCGCACCTAGACTGTTGTGTACAAAATGGTGTATTGCTTGCTGCCTATTTAATATAGCACAAGCGGCAGGCAAAACTCAACGTCGATTGCTGCCAGGCCTGCCAAAGCAAACCAGTTAGGCAGCGCTCAGGCCTTTTGGCGTTCGCGCAGGGCGCGCTCGACTTCGCGGGCAGCGTCCTTTTTCTTGAGGTCTTCGCGCTTGTCGTAGTTCTTTTTCCCTTTGACGAGTGCGAGCTCGACTTTGGCCCAGCCGCCCTTCAAATAAATGCTCAGCGGGACCAGCGAGTAGCCTCTTTCGCGAATCAGGCCGTTCAACTTGAGGATTTCCAGTCGTCTCATCAACAGCTTGCGGGTACGCTCCGGCTCGTGGTTGAAACGGTTGCCCTGCTCGTACGGGCTGATGTGCACGTTGTAGAGGAGCAGCTCGCCGTTTTGTACGCGGGCAAAGCTGTCCTTGAGCTGGACACGCGCGGCACGCACCGACTTGATCTCCGTACCGGTCAGGGCAATCCCTGCTTCGAATACTTGCTCGATGTGGTAATCGTGGCGCGCTTTTCGGTTTTGGGCGACTGTCTTGGTTCCGGCTTTATCTTTTGACATGGAGATCACCTCGCTTGTACGTACTGCGTTTCGTAACAGTTAGTCTAGCAAATTTTGCCCGCTGTGGCAAGACATTTGCCGGGTAACTGCCGTGTTTGCCGCGTCCACCCGATCGCAAACAGGAAGTCTCCTCCCTGTTCAAGCTCGTCTCTGCCTGCTTGCCGGGGCCTCCCCTGTACGGAAAGCCCCTTACACAACCGTTTAATTAACGCCGCTTCCGTTTCGCCTGGCTGACTACATTCTTGCGGCTTTTCTTTTTGGAGCGGACAAAATCTTCCCAGAAGCCCTTCTGCTGCTCCCCTTGGGCCTCTTCTCCACCCTGCCCAATCGGCAGGACGTCTTTGTTTCCAGTTGCTGGACCGGAAGCTGGGCCGCGCGAAGCTTTGTTCCCTTCGCCTTTGCGGCGATCCTTGTACTTCTGGCGGATTTCCGCCGGGTGCTTTTTGGCCTTTTGGCGATCTGGCCGCTCGGGACGGCCACCGCGGGAGCGATCCTGCTTGCCGCGAGTCGGCTTGCGACCTGTGCCCCGGCCGTCGATGACGCGCGGCGTGCGCTCGCGGCTGCCGCGGAATCCGGCTGCCTTGGTCATGCCGACGATCTCGAAGTCGATGGTGCGCTCATCCACGTTGACGTTCGCCACGCGGACCTGCACTACATCCCCGATGCGGTACTGCTTGCCCGTCCGCTCGCCTACCAGCGCGTACATTTTTTCGTGGTAATGATAGTAGTCGTCGGTCAGGAAGCTGATGTGCACCAGGCCCTCGATCGTGTTGGGCAGCTCCACAAACAGCCCGAACGAGGTCACACTGGAAATGACGCCCTCGAACTCCTCTCCGACGCGCTCCTTCATGAACTCAGCTTTTTTCAGGTCGTCTGTCTCGCGCTCGGCATCTACCGCCAGCCGCTCGCGCTGGGAGGCGTGCTCGGCGATAATCGGCATCTGCTCGGCCCAGTACGCCAGGCGCTTCTCCGACAGGTTGTTGCCCTGCTCGATCCACTCGCGAATGCGTCGGTGGACGATGAGGTCGGGGTAGCGGCGAATCGGCGACGTAAAGTGCGTGTAAAACTCGGTGGACAAGCCGTAGTGACCCAGACTTTCCGCGTCGTAGCGCGCTTGCTTCATGGAACGTAGCATGACCGTGCTGATGATAATCTCTTCCGGCGTGCCTTTTACCTCTTCCAAAAGCTGCTGCAGGGCGCGCGGGTGGACAGAGTTGCCCTTGCCGCGGATCGAGTAGCCGAAGTTGGTGATGAACTCCATGAAGGCCATCAGCTTTTCGGCGTTCGGGTCTTCGTGAATCCGGTACATAAACGGCTGCTTCATCCAGTGGAAATGCTCGGCCACTGTTTCGTTGGCCGCCAGCATAAATTCCTCAATGATCTGCTCCGCGATGGAGCGCGTGCGGAACCCGATGTCTGTCGGGGTGCCCTCATCGTTGACGTAAATTTTCGCTTCGCGGAAATCGAAGTCGATTGCGCCGCGCTGCATCCGTTTGGAACGCAACTTCAACGCCAGCTTCTCCATCTCCTGGAACATCGGGACGAGCTCGCTGTACTTCTCGATCAAGGCTTCGTCCTTGTCTTCCAGGATGCTGCGCACATCGGCGTACGTCATGCGTTCGTTCGTGCGAATCACGCTGAGAAAAATATCGTACTTCACGAGTTGCGCGTTTTGGTCCATCTCCATGTCGCAGGAGATCGTCAGTCGGTCTACCTTTGGATTCAGACTGCATATCCCGTTGGACAAACGGTGCGGCAGCATCGGGATGACGCGGTCGACCAGATAGACGCTCGTGCCCCGGCGATACGCTTCGTTATCCAGAGCCGATTTTTCGCGGACGTAATAGCTGACGTCGGCAATATGCACACCGAGCCTGACATTGCCGTTTTCCAGCACTTCGAGCGAAACGGCGTCGTCCAGGTCCTTGGCGTCTGCTCCGTCGATGGTGACCATCATCCGGTCGCGCAGGTCGCGGCGTCCCTTGATCTCCTCTTCCGAAATCTCGTCCGGCGCCGCTTCTGCCTCGGCCAGCACATCCTCCGGAAATGCTTCCGGCAGGTTGAACTTGCGGATGATGGACAAAATGTCCACACCCGGATCGTTTTTATGCCCCAGAATTTCTACGATCTCTCCCTCGGGATTGACCCGTCCTTCCGGGTAGCGGACGATGTTGGCGACGACCTTGTGGCCGTCTACCGCTCCGTTATATGCGTTTTTCGGAATAAAAATATCTTTGCCGATCCGTTTCTCATCCGGAATCACAAACGCGTAGTACGTCTCATCCTTGAACGTCCCCACAACCTGGGTCATGCCCCGTTCGACGACGCGAATAATTCGCCCTTCCAGGCGATTGCCGCCCGCTTCCTTCTCGACACGCACGAGCACGGTGTCGCCGTGAATCGCTCCATTCATGTCGTTGGCGTGGACGTATATATCTTCCATGTCAGGCGTTTCCGGAATAATAAATCCGAAGCCTTTTGGATGGCTTTGCAGACGCCCGCGCACCAGGTTCATTTTTTCCGGCACGCCGTATCGGTTCGCACGCGTGCGAATTACCTCGCCGCTTGCTTCCAGTGCGTTCAGCGTTTTCACCAGCTCCTTGAAGGAAGCCGAGTCCTTGAGCTCAAACGCTTCCTCCAGCTCCTTCACCGTCATGGGGTGATAAGCTTGCTCCCGCATGAACGCGAGTATCTTTTCTTGATCTGTCATTCACAAACCTCCTTTTTTCGCGTGGCTCTACCGCGCTCCTCCATTTATCCATTACTATGTAGTATTCACCGTTCATCTACATCGCAATCGGAATAGCGAAAAAGACAGCAAGTCGCACTCGCTGTCTTTCGGCTATTCGTCTATTACGCTCCTGTTTTCAAGAAATATCCGAGCAAAATCGCAAAAATCATGAAAGCAACCGCAAACACAACGGTCAGTTTCCCTAAAAGTGCGTCAATCCCACGGGCTTTTTGCTTGCCCATCAGTTGCTCTGCACCGCCACCAATCGCTCCCGAAAGGCCGGCACTTTTTCCAGATTGCAGCAACACGACGATAATTAAGCCAATACTTGCGATCACAAGTAAAATTTTCGCAGCCAATGCCATCTTCATTCACCTCAAAACGGATTTCCAAGGCGGTAAAAAACCAATATAAACACTTTATCATACTTGTCAGGTAACAGCAACCCGCTATCCCTTCCATTATATATAAACCAAACTACCATGAAATAATATTTGCCTGTTTTACGCACAATATAAGCGACAATACTAGAAAAGATTGTTTACACAAAATTGGCAAATTGTGTACTTTCTTTGTCTGTTTGGCCGTCGCCTTGCAACTGTCAAGATTTTGCCGTAAAATTGCAGTTGAACCTTTATTATTTGCTTCGGGAGGTCTTTGTCAATGGCTGGGTCCAACAAAAAAGACATGAATCAAAACGACGTAATTGATTCCGCGAAGGCCTTTTTCACTTCGTTTGGTATCTTGTTTCTAGTTTTTCTCATTGCACTCGTAGGATCGATTATTTTCCCACCAAAACATGGAGAAGAAGCGCAAGGTGGCGGTGCACCTACTGCCAACATTGATGCTGAAGCTATTTTCAAGCAAAACTGTGCTTCCTGTCATGGACAAAATCTGGAGGGGATCGCTGGTCCGAACCTGACTAAAGTCGGGGCAACTCACAGCGCTGAAGACATCGCCAAAATTATCAAAGAAGGTAAAGGCGGCATGCCTCCAGGAATGCTGAAAAAACAACCGGAAATTCAAGCGGTTGCACAATGGCTGTCGGAGCATAAATAAGTACATAGATAGCCTGTATTGGAGAAACACCGGAGACTCGTCCTCTTCGGTGTTTTCCCGTTGATGGGAGGATTTTTGCATGAGTACCGTCATGGAGATTGAAGCTTTGGGCAAAAAAGTCCTCTCGCCCTCCGGCCACTGGCTTTTCCACGACCTGAACGCGATCATCCCGGAACCTGCCATTATCGGAATCCTTGGAAAATCGGGGCAGGGAAAAAGCACGCTGCTGCGCATTCTCGGTCGTCTTTTGCCGCCAGACAGCGGTACGGTCCGGCTCGCGCAAAAAGAAATGACCCAGTGGGATAGCGGCGCCTGGCGCATGAAAGTGAGCTACGTCGCTCAGCAGGCGATCATGCTGCCGGGCACAGTGGAAGACAATTTGCGTACCGTAAGCGTGCTGCATCAGCGCTCATTCGATGAAAAGCTCGCTCGCGCCCTGTGCGAGCAGCTTCATTTGGAGCAGGTCGACTGGTCAAAGCCGGCCGACCAGCTTTCTGGCGGAGAAAAGCAACGGCTTGCCCTTATCCGCACCTTGCTACTGCAGCCGGACGTCCTTTTGCTGGACGAAGTGACGGCCTCGCTCGATACGGCCAGCAAACAGGCCACGGAGCAGTTGCTCGTCGATTTGCATGAGCAGTCAGGCACGACCATTCTCTGGGTCACGCATGATCTGGAGGAGGCCCGCAGCCGTTGTCAGCGCATCTGGTTTCTGGCGGAGCACCAACTACAGGCTGACCTGCCCAGCCACTCCTTTTTCCACGCGCCGCCCACGATACAAGCCCGCGACTTTTTGCAAAGCGCGCATGCGCACACAGCGAGAGAGGTGCACTCATGACCTATACATCCATCTGGATCGCCTTTGCCTTCGTATTGATCGCCCTCCTCCTCTCTCTATGGCAAAGGCTTGGGCTGGAAAAAGAAATCGCCATCGGCACGGTCCGTTCCACCTTGCAGTTGCTGGTCATCGGCTACGTGCTGCAGTTTGTTTTCCACGCGGACAGCCTGCTGTTCATCCTCTTGATTATCGCCATGATGATTGCGGTCGCCTCCTGGAACGCCGCCAGCAAAGGGAAAAAGCTGCGCGGCATTTTTTGGCGGATCGCGATTTCGCTTTCGATCACGGAGCTGGTCACCATGGGACTGCTGGTAACACTCGGACTGGTCACGCCTACGCCCCAGTACCTCATTCCCATGAGCGGCATGATTATCGGTAGCTCCATGATCGTTTGCAGCTTGTTCCTCTCCCATATGAACCGTGAAGTGGAAACTTCCCGTGGCGAGATCGAGACGCTGCTCTGCCTGGGTGCGACTCCCCGCCAGGCCGTTCAAGCGGTATTGAAGCGCGCCGTCAAAGCGAGCATGATCCCTACGTTTGACACGATGAAAACAATCGGGCTCGTTCAGCTTCCCGGAATGATGACCGGCATGATTATCGCTGGCGCAAGCCCGGTCGAAGCCGTCCGCTACCAAATTCTCATCATGCTCAGCTTCAGCTCCTCTGCCGCTGTCTCTGCTGTCCTCATCAGCATGCTGAGCTATCGGCTCTGGTTTACCCGCGACGCCATGCTTCACCACTAACTAAAAAAACGAATTTCCAGAAACTGTCGGTCATAATTCCGGCAGTTTTTTTCGTCTTTTGTAATGAAAGCGCACCTTGGTCGTCAAATTACAAGTAGAAAGCAAAAAGGTGGTTCAGCTATGGACAAAAACAACATCATTGAGCAATGGTTTCTGCGCTATAGCGACGACATCTACAAGTTTCTCGTCTACTATACCGGAAACAAAGACGTGGAAGATCTCGTCCAGGATGTATTCCTCAAGGCGCTGCGGTCACTGGATACGTTTGAAGGCAGATCGCAACCGAAGACATGGCTGCTCACCATCGCCAGGCATACGGCAATCGACTTCGCCAGAAAACAACGATTTCGCAACTGGCTGCCGGACAAATGGCTCGCCAAAGTTCAATCCGAAGAAAAGACGCCAGAGGAGATTTTGCATTTGCACGACGAACAGCAAGCGCTGTACCATGCGCTGCGGCAAATGAAGCCCACCTATCGCGAGGTACTGATCCTTCGCGGGATCAAGGGACTATCCTCCAAGGAAACCGCTGAAATATTGGATTGGTCGGAAAGCAAGGTCAACGTCACCATGCATCGGGCCATGAAGGCGGTAAAAGAGCAGCTTTTGCAGGAAAGAAAGGGGATGGTAGGCGATGCGATTTAAAACAGATGAACAACTTTTAGAAGAAATGAAAGGACTGCCTGACATGAAAATGACCGAAGGAAAAAAACAAGCGATTTTGTCTACGATTCGTTCCACCGACGCGCATTCGCGCACTCAATCCGAACCAGTTGTGTCTGCCCGCCGCTTTTCCGGGCTGGGAAAAGGCTTGGCGATCTGCTCCGTGCTTGCCGCGACGATCTGGATGGGAGCAACCCTCATCAGCAACAATCAGCAGAGCGCACTGCCAGATCCGACCAACCAGACGCCCGGCTCGACATCTGCTTCGCCAGGGCCTGAAGCCGGCAAAGGAAATGCCGTAAACCCTGCACCTGTCACGCCACAATCCGAGCAGTTGCTGCCGCTGATCCGCACGGAAGCGGAAAAAGGCAAAGGGTTTACCGCACCGTACACCGTGGAAAACACCGTCTTCGACCAAGTCGAAAAAGACTGGGGCAAGCCAGACTATACCGATCAAGCCAACGGACTCACCTACTCCACCTATACGAAGCGCGGCGTCGTGTTCGGCTACAACAAAGGCATGCAGCTTGTCGACATCCGCACGACCGATCCCCGCTTGCATCAAATCCATTTGTCCGAAGTGGAAAAAGCGTGGGGCAAACCGAACCGCGTCAGCGAATTTGGCAATCAGACCATTTACACCTACGACGTGACGAGCAAATACCAGGTGAAGTTCATCTTCCAGGGCTTGAAGAGCGCAGGTGACACGAACCTCGTTCTCGTGAGATACAACGTCTACTACCCGCAAGGCAACAAAAACCTGATGCTGTACGGAAGCAACATCGACATGCTGCAAGACTTGCGCGAGCTGGCCAAAAACGGGCAGACGCTCGGCAGCGAGTATCGGGTAGAAAAAGACGTCTTTGACGAAATCGAAAAACAAATCGGCAAGCCTGATGTCGTCTCCTACGTCAACGGACTCACATACAATACGTACCAGAATCGCGGACTGGTCTTCGCCTTTAACAAAGGCATGCAAGTCGTCGATATTCGTTCCTACGACCCTCGCCTGCAAGCGATCACGCAAGCAGAGGTTTTGCAAGCATTGGGCAAGCCAAACAGCACCGCGACCGCAGCCGGGCAAACCATTTACACGTACAAGGTCACGCCGGACTACGAGTTGAAAATCGTCTTTTCCGGAACTGCGGGCAAACCGGAGAGTTTCTACATCGATCACGTGAACATTTACTACCCGCGCGGCACCGTCAACAACATGGCAGGGTAACCTCACAGACCGCAGCAGCGCATGCAAACAGGCAAAAAGACAGGAGCAACTCGCCCCTGTCTTTTTTGTCTCTGCGCTTATTTGCCGATGATGTAGCCTTCCAGCTCATCCAGCACTTTGTTTGCCGCGATGACACCGCCGGAAGTGTTCCAGATCGTGTCATCCACTTTGAACGCTTTGCCTGCTTTTACTACGTTCAGGTTTTTCCACAATGGATCGTTCGTCCATTCTTGCTCGATCTTGGACGCTTCGCCTTTTCCTGTCTCATACGTGAAGTAGAACATGATGTCGCCGTCCATCTCTGGAATGCGCTCTTTGGTTACTTCTGCTGCAAACTCTTCTTTGTCTTGGGAAGCTGGACGAGCCAGACCCAGGTCTTTGAAGATCGCGCCAGTGAAGGTGTCTTTATAGTAGATGCGAACTTTACCAGGCATGAAACGCACGACGGATACTTGCGTTTTCAGCTTGTCGCCCGCTTTTTCCTTGAACTCGGCTACGCGCTTGTTCCAGTCAGCGATGATTTTCTCGCCTTCCGCCTTTTTGTTGACAGCTTCTGCGTACAGGCTGAAGTTTGCTTTCCAGTCGCCGCGTGGCTCTTCTACGAACACGGTCGGAGCGATTGCGGACAGTTGTTGATAAATTTTTTCATGACGGAATTTCATACCGAGAATCAGATCAGGCTTCAGGGCAGCGATTGCTTCCAGGTTTGGCTGACCTTCTGTACCAACAGACTTGGTGCCTTCCAGGAAGGACTTGGTGAAATCGTAGAATTGAGTCGGATCATGAGCGGCACCAACAGCACCTACTGGCTTCACGCCAAGTGCCATCAAGGTTTCTGTCCCTTGGTTGGTCAGCATGACAACGCGCTGTGGTGTACCTTTAATAGTGGTTTCGCCCATAGCGTGTTTGACTGTATAGGATTGGTCGGAACTGTTGGCATTGCCTGTAGCCTGGTCAGCAGGCTTTTGTTCTGCCGGTGCTTGTTCCGTTGCCTGCGGAGTGCCGCAACCAGTGACCACCAGCAACAGCGCCATCAAAACCGCAAAGAATGTTTTAAACCCTGCGGTCCGATATGTACGAGAAAACATGGTAAGAGGACCCCCTTAATGATTTGTGTAATTGAGAATGTCAATCAATGACATTGATTATCCTACCTTCATGTCCGGCTACAGTCAAGCACAAATTGATAATGACTATCAACATCATTGACACATGCCTAGGGCTGCCTCTAATATTACTGTATAGCCGTGCCAACAAGCACGTCGTACAACATGCATAGATAAGGATGTAGCCCTCATGAATTCTTTACTAGGCAGCAATTTTCGTAAAATTCTTGGAGTGGCTATCGCCATTCTGCTATTGGTTTATCTCAGCTATGCCAGCCTTGTTTTTGGCGTGATTGACACCAACTGGCAAACCGCCATCGACGCCTATACCAACTTCAACGGCACAAACGAACACATTGTCATTAAAGAAGTTCGGGTGCCGCGCGTGCTGAATGCGCTCACGGTCGGCTTTTGCCTCGGCCTCGCTGGTACCCTGCTGCAATCGTTGACGAGAAACCCTGTTGCAGATGTTGAGCTGTTTGGACTGAACGCAGGCGCTTCTCTCTTTGTCGTTTTTGCCGTTACGTTTGTCGGGATCAACTCGCTCACGGAGTTTACGTGGATCTCCTTTTTCGGAGCTGCCGTTGCCGGGTTCATCGTCTACCTGCTCGGCTCGTTCGGCAGGGATGGCCTCACTCCCGTCAAGCTGGTGCTTGCCGGTGCGGCGATTACCGCCTTGGCCGCTTCCATCCGCCACGCCATGATGGTGCTCAACGAAAAAGCGGCTGACGAGGTGCTTTTCTGGCTCGCTGGCTCTGTCGGCGGAAGAAAGCTAGAGTATTTGGCTACCGTCTTTCCTTATATGGCCTTCGCCTGGATCGCCGCTTTCCTGCTCGCCCGCCCTATTCAGACGCTGCTCATGGGCGACGATGTGGCAAAAGGGCTCGGCCAGCGCACTTTGCTTGTCAAGCTCTCTACCGGTGTCGTGATTGTCCTGCTCTCCGGCTGCGCCGTAGCTGTCGCTGGCCCAATCGGCTTCGTCGGACTGGTCACGCCGCACCTCGCCCGCTATCTGGTCGGAATCGAAACGCATTGGGTGCTTTTGTACAGCGGACTGCTCGGCTCGATCCTCCTGCTTGTGGCCGATATCGGCGCCCGATTCATCGCCATGCCTGCGGAAGTGCCTATTGGTGTGATGACCGCCCTGATTGGTGTTCCGTTCTTCATCTATGTCGCACGAAAGGGGCTGGAAAAGGAATGAAGCCACACCTGCCTCTGCGCTTTGGCAAACGTTTTTCTTTTCAGCTACACAAAAAGACGCTGCTGTATTCGACCATCGCTCTGCTGATTGCCCTGGCTGTGACTGTCGTCAGTCTGGGGATGGGCGAAATGAAAATTGCGCCGCTGGATGTCGTCAAAGTCTTTCTCGGTACCGGTTCTGAAGGAGATGCGTTGATCGTTCAGCAATTCCGCCTTCCGCGCATTCTGATTGCCATTCTCGTGGGAGCAGCCTTGGCTGCGGCGGGCGCCATCATGCAAGGAATTATTCGCAATCCGCTCGCTTCGCCGGATGTCCTCGGGGTAGCCGGAGGCGCTTCCGTTGCGGCCGTTGGCTTTTTGCTCGTATTTGAAACAGCCAGCATCAAATGGTTGCCTCCTACCGCGTTTTTGGGAGCCATGCTGACGACGTTTCTGCTGTACGCCCTGTCGTGGAAAAAAGGCGTCACGCCGCTGCGTCTCGTCATGATCGGTGTCGGAATCAAGATCGCTGCGGGTGCGCTTGTCACCATTTTGATTATGTTCAGCCCGTTTTTGCTGCAAAACAAAGCCTTGCTCTGGTTGACGGGAAGCATCTACGGCGTCGACTGGAACGATGTGTTCATGATCTTGCCGTGGGTCGTCATCCTGATTGCAGTCGCTGCCGTTCTCGCCCGCAGAGTCAACATCCAGCAGCTCGGCGACGATGTCGCGACGAGCCTGGGCAGCGCGCTGCAATGGGATCGTTTCCTTCTGCTCATGATCTGCGCCGCGTTGACCGGAACAGCCGTGTCCGTCGGAGGAGACATCAGCTTCGTCGCTTTGCTCGCGCCGCACATCGCCAAACAGCTAATCGGCCCGTCCTTTGGCGGTGCGCTCCCGCTGTCGGCGTTTCTCGGCGCCATCATCGTGCTCGCTGCCGATTTGATCGCGCGCACGGCCTTTTCTCCGATCGAGGTGCCTGTCGGGGTCTTCACCTCTGCGATCGGTGCTCCGTTTTTCATCTATTTGCTGTACAAAAACCGAAATCGCTAGCGAAAGGAGTTCTGCCCTCATGCAAGCTTTGGAAACCCGCAACCTCACCTTGTCCTACGGGGAACGCAACATCATCGAAGCACTCAACCTGAATATCCCGCGTGGAAAAATCACGGTTTTCATCGGCAGCAACGGCAGCGGCAAATCGACACTGCTGCGCTCGCTGGCTCGCCTGCTGAAGCCGAAGGAAGGAGCCATTTTGCTAGAGGGTGAATCAATCGCCAAGCGGTCTACGAAGGAAGTAGCAAAACGTCTGGCTATCCTCCCGCAAGGCCCGACCGCCCCGGAAGGCTTGACGATTCAGCAACTGGTCAAGCAGGGACGCTACCCTTATCAAAACTGGCTTCAGCAATGGTCAGAGGAAGACGAGCAAATGGTCGCAAAAGCACTGGCCGCTACCCAGCTTACCGAGCTGGCCAACCGCTCTGTCGACAGCCTCTCCGGAGGTCAGCGCCAGCGGGCCTGGATCGCCATGACACTGGCGCAAGGGACCGAAACGATTCTGCTCGACGAACCGACGACGTATCTGGACATGTCGCACCAGATTGAAATATTGGACCTGTTGTATGAGCTGAATGAAATGGAACAACGCACCATCGTCATGGTCCTCCACGACTTGAATCTCGCTTGCCGCTACGCGCACCATATCGTCGCCGTGCACAACCAGACAGTCGTGGCCGAGGGCGCGCCGGAAGAAATCCTGACGACCGACCTCGTGCGCACCGTGTTTGATATGGACTGCCAGATCACCCTGGACCCGCTGTACGGCACGCCGATGTGCATTCCTTACAGCAAGTGCCGGATTGGCTCTGGCAGCGTGAAGACAAAAGAAAAAGCAGTCGCGATGTCGTAAAACGGCAGCCGCTCCACAAGGACTGAACCTCTCGCACAGGCTCAGTCCTTTTTTATGTCAAAAGCAAAACATCCGCAGATGCCTATTGCCCGCATCGCCCATAGTATGTAGAAATGACACGCATTGCCATGCGGAAGGGAGAGAGCCAGCTTGCCATATACGATACGCGAACAGTACATTCACCTGCCAAAACTGTACGATTGGGTGTTCGTCACGAGCTATTGCCGCGCCCGGCTCCCTGTCCCCGCGCCTTTGCGCTCATCCCTGCACGACAGACTGCGTGCCGGGCTGCCGCTATCTGTACAATGTCTGCCTCCTGACCACCCTTGTTCCTGCTTGCCTGTCTCCTGCCGCCTACTGCCTCCCGTCCGGCAAGCTGTTCACATGGCAGGCAGCCAGCGCGTGCCGATCGCGATTGCCCGCTTCATTGTCGAGGCAACGCTCAGCGTGCTTTTTTTCGTCGATGGCGATTTGCTGTTCGAGCTTCCCGCGCCGCTCTGCCTGGAGGAAGAAGTAGCGCTCAGCCTGCCACAGCCGTTGGACCACGAAAACATCACATGCCGGCTCGCCGCTGCGGAATGCCGTCCGAATCCTGCGCTGTTGCAGCAGACGGGTGCAGTTGAGCTGGATGTCTTCCTCTGCCTGGAGATTCTCGTCGAGGCGCCTGTCGTCTTAGAGGTCATAGGCCGGATGTGTGCGCCGCGCCCCGCTTCCATCCCCGTTCCCCCTCGCAAGCTCGCTTTGGACTGCACCCCTTTTCGCCTGCCGCCAAACTGTCCCAGGCTACAGTAGCGATCTCTCTGCGCATGAGAAAACTTGGCTGCGTCGAGCCTTTGGCGCAGCCTTAGTTGCACTTATACTGGATAAGAATCTTATCTCTATGAAAAAAGCGGCCCTTACGCATCGTCTGCGCAGGTACCGCTTCTTTTTGCTGGCCGATGGCCTTATTTTTTCAGGTTGTAAAATGCAGCGCGTCCGCCAAAACGGGAAGTGTCAGCCAGTTCGTCCTCGATGCGCAGCAATTGGTTGTACTTCGCCACGCGGTCGGTACGGGAAGGCGCACCTGTCTTGATTTGTCCCGCATTGGTAGCTACCGCGATATCGGAGATGGTGGAGTCTTCGGTTTCGCCGGAGCGGTGGGAAATAACCGCTGTGTAGCCTGCGCGCTTCGCCATTTCGATCGCTTCAAACGTCTCTGTCAGGGTACCGATCTGGTTTACTTTTACCAGGATGGAGTTGCCTGTGGAAGACTCGATACCGCGCGCCAGACGCTCGGTGTTGGTCACGAACAGGTCGTCACCCACGAGCTGTACTTTGCTGCCCAGCTTGTCAGTCAGCGCTTTCCAGCCATCCCAGTCGTCTTCGGACAAGCCGTCTTCGATGGAGATGATCGGGTATTTGCTTACCAGGTCTTCGTAGAACGCGATCATTTCTTCGGTTGTTTTCACAACGCCTTCGCCTTCGAAGTGGTATTTGCCGTCTTTGAACATTTCGGTCGCTGCTACGTCCAACGCGAGGAACACGTCTTTGCCCGGCTCGTAGCCAGCAGCCTTGATCGCATCCAGAATGGTCGTGATCGCTTCTTCGTTGGACTTCAGGTTTGGAGCGAAGCCGCCCTCATCGCCTACTGCTGTGCTCAGACCTTTGTCATGCAGCACTTTTTTCAGGGAGTGGAAAATTTCCGCGCCCATGCGCAGCGCTTCCTTGAAAGACTCTGCGCCTACTGGCATAACCATAAATTCCTGGATGTCTACTGTGTTGTCTGCGTGCTTGCCGCCGTTTAAGATGTTCATCATCGGAACTGGCAATGTTCTTGCGTTGAAGCCGCCCAAGTAGTTGTAGAGAGGCACTCCGAGGGAGTCAGCAGCAGCGCGTGCTACCGCCATGGAGACGCCGAGGATCGCGTTTGCGCCCAGCTTGCCTTTGTTGTGCGTGCCGTCGAGCTGGATCATCGCCATGTCGATGCCGACTTGATCCAGAGCATCCATGCCGATCAGCTCAGGAGCAATGATTTCGTTGACGTTTTCTACGGCTTTCAGTACGCCTTTGCCCAGGTAGCGGGCTTTGTCGCCATCGCGAAGCTCAACCGCTTCATAGGCACCTGTGGACGCTCCGGATGGAACTGCTGCGCGGCCCATCGAGCCGTCTTCGAGATATACTTCCACTTCCACGGTTGGATTACCGCGGGAGTCCATAATTTCGCGTGCATAAATGTCAGTAATCATTGCCATTTCTCGATCCATCTCCTTTTAGTATGCGAGGTGCCCCGCAAGTATTTGTATGGCATCTAGTCACCTATCAGTGTGTCCTAGAGCGGGCTATTTTGCAAGTAACGATTTGCCTGTCATTTCCACTGGCTGCTCGGCTCCCAGCAGGTCGAGCAAGGTCGGAGCCAGATCGGCCAAAATACCGTCTTCTCGCAGCTTCTCTCCTGCTTTGGTCACAATCACAGGCACGGGATACGTGCTGTGCGAGGTGATCGGACGCCCTTCCTCATCCAGCATCAGATCGGCGTTGCCGTGGTCGGCTGTAATGACAGCCACGCCTCCTTTGGCGAGAATCGCGTCAACTACGCGGCCCAGGCATGCGTCAACGGTTTCGACGGCCTTGATCGTCGGCTCCATTTTCCCGGAGTGGCCGACCATGTCGCAGTTGGCGAAGTTGAGAATGATCGCGTCGAAGTTCTCCGCTTCAATCTCTGCGACAACCGCATCGGTCAGCTCGGGAGCGCTCATTTCCGGCTGAAGGTCGTAGGTTGCCACTTTTGGCGAAGGAATCAGGATGCGCGTCTCGCCTGGGAACTCCTGCTCGCGCCCGCCGCTAAAGAAGAAAGTCACGTGCGGATATTTCTCCGTCTCGGCGATGCGCAGTTGCTTCAATCCGTGCTGCGAAAGCACTTCTCCCAATGTGTTGTCCAGGTTGGAAGGCTTGTAGGCCACGTATCCGTTCACCGTCTCGGAAAAATGGGTCAGGCAGACAAAGTGCAGATCGCGCGGGCGTCCCTCGCCGCGATCAAAGCCGCGGAAGTCCTCGTTCGTAAATGCTTGCGAAATTTGGATCGCCCGGTCAGGACGGAAGTTGTAAAAGATGATTGAGTCGCCGCTTTCGATCTTCGCCACCGGCTTGTCGTCTTCGCCGACAATCACTGTCGGCATGACAAATTCGTCCATGATCGACTTTTCGTAGGACTCTTTGACCGCCTGGATCGGATCGCGGTAAGCGGGAGCATCCGCATACACCATGGCGCGATACGCTTTTTCGATGCGCTCCCAGCGTTTGTCCCGGTCCATCGCGTAGTAGCGGCCCTGCACCGTTGCGATTTTGCCTACGCCGATTTCCGCAATCTTCGCTTGCAGTTGCTCAATGTAGCCAACGGCGCTGTCCGGCGATACGTCGCGGCCGTCGAGAAAGCCGTGAATGTAGACGCGGTCAAAATCTTGCCGCTTGGCCAGCTCCAAAATCGCGTACAAATGCTCGATATGGCTGTGCACGCCGCCGTCGGACAATAGCCCGAACAGGTGGAGCTGCTTGTTGTTTTGCTTCGCGTGCTCGAAGGCAGCTACCAATGTTTCGTTTTCAAAAAAGGCGCCTTCGCGAATCGACTTGGTGATGCGGGTCAAATCTTGATAGACGACACGGCCTGCACCGATGTTCAGATGTCCTACCTCGGAGTTCCCCATTTGCCCTTCCGGCAATCCGACAGCCAGTCCACTCGCTTCCAGCGTCGCATGGGGGTATTCGTTCCAGAAACGGTCAAAGTTCGGTTTGTTCGCTTGCGCTACCGCGTTGCCGTACGTTTCGCTGCGCAAGGCAAAGCCATCCAGAATCAACAGCGCTACCGGCTTTGGTCTTTGTGCCATCTGTTTCTCCTCCTCCTATCGCTTGGCCGCACCTGCCACGAGCTGCAAGTAGCTGTCCGCAGCCAGGCTCGCTCCGCCGACCAGCGCACCGTCGATATCCGGCTGCGCCATGTAGCTGGCGATGTTTTCCGGCTTGACGCTGCCGCCGTACTGAATACGCACGGCTTCCGCTGTCGCCTGGCCGAAGCGCTCCGCGACCACGCTGCGGATCAACGAAATCGTCTCGTTGGCATCCTCGGCAGTCGAGGACTTGCCTGTGCCAATCGCCCAGATCGGTTCGTAGGCGATGATGCTTGTCGCCACCTGCTCGGCTGTCAGGCCCGCAAACGCCCCTTCCGTCTGCGTGCGCACCACTTGAGCGGTCTCGCCTGCTTCCCGCTGCTCCAGGCTTTCGCCGACACACACGATCGGCACCAGACCTGCTGCAAGCGCAGCTACGACTTTTTGATTCACGCTCTCATCTGTTTCGTTGAAGTATTGGCGACGCTCGGAATGGCCGAGAATCACGTACTCCACGCCGATTTCCTTCAGCATCGCCGCGCTGATTTCCCCGGTGTATGCACCCTGCTCGGCAAAATGCATGTTTTGCGCGCCAACGGCAATATCTGTGCCGGCAAACGCCTCTTTCAAGGCAGCCAAAGCTGTAAATGGCGCGCAAATGACTTTTTGTACCCCGGAAGTGCTGTTGCCAGCCTTGGCTTCTTCCGCAAACGCCTTCGCCTCGGCAATCGTCTTGAACATCTTCCAGTTCCCCGCGATAATTGGTGTCCGCATGCAAACTCCCCCGCTTCGCTCTTATTCGTGATCTGCCAGCACAGCTACGCCTGGCAGCTCCTTGCCTTCCATAAATTCCAGCGACGCCCCGCCACCTGTAGAAATGTGGGTCATCTGCTCGGCTACGCCCGCTTTTTCCACCGCAGCCACGGAGTCTCCGCCGCCGATGATGGTCGTACCCGCGCACGCTTCCATCGCTTTGGCGACGCCGATTGTGCCTTCTGCAAAAGCGTCCATTTCAAACACGCCCATCGGTCCGTTCCAAACGACCGTTTTGGACTCGACAATCACGCTACGGTATTGTTCCACTGTTTTTGGCCCGATATCGAGCGCCATCCAGCCATCCGGAATCGCATCGCTGGAAACGACTTTTTTCTCCGCGTCAGCCGCAAAGCGGTCTGCCACAACGACGTCGACTGGCATCAGCAGCTCGACGCCGCGCTCTTTTGCCTGCTCCATCAAGCTACGAGCCAGATCGAGCTTGTCATCCTCGCACAGCGATGCGCCGATGCCATAGCCTTGTGCCTTGAGGAATGTATTTGCCATGCCGCCGCCGATAATCAAGTGGTCAACCTTGGTCAACAAGTTCTCAATCACAGCAATTTTATCTTTTACTTTTGCGCCGCCGACGATTGCCGTAAATGGACGCTCTGGCTTGGACAAGGCTCCGCCCAGGAAGCGAATTTCCTTTTCCATCAACAGCCCCGCTACAGCCGGTATGTATTGGGCAATTCCCGCTGTGGAAGCGTGTGCCCGGTGTGCTGCCCCAAAAGCGTCATTGACAAACAGATCGGCCAGCGCCGCAAAGCTTTTTGCCAGTTCCGGATCGTTCTTTTCTTCTCCCGCATGGAAGCGCACGTTTTCGAGCAGGATCACGTCTCCGTTTTCCATGCGCCCGACTGCCGCTTCTACGTCTGCCCCTATGGAATCATCCAGCTTGCGCACTTCCTTGTCCAAAAGCGAAGACAGGTGGGAAGCGACAGGAGTAAGACGCATCTCTTCCACTACTTGCCCCTTCGGACGGCCAAAATGGCTTGCCAGAATTACTTTGGCCCCTTTTTCCATCAGGAAACGGATAGTTGGCACAGCAGCGCGAATGCGAGTATCATCGGTAATTTTCCCGTCCTGCATCGGCACGTTAAAGTCGACACGGCAAAATACGCGCTTGCCTGCCAGCTCAACATCGCGGATAGATTTCTTGTTCATGAACGATCCTCCCAAATCATTGGCTTTTTATTCGGAAAAAACATATGGGAAAAGGGAGATTGCTCTCCCTTTTTCACAACAGTTCTATTTTACGTGTTAGAAGCCGCGCTGTGCAACAAAATGACACAAGTCTACGACACGATTGGAATAACCCCACTCGTTATCGTACCAGGAAACGACTTTCACCATGTTTCCTTCCAGGACCATCGTGGACAGCGCATCGATTGTGGAGGACGCCGGGTTGCCGTTGTAGTCGGAAGAGACGAGCGGAGCTTCGGAGTAGCCCAGGATGTTTTTCATCGGACCCTCTGCCGCTTCCTTCAGCGCGTTGTTGATCTCTTCTACCGTAACATCGGTTTTCAGCTCGGCTACCAGGTCGACAACCGACACGTTTGGAGTCGGTACGCGCATCGCGAAGCCGTTCAGCTTGCCTTTCAGCTCAGGCAGCACGAGTGCCACTGCTTTTGCTGCCCCTGTGGAGGTAGGGATAATGTTTTCCGCAGCAGCGCGGGCACGGCGCAAGTCTTTGTGCGGCAGGTCGAGAATTTGCTGGTCGTTGGTGTAGGAATGCACGGTGGTCATCAGACCGCGCACGATTCCGAACTTGTCGTTCAGCACTTTGGCAAACGGCGCCAGGCAGTTGGTTGTGCAGGAAGCGTTGGAGATGACGGTGTGCTTCGCCGGATCGTATTTGTCCTCGTTTACGCCCATGACGATCGTAATGTCTTCATTCGTAGCAGGAGCAGAAATGATGACTTTTTTCGCTCCGCCCTCCAGGTGCTTCGCCGCATCTTCGCGCTTGGTGAATCGGCCTGTAGACTCAACGACGATTTCTACTCCGTAGTCGGCCCATTTCAGTTGGGCAGGATCGCGCTCAGCGAGAACCTTGATTTCTTTTCCGCCCACGATCAGCGTGTTTTCGCCCGCTTCTACAGGCAGGTCCAGCACACCGTGCACGGAATCGTATTTGAGCAGATGAGCGAGCGTTTGCGCGTCAGTCAAATCGTTTACGGCTACGATTTCTACATTCGGATTGCTGAGTGCTGCGCGGAACACGTTGCGACCAATTCGTCCAAAACCGTTAATCCCTACTTTTACCATGAGAAAAAACCTCCTGCTCGTTAGCTAGCTTTATTCTTTGTGGCTATAAACCCACCTTCCGGCGAAAAGCCTCGGGTGGAGAGAATCGTGACAATCGGCAATACAATGCTGAAAAACACGAAGGGCAACGTCTGTACAGTAGGAACGCCGAGCGTCAAAGCCATCACCATCGACAGGCCGTTCCACGGGATCAGCACAGGCATGACAACCGTGGAGTCCAGCATCGTTTTGCCCAGCAGCTCGCGTCCGCCGGTCCATTGCGAGAACCGCTCGAGAAGCGTCGAGCCAAGCACCAGAATCGGAATGGTCTGGTTGCAACTGATAATGACGACCAAAAGTGACAACGCTGCCGCTTTTGCTACCAGTACGGTCGGATTTTTCGTATTGCCCATCAATTTGTCGACAATCGGAGTAAGTATGTTGGCCTGGTTCAAAATGCCGTTCAAAAAGCCTGCCAGGACAATCAGCAGCAGAACGTTCAAAATGGCAACCATCCCGCCGCCGTGCACAAGCTGATCGAGCGGTGTGCCCGAGTGCAGCTCGTATCCGTACAGCATGGCGGAAAAAAACGTCTTGGCGTCAAGCTGTCCGTGAATGCCCACCATGACGGCGCTGACCACGATTCCGTACAAAAGCGCGGTCACGGCCTTTACTCGCAGGGCGAAAGACCCGATCAGGACAATCAGCGGCAGCATGAGCAGCCAATCAATCGAAAAGTGACTGGTTAACAGCCCTTGATACATCTGAATCATTTCGCTGGAACCCGCCTGTGTGCGAAACAGGTCCATGACGAGAAAAAGCACGGCGCATATGCCTGTCGCAAGCATAGCAGGACGCCTTGTGTGTCTGTCCTGCGCTTCCGTCATCCCGACATTGGCGAGGACGAGCAGCCTGCTGCTGGAAATCGGCGAAAATCGCTCTCCCACCATCGCTCCAGAGATCAGCGCTCCACCTGCAATCGCTGGCGAAATGCCTGCGGCATGGGCGATCCCCATTAGCGATAGGCCGATGGTACTCAATGTGCCAACAGAGGTCCCGAGCAAACAACTGACCGCTCCTGTCAGCAAAAAGGAGAGAACAAACAAATAGTCGACGTTGACGATGGACAACCCGTAGTAAATGATCGCGGGTATGGTTCCTCCCATCATCAAAAGCGGAATCAACACGCCCACCAAGAAGAGGATCATGAGAACCGGCTTCGTCTTCTTGACGCCTTCCCAGCCAAACGAGAATTGCTGCTTCAAGGAATAGCCCAGTTTGCTCACACTAACCAGTGTGACCAGGATCGCAAAAACAATCCCCAGCGCAATCGGAAAACCGAGTGACAAACTGAGCACAATTCCTGCAATCATCGCCAGGATGGGCATAACCTGCGCCATAGACATACGATCAGCTTCCTTCCGTTACAATCGTGCGGACAACAAGGCTCTTGCAGCCCCTTCATCCGTAATGAGTACATTCTGACACGATTGTTTGGCAAAGGAAAGAATCGCTTTTGCCTTGCTTTCGCCCCCCGCTATGGAGAGTACCGTTTCAGCTTTGTGCACTTCCTCCAGTTGCAGCCCGATCGTCGGCATCCGGTGGACGATTTCGCCCGCTTCATTAAAGTAGTAGCCGAAGGACTCAGACACCGCCCCGGCTTCTGCCAAATCAGCGAGCTCCTCTTCCGAATAATTGCGGCGGCGAGCCATTGCGAGGGCGTCGCCGATGCCGTGCAGCACGATGCGCGTATCCCGCAAAAGCGAGAGCACATCTTGCACCTGCGGCTCCTTGAGCAGCGTCTGCAAGGCTTCCGGATGCAGGCGATCCGGCACGTGAAGCAGCCGGTAAGTAGCGCCAGTCTTTGCAGCCATGGCAGCGGCAAGCGAGTTGGCTTGCAGCTCCACTCTCTCGCCCAGGCCGCCGCGTGCGGGCACAAACTGCACATTTTTGAACGAAGCGGAAGGCGTCAAGTGGTTGGCTACGCTTGCGATGGAGGTGCCGCCTGTCACGGCGACAATATCTCCCTCCTGAACGACTTGCTTCAGCACTCTCGCTCCTACGCGCCCCAGCTCATCCTTGACCCACGGCGACTGGTCTGCGTCGCCCTGCACCACGATCACTTCCGGGATGCCGAGCTTCTTTTGCAGACCTTCTGCCAAGTCTGTAAGGCCAAACAGTTCGCCTACGAGCGGCTCCATGTCATCCAGCACCTGCTGCCCCTCTCCGCTCAGGTGCATCCCTGCGGCGGTAACCGTCAACAGCCCTGTCTCCTTCAACAGCTCGACTTCCGCCCGCAAAATACGCTCTGTCGTATTCATCGCTTGCGCAAGCCCTCTGCGTCCGATCGGCTGCAAGTGGTAGATCGACCGGAGCAGCATATACCTCTCGCGCAAGACCTGAGTCAGATCAGGCAGCAGCTTTTGCTGCAGTTCCAGTAATCGTCGCATGTGCTTACATCCTTGGCTGTAAAATTGATCGGGACGTTTTTTGTCCCTATATATACATTTTTTGTCCCGATTGGTGCAAAAAAAGATCACTTGCTACACCTTGAATGTAGCATATCGGCGAAAAACATGCAAGCTCCCCCTAGCCCAATCTTGGCAGGGGGAGCTTTTCTTCCATTCAACTGGTCAACTGGCGCTTCCGAAACTCAGCCCGCAGCTCCTCGATCGTCACTACATGCGTAATCGAACGGAACACTACTTCTCCGTCGATCGCCACTACCGGAATCACCAGCATCATTTCTTCGTGAAGCTGTGCGTCGCTCTCAATGTCCACGATGTGCAGTTGCAACGGAAACTCTTCCGCCAGACTGCGGATGGCAAGCTCCACATCGTCGCACAAATGGCATTTTTTCCGTCCGTACAGGACGACCTCAAGCTGCTTGTTGTTCATTGTCGTTTAAAACCTCTTTCGTTTTGCAGAGGACGGGATCAGCATTTCTTCGCGGTACTTGGCGACCGTGCGACGAGAAATTTCGATTCCTTCCGCAAGCAGCATTTCCCCCAGCTTCTGGTCAGACAGCGGCGCCTTGCGATCCTCCTGCTCAATCAACGCCTTGATTCTGCGTTTGACGCTCTCCGAGGATGTCGCAGACCCGCTGGAAGTGGTGAGGGCGGAAGTAAAGAAGTATTTCAGCTCAAAAATGCCCCGCGGAGTCTGCACGTATTTGTTGCTGGTCGCACGGCTGATCGTCGATTCGTGCAAGCCGACCCGCTCGGCGATCTCCTTTTGCGTCATCGGCTTCAAGTAATGGATGCCGCGGTCGAAAAAGTCGCGCTGCATGTCCACGATCGCCTGGGTGACGCGCATCAGCGTCAGACGGCGCTGTTCCAGGCTTTTCGCCAGCCACATCGCAGCGTTAAGCTTGTCGTGGATAAACTGCTTCGCCTCTTCCTGGCTTTTTTGCTGACTAAGCATTTTCTCATAAAAGCTGTTGATTTTCAAACGCGGCGCCGCCACATCGTTGACGAGCACGACGTACTCGCTCCCGACCTTTTCCACCGTCACGTCCGGGATGACGTATCTCGTCTCCGCCTGGGAAAACTGGGCGCCGGGCCTTGGATTCAGCGTGCGGACCAAATCCGCCATCGTCTGCACTTCCTGCGGCGTGCAGCCCACTTTGTCGGCAATGCGCTGGTAGCGGTTGTCGGCGAGGTCTTGCAGATGGTTGCGCACGACCAGGACGATCTTTTCGTCGTCGAGGGCCAGGTGCTCCAACTGCAAGAGCAAACATTCCTCCAGACTACGCGCCGCCACGCCTACCGGATCAAAATGCTGCAACACCGACAGCACATCCTCAATCTCCGGCACGTCTACCCCGAGATTGCGGCTCGCTTCCTCCAGCGTAATTTCCAGATAGCCTTTTTCGTCCAAATTTCCGATCAAAAACAGTGCGATTCGCTTTTGCAGAGGCGAGAAGCCTTTTACATAGCCAAGCTGCCGCTCCAGATGCTCATACAAGTTTTCGTTGCCTTGCTGCACGTAATCCAGCGGGTTGTAAGTGCTTTCATTTTTTGCCGGAGAATAATCGCCTGTCGCGCGGTTTCCGACGATTTCCTTCCAGTCGATTTCCGGCGCCGGCTTTTCTGCTTTTGCCGTAGCCACTTCCGCTGCCACTTCCAGGTCAAATACAGGATTTTCGTTGGCCTGATCCTGCAAATAGGAGATCAGATCAACAGCAGAGTATTGCAATATAGTAATGGCCTGACGCAACTCCGGCGTCATCACAAGTTTCAGCGTCTGTTCCTGATACAAACCCAATCCCATGTTCATGAAGCTCGCCCCCTTCCCACTGCTTCTTGCGAATGTCTCTTTAATTTTCATTATATTCGTTCTCTCTTGCAATTTTCCTGCCAATTTTTGAAGAGCGTACACAAAAAATTGAGATTGCTTCCTGTTCACACTCATGAAAAAAAATCACACAAAATCTCGTTTTTCGTTTGCATTTTTCCCCGTGGATGACTTATAATTAATTAGTGTCACCCATTATATTGCACGCCTGTAGCTCAGTGGATAGAGCAATGGTCTCCGGAACCATGTGCGGGGGTTCGATTCCCTTCAGGCGTACCATACGAAAAAGACTGGATGCATTCCAGTCTTTTTTCTGTTTACAGCCCTGTTTTTCGCGCCAAAAAAGCCTACGCAGCGCCATCCTCGCCGCAGGCTTGATTTTTTCCGCTCTACTGATCCAGCTCTTTGCTCGCCGCGTCTTTCCCCGGCAGCGGATCAATCTGCTCCGGTTTCCGGGAATAAGCTTTATTCGTAACCAAAATCGTGGCCCCGATGATAAGAACAAACGTCAGGACAAGAACGATGATAAACCCCGTGCTCATGCATACACCCCCGCCAGTTTTTGCTCCCTACATTATAGCCTATTTTTTCGGCGCTTTTGAACCTTCAACCGTTTACCAACGATAAAGTACCAGCCAATCCCACTATATTCTAATTTTGGCGATAGGAAAACACCGTCAACAACACGAATACTATCTCGACACGACTATCCAAATAATTGAACCGCAAGGCAGGATTTTTATGACAGATCAGCTAAAGCCCACGTTTACGTGGAAAAAGAAGCATGTTCCGCGCCAGATGACGAGTCTCCTCTTTCCCGACCAGATTTTGAAAGCGTTTTTTCACTATACGACAGATGCCATCTCCATCAGCAACATGGACAACCGCATCGTGCTGGTCAATCAAGCGTTTGAGCAATATTACGGGTGGTCGCTGGAGGAGCTTGACGCTTCTCCGTACTGTTTTATCCCGGACGAGCTCGTCAACGAAACGAGACAACTGTTTGACGCCGTCAGGAGCATGGGCGTTCATTTGACCAACTACGAGACGGTGCGAAAGCGCAAAGACGGGACACTCGTAGAAGTTACGCTGTCCGCAACCCCCATCCGGGACGAAAATGGCACCATTATCGCGGCCTCCTGCGTCACGCGCGATATCTCCGACCGCAAGCGGATCGAAAAAGCGCTGCGCCAGACCGAAACCAAGTATCGGCTGTTGATTGACCATACCCAGGACCTTGTGACGATTTTCGACGAGACGCTGCAGCGGATATACGTCTCTCCATCCATCGAGCAGCAGCTCGGCTACTCGCCTGCCGAGCTCGTCTCTCCGGGCAGCCTGGAAATCACTCATCCCGAAGACTTCCCTCTGCTCCTGGCCAAACAGCGGGAAATTTTCCAAACCAAACAGCCCGTCTTCCTCGAGCTTCGTTACCGGCATAAAAACGGCGCGTGGATCTCCTTCGAGACGCGCGGCATTCCCATGGTCCAGGAAGACGGGACCGTCAAAAACATCATGTTTGTGTCCCGCAACGTCACGGAACGCAAAGTTTCCGAGGCGGCTTTGTCCCGCATCAAAAAGGAAAGCAAAATCATTGCCGAGCATACCGACGATTTGATTTTGATTACCGACAAGCATGGCGAGATCGTGCACCTCTCGCCTTCCTATGAGCGGGTCACAGGGACGAGCCAGCACGCCGGGCCAATGTGCTTCCAATGCGTTCACCCGGAAGACGTCGAGCGTGTCCGCGAGCAATTTCACGATCTGGTCCGGACGCTGGAGCCTCGCACCTGCGAATTTCGCTACCGGAGCGCGCATGGCGACTGGATCGTTCTGGAGGCAAAAGGCGCGCCGATTTTGACCGACTGCGGCGAGTGCGACGGCTTTATCATCGTGTCCCGCGACATTACCGAGCGCCGCAACAACGAGCTGCTGCTCCGCCAGGCCGAGAAGCTCTCGGTGATCGGCGAGCTGGCCGCGGGCATCGCGCACGAGATTCGCAATCCGCTCACTTCGCTGAAAGGCTTTATCCAGCTTTTGAAGCCGACGCTGAGCGAGCAACAAATGTACGCGGACATCATGCTCTCGGAGCTGGACCGGATCAACTTCATCGTCAGCGAGCTGCTCGTGCTTTCCAAGCCGCACAACGTCCAGATCAAGTCGCTTTCCCTCGTCTCCTTGCTGGAAAACGTCTTGACCTTGCTGGCATCGGAATCGAACCTGAAAAACATTCCGATTCACACGTCTTTTGAGTATGCCCCCGTTATTTCCGGCGAAGAAAACCAGTTGAAGCAAGTGTTTATCAACATCGTCAAAAATGCGCTCGAAGCGATTGACGGACACGGCGAGATCATGCTAGCCACCAGCGCAAAGGCCGATCAGGAGGTACTGATTACGATCGCGGACAACGGCTGCGGAATACCGGAAGAGCTGATTCCGAAGCTGGGCGATCCTTTTTTCACTACAAAGGAAAACGGAACCGGCCTGGGCCTGATGATTAGCAGCAAAATCATCAAAGACCACGGAGGCCACCTGGAAATCGCCAGCAAACGCAATGAGGGCACGACTGTAAAAATTACGCTCCCGATTGCGCACGAGCAAAAAGGGCCATCCTAAAAAGGCGTCAAGCCAAACAGCGTGGAAGATGGAGGTGCCCTATGGACTTTACCAAAATGAGCACGAGCGAGTTCGTCGCCAAAATTCGCGAATCGCAGGCGAAAAATCTGAGAAGCCGCAAGCACCAAGGCTACGGCCACCCGGAAAAACGGCTGCCGAGCAAGCAAGGAATCTGGTAAGATCGCAAAAGCCCACCCAGGAGCGTCAAGCTCGCTTGGGTGGGCTTTTTGCTTTTCGCTTATTGCGGGTCTTGCTTGTTCAGGTTGCGATCTCGTTCGGACTTTTGCTTCTGGGTATCCTGGGTCTTGCTGCTGTGCCCTTGATTGCCGCCGTTTTTCGTATTGCGATTGTTTGACATGCGAATGCCTCCTTCTAGCTGGTCTTCGTGCCAAACGTAGTATGTCCCAAACGGCTCGTTCCTACCGACCGATTACTTCGCTTCGCCGATGTAAACTTTTTTCCCGTCTTCGTATTTGTACACGTAGACGGACGCGAACTCGTTGTCGCCTTTGTCGTTGAAGGTCACGTTTACGAATTTGCCTTTGTAGTCTTTTGTTTTGTGCACGGCTTCCAGCACTTGCTCACGGGTTGGCTTTTTGCCGCCGTTCGCTTTGATCGCTTCTTCCAGACCGTTGAGCATTACGCCCATGGAATCATAACCGAAAGATGTGAAGATCCCCACTTTGTTGCCAGTCGATTTTTCGAAGTCTTCGATCCATTTCTTGCCTTCTTCTGTAGCGCCTACGTCACCGACAGTCGAGGTGAAGACGACGTTGTTCGCATTTTCAGCGCCGGCGATTTTCACCAGGTCAGCGGAGTCGTAGCCGTCTCCACCCATGAAGATGCCTTTGAAGCCTTTTTCGCGCGCCTGCTTGACGATGATACCAGCATCGGAGTAGTAGCCGCCGAAGTAGATCATTTCCGGATTTTTCGACACGATCTGGTTGATGACCGCGCTGTAATCTTTCTCGCCTGCGGTTACGCCTTCGAAGCCGACGATTTGCACGCCGTCTGCTTCAAACTGCTTTTTCACTTCTTCCGCAAGACCTTGGCCGTAAGCAGCCTTGTCGTGCATGATGAACGCCGATTTTACACCGAGCTGGTTTTTCGCGTAGATGGCTGCCTTGGAGCCTTGCTGGTCATCACGCGCACAGATGCGGTGTACGATCTTTTTGCCTTGCTCAGTCAGGTCAGAACCTGTTGCGGATGGAGATACCATCACGAGCTTTTCTTGATCGTATTGGGCAGCGGCAGTAATCGAGGCACCAGTTGTTGCGTGGCCGACGACACCTACCACATCAGGGTTGGAAATCAACATTTGGGCGACGGCTACCCCTTGTTTCGGGTCAGCCTGGTCGTCTTGTGCGGAAAGCTGTACGTCAAAGCCGAGCGCCTTGAACGCCTCCTGCTTTTCCTTCAGGGCGTATTCCGCACCTGCTTTGGCTGTGCTTCCATAATCGGAATATTGGCCGGACATCGGACCGACTACGGCGATAACCAGCTTCTCCCCTGCTCCGCCGCCACTGGTGCTTCCGCCTCCGCTGTTCGATTGTGGGGCGCTGGATTGACCGCCGCCGCAACCTGCAAGCAATGTCCCCAGTGCTACCGTAGCAGCCAGAATTGACAGTGATTTCTGTTTTTTCATAGCAAAACATCCCCCTCTTTATTTACGAACAAACTATGATGCACTCTTTCATTGTAGGATATTTTAGAAAATTTGCAATAGAAATGATAATATTTCTCCTGTTTTATTACCTTGGTTTATATTTCCGTACAGTATATTTTCAGAAAATTAAATAAAAACAACCACATCCCGCAAGAGTGGTCGTTTTTATGGAAAAATATTATTACTCTTTGTATTTTTGGGAATACGCTTTGCACGTAACGTATATGGCCAATACTACAAAGCCAACCAGCATCGCTACACTGGCAAACGTGGTTCCTTGCATGAGTGTAAGTCCCCTCTCGATTGCGCCTGCTTTTTCTCTATTATACGAGAAGCGCGAAGGCAATCACAACGGAGGAATCATCCAAAAGGTTACGAATTGATCTCGGTTGTCAGCTTGTAGGTGAGTGTTTTCGCATCGTAAGTCACTTTGGCACTCAGCTCTTGTGCGATGTACACCAATGGTACCAGCACAGCTCCGGTAGTTGCACGCGGCGGGTTCGGCACGCGGATTTCCTTGCCGTTTTTGTAAGCAAACGTGCTGTTTTCATACATGCGCAGGCCGTACTTGTTATCTTTGGAAACCAGAAGCGATTTGGTCATGGTATCCCATGCTGCTGCGCCTCCGAGTGCCAATGCCAACGTACTTGCGTTTACATAAGCCACTCCGTTTTCAGTTACGATGTCTTGAGGAAACGGCAGCTCTTTGCCATTCAGCTCAACTTTGATTTTCAGTTGTTGCTGTGCAGGTGCCTGTTGGGCAAAAGCAGCAGTCGCTGCAACACTTCCTGTCAGCAAAGCGGCTGTAAGCATCAATGTGGAAAACTTGCGAAGCATACTAAACACCCCTCGATTTTTATGAAATGAATTCCAATTTTATCATTTTCTACACATATCTGCTTTTTCCTCTTTTTCATTCCATACTTTTCCTATGTTAACGAGACGCCAAATATGCCAAAACTATGGAAATCAGGCGTGATATCCCGCGAACAAATGTTTTTGTGCACAACCTGTTGATAAAACTGTGGATAACTTTGCTTGAACGGAGGAAGCTCTCATGGCGAGCGATCGTTTTTTTCTGATTTACCAGGAAGCCAGCGATGAAGAATGTTTGCTGACCATCCAGCCGTACAAAAATCAGCAGGAGCTGGCAGAGGCCATCAATCAGCTTTCGGCCAAGCAGGTGGAGGAATATACGATCATCAAGGGGAAAAAGATGAAGGCGACGCTCAAGCTGGCTGTCGACCTGACGGAAGCAGACGACGCGGAAGAAGAATGAATGCTTTCCTTTTGCCATAGGTTTAGGGAGAGGCAAAATGGCAAACATGGTAGTGAGGGCGTGCACTTATGTGTTTGACCTTCATTGACCTTTTGTGTATGATAATCTTACAAAGAGAGGAGGAAGACGAGATGCACATGAATTTGATTCCAACTGTCATTGAACAGACCAACCGCGGTGAACGTGCTTACGATATTTATTCGCGCCTGCTCAAAGACCGCATCATCTTTCTGGGAACCCCCATCAATGACACGGTAGCCAACATTGTGGTGGCCCAACTGTTGTTCCTTCAGGCGGAAGATCCGGAGAAAGACATTCATCTGTACATAAACAGTCCTGGCGGTTCCATCACTGCCGGAATGGCGATTTACGATACGATGCACTTCATCAAGCCAGACGTCTCCACCATTTGTATCGGAATGGCCGCTTCGATGGGCGCTTTCCTGCTCGCTGCCGGAACAAAAGGCAAACGCTATGCGCTGCCAAACAGCGAAGTGATGATTCACCAGCCATTGGGCGGTGCACAAGGTCAGGCAAGCGATATCGAAATCGCGGCGAAACGCATTTTGAAAATGCGCGACCACCTGAACACCATCCTGGCTGAGCGTACAGGACAGCCGCTGGAGCGCATCCAGAAGGATACGGATCGCGACAACTTCCTCTCTGCCCAAGAAGCAGTAGAGTACGGATTGATCGACAAAGTCATTACTTCCGAGCCTTCTTCGAAAAAGTAACGTCTGCGTCAAAAAACACTCGTGCCCATCGAATTGTTGGCACGAGTGTTTTTTTATAGGGCGCTGTATGTGCCTCGGTGGTCCCCTGTCGGCACGCCCTTATCATTCGCTGACAAAGCAGCCGTGAAAACGCCAGGACGTCCCGCGCTCGGCTTGCCAGCTACGCTTTTGTTTCGTTTGCGAGGGTAGACTTAGACTTCTTCCAACTGACTGACGTACACAGTCAAGCTGTTGCCGGGGTTTCTTTCCTGATGAATGCGCGCGGTAGACGTCTTCTCGTCGACTGCATCGATCCACACCGACTCGCCTTGGTATTCTACCTTGATTTTTTCAGGAGAATAAAGAATAGCCTGCGCTCTTGTCAGATCCATAGGTTCTTCCCTCTTATCGCTCGTCGTCTAAGGCTTGCTGCGCGGAGCTTGCCCCTGTCATCGTATCCACGCTCGTTTCCTCGATCAAGCCGTTCTGATCGGAAACGATTCCGCCGCCAAGTCCTTCATTTATCATCCGGTCGATGTCCATGTCGTATGCATCCCGACCTTCGTTGCAGCTATCCCGACACGTGTCACGATTGCTCATGAGTCATTCCTCCTTTATTGCGCTCTACATTGTTTAGCAATACCCTGCGCCACGCAAAATGATGCATGGACGCAAAAAAAGACACCCCCGATTAAGGGACAGTGTCTTTCGTCCATCGTTTTCTACTCTTCTTTGCTTACCAGATTGGAAAGGCTCGAAACTGCCTGGGAGGCATCCGGCCCTTCTGCCAAGATGGTAATCTCCGTTCCCGAGCTGATGGCGAGGCTCATGATACCCATGATGCTTTTCGCGTTGACCTTTTTGTTGCCTTTTTCTACGAATACTTCCGATACAAAACGGTTGGCCTCTTGTACGAAAAAGGCAGCCGGACGAGCCTGCAAACCGGTCTTCAACTGAACCACAACCTGCTGTTGAACCATGAATGGACCTCCTAACCTTGTAGACTATTATCCTTTAGTATATCATGCATCTACAACGAAAGATTTTGTTTTTCACGTATTTTGTCAGCGATTTCGTTAATTTTTCGCAAGCGGTGATTAATTCCCGATTTGCTGACAACTCCGCTTGGGACCATTTCCCCCAGTTCTTTCAAATTGATGTCGGGGTGTGCCACACGAAGTTCGGCTACCTCACGCAGACGTCTGGGCAAGTTCTCCAGCCCGATTTCCTGGTCGATGAGCTGAATGTTTTCCATTTGTCTTGTGGCAGCGTTTACCGTTTTGTTGATGTTGGCAATCTCGCAATTGTGCAAACGGTTCACAGAGTTGCGCATGTCCTTTACGATCCGGACGTCCTCAAAATACAACAGAGCCTGGTGTGCTCCGATCAGGCTCAAAAACTCCGTGATTTTCTCGCCTTCTTTAATGTAGAGGACGTACCCCTTTTTCCGCTCGATGCACTTGGCATTTAGTTTATACCGATTGGCGATCTTGGTCAATGCTTCGCAAAAATCCTGATAGGAGGTGAATATCTCCAGATGATAGCTGGATGCCTCCGGATGGTTGACCGAACCGCCTGCCAGAAAAGCACCGCGCAGGTAGGCAGCCCGGCAGCACGACTTTTTCACAATCTCGGGAGCGATCCCGGGTACGAACGACAGGCTGCTGTCCATGATCGCCAGGTCTTGCAAAATTTCATTGGCCTGGTTAGGTATTCGCACGATGTAGACGTTGTTCTTTTTCAGCCGCATCTTTTTGCGAACGAGCAGCTCGCAGTGCGTCTGAAACAGCTTTTTAATCAAGGTGTAAATCCTTCTGGCAATCGCCGCATTTTCCGTCGTCACATCCAGCACCAGGCGTCCTGCTCCGAACTGCAAGCTCCCGTTCATACGGATCAAGGCAGACAATTCGGCCTTGCTACAGCAGTCGGCGCCCTCCATCATGGTCAGTTCTTTTTTGGTATGCGCGGCGAATGACATCGAACCTCACTACTCCTTCTCTATCTTCAGCACCCTCCGTCTGCGCTTGACGAGTGAAACGACTTGCTTGCTCACGGCATGCGCATCGTGACGCAGGTAACCATCCTCAAATGTAACCAACGGCTTTGCGACAATATGCAAGCCGAGCTGACGCAGCTTTTTCAGGTCACAGGGGACAGGAGCCGCTCCTTTCTCCGCGTATTTTTCCAACACGTGGTTCGGCAGCTCGGCTGAATTGACAATGATCGTATCCAGAAATGATTCTTTTACATGATCGTACATGACCTGCACATGCTTCGAGGCGGTGAAACCGTCCGTCTCTCCTGGCTGTGTCATTACGTTGCAAATATAAATCTTCGGGGCCGTTGAGCGCTTGATCGCAGCAAACAGACCGCGCACCAGCAAATTGGGCAGTATGCTCGTGTACAAACTGCCCGGTCCAATCAAAATGGCATCCGCCTCAGCAATGGCCAAAAGCGCCTCGCTCAGCGGCACAGCGTCTGCCGGATCAAGGAAAACCCGTCTGATTTCCTTGCCTGTCAGCGGTATTTGGGATTCTCCGATCACGATTGAGCCATCCGTCATTTCGGCTTTCAGACGAATGGATTGCGTGGACGCAGGCAGCACATCTCCACGCACCGCCAAAACTCCGCTCAATGTTTTGACTGCGGTGACAAAATCTCCCGTGATTTCGTTCATTGCGGCAAGTAATAGATTTCCCAAATTATGCCCTGCTAATCCCGTGCCTGAGGAAAAACGGTACTGCATGACTTTTTCCATCAACGGCTCCGTATCGGCCAAAGCAGTCAGCACATTGCGAATATCTCCGGGCGGCAGCATATCCATTTCCTCGCGCAGACGTCCCGAGCTTCCCCCATCGTCTGCTACGGTTACAATCGCTGTAATATGCACCGGCTCATGCTTCAAACCGCGCAAAAGGACGGACAGACCCGTTCCTCCGCCAATGACGACAATTCGTAATGGCCTTGACTGCAGCCTCCCCATTCCCTTAGTAGGCATATGTCACCTCATTATTTCTGATACAAATAAACAGGTGGCGTTCTCTTGCGGATGACCTAACGTTTTTCTTCCTGCCATCCTATGCTCACTTGTTCTTTTCCATGTCTCGATGACTGACGCGGATGGTAAAATCTTTTCCGAAGGTCTGGCCCAGATGCTCTGCAATCGCGACCGAGCGGTGTTTTCCGCCCGTACAGCCGATTCCGATCACAAGCTGGCTTTTGCCTTCGCGCTGGTAATGAGGCAAGGTGTACGCCAAAAAGTCCGTCAGCTTCTCGATGAACTCTTTGGTTTCCTTGTGCTTCATCACGTAATCAGCCACCTCTGGATCGCATCCGGTCTTGGGCCGCAACTCGTCTACATAATGCGGATTCGGCAAAAACCGGACATCAAACATCAAGTCCGCGTCAATCGGCGTACCGTATTTAAAGCCAAACGACAATACATTGATCGTAAGGGGTGATCCTTGTTGTGCGTATTGGTTGATGATTTTTTCCCGAAGCTGCGCTGGCTTCATTTGACTCGTATCGATAATCTGATGCGCCCAGCCCTTCATTTCCTGCAACAGACGGCGCTCAGCATGAATTCCTTCCAGAGGGGAACCGTTCGGTGAAAGCGGATGTCTGCGACGAGTTTCCTTGTAACGGGAAACCAGCGTTTGGTCGTTCGCATCGAGGTAGAGGATGTGATACGACAATCCCTCCATCTGATCCAGGCTCTCGATCGTCACGGAGAGACTTTCGAAAAACTCCCGTCCACGCAAGTCGATCACCAAAGCGACACGCTCAATACTCCCGCCAGACTGTTTGACCAACTCGGCAAATTTGGGAATCAGTACTGGGGGCAGGTTGTCAACGCAAAAATAACCCAGGTCCTCCAAGCTTTGTACAGCAACTGTTTTTCCCGCACCTGACATTCCGGTAATAATCAGGAGATTAATGGCCTTGTCGTTTCCCAATTCCGTCACGCAACTCGCCTCCTACGATTCTGACAATAGCATACCATACTCGCGCCCCTATTCGCACCTTTTTGGGCGCTTCCCCACTTTTCCCAGCTTTCGTTTCAGCTCGCGAACAAGCTGTTTTTGGACAAAAAAAGATGCGCGACTGAAATGCCAGCCACGCAACAATGTTTATATAGATAAGGGGGTCAATTCATTGTCTTTATCTTACCCTTGAATTATTTCACTCATGTTACAAGCACGTTAAGAGATTGTGACATTTTGTTCCTTTAGCTTTTCGTTCAGCTCTTCCACGTAGTGTTGAGCCGATTGGGCCGCAATGGAACCGTCTCCGGTTGCTGTCACGACCTGGCGCAGCATTTTTTCCCGAACGTCACCGGCTGCGAACACGCCTTTTACTTTGGTGTGCATTTTTTCGTCGGTGAGGATGTACCCTGCGTCATTGGTAATGCCCAACGAACGCACGCTTTCAGTCAACGGGTCCATACCTACGTAGATGAACACGCCGTCTGTCGCAAACTCTCGCTGCTCGCCAGTCTTGGTGTTTTCCAGGAGGACGGACTGCACTTTGCCTTCTCCGCGAATTTCTTTTACAGCGGAATCCCAGATCACTTCGATCTTTTCGTTTTCAAAAGCGCGTTTTTGCAAGATTTTTTGCGCGCGGAACTGATCGCGACGGTGGACGATCGTCACTTTGGAAGCGAAGCGGGTAAGGAAAACGGCTTCCTCTACCGCGGAGTCGCCGCCGCCTACGACAACCAGCTCTTTGTTGCGGAAGAAAGCGCCATCGCACACAGCGCAGTAGGAAACGCCACGGCCGGACAGCTCTTTTTCCCCTGGCACTCCGAGCAAGCGATGCTCGGCACCTGTTGCAACGATTACCGCTTTGGCCAAGTATTCCTTGTCCCCAGTGATTACGCGTTTGTACGGTTCTTCATCGCGAATTTCCTTGATCTCGCCGTAGGCGTACTCTGCACCGAACTGCTGCGCATGCTCGAACATTTTGGTGGAGAGGTCAGGACCGAGAATGGAAGTGAAGCCTGGATAGTTTTCGATTTCCTCCGTATTGGCCATCTGGCCGCCAGGAATACCTCTCTCCAGCATCAGAGTGCTCATGTTGGCGCGGGAAGTATATACAGCAGCCGTCATACCAGCAGGGCCGGCTCCGGCGATGATAACGTCATAAACTTTTTGCTCGCTCATATCTGTTGCCTCCTCGTCTGACACGCTTCTTTTATTTAAAATTATTATAATGTAATAATCTATTTAAAATCAAGTGTCGACAATACTTTGACGCATTTTGCTACGGTTGCCGTGGAGATCCCGTATTTCTCGGCCAGATACGCTTGCGATTTTTTGTTGTTCCCTATTGTTCCGTATACATATTCTAATGCAGCGATCCATGCAACTGCTTTCCGCACTTGTACTTGGCTTTGTGCGTATTTCTGATGCTTTTCCCAGACGCGCAGGCACCATTCTCCGGCCTCTTGCTGTCCTTCTGCGAGCAGGTAGCGGTGAATCCCTTCTTCTACGCTCATCTCAGCCTGAACGGCACTGCTTTGGTGCCCTTTTACAGCCGATTTGGGCGCATCCTCGGGCATGGCCGCTCCCATGTCTGCCAGCGCCAGCAGAGCCAGCTTTTGCAGTTGGGGATTGTCGGTCTGGTAGTAAAATTGGCGAACAGCGTGCTCGGCCTCATCATCGCCAATCAACGACAAAGTTTGCAGAACGGCAAATTTGACTTCGTCGCGTCCATGCTGCAAGGCCCACAAAAGCGATGCGCGAATCATCGGATCGTTTTTGAAGTCCTCTACTCCGGTAAACGGCGCCTTTTCCCAGGACACGTCGCGTTGCGGCGGGTTGTACTGGTACGGAATCGGCTTTATAGTTTCCCCTTCTTGCTCGTTTTTTACCATCTGGATGTACTGGTCGGCAATTCCGGATTCCGGGTCCATCTGCTTGGCTTTTTGCCACCAGCGCAAAGCCTGGTCTTTTCGCCCGCTCAAGTACGCGGAGATCGCCGCATAGTGGTAGGTGCAGGCTTCGTGCGGACGGCCCGCCCGCAGCATCCGCTGGTAGTGGAAGTACGCCTCGTCATGCTGTCCAAGCACTCCCATGGTCGTTGCCAGCTTGTACGTGTTTTCCGGGTGAAACGGAACGACCTTTTTTAGCATGTCCATCAACGCCAGCAGTTCTACTGTATGGTTGTGATGGGAGAGCAAAACGGCGAGGTTGCACAGCGCATGCAAGTTGCCGTGCTCCTTCTCCAGCGTCTTGTCGATCGTCTCCATCGCTTTTTGGAAATCGCCCACATAGTAATAGGCGAGCGACAAGTTGTTCCAGGCCGGCAAAAAGTCGGGGTCGGCTTCCACGATTTCTTTCAATATATCCAGCGCTTCCAGGAAGCGGCCTTCCTCCAGACTGCGGCGTGCACGCTCATGCTTGCTGTACACATCCTCGTTTTCACTCGGCTGGAAGTGGCGCGGCGGCAAGTCCAGCTCGAAGTAAATGTAATCGAGCAGTTCTTCCGCTTCCTCGCGGTAATGCCCGTTGCCCGCCTCTTGCAGATAACGGACGGCCATTTCTTCTGCCATCTGGTAGTCTTCCAGATTGGCGTAGTTGTTCGCCATGTAGAAGTACACTTCTACCATGGACGGGTCCCATTTTTCTATAATCTCGTACAGGACTTCATTCGATGCTTCAAACTGTCCGGTTTCGGCGAGGGCACTGGCCAGGTGGCAATGGCATTCCACATTGGCAGGCTCCATCTCAACGGCGCGCCGAAACGACCGCAGTGCTTTTTCATAGTCGTACCGGTTCAAAAAGCGCATTCCCCGGTCGACAAAAAAAGCGGCATCTTGCTTGAAGTCGACGACAGTTGTTTTTTTCAAAATACTTTTGTTATGTTTCATAAAACCTCCAACATCATAGGAGCAGCACTTCAAGTATCGTACCAGAAGCGGTGCCAGCCTACAAGCTGACTCGACTTTTAAAGTGTGTATTTTACAGTTGAGACTCCCACGGCTAAAGCCGCAAGCCTTCCACCTTGCGGTGTACGGGTGGGATTCTTGAATGACTAAGCGTTCGCAGTCCATTTCTGTTTTGAACAGCCTTCAAGATGAGGGCATCTCATTGC